>JBAWVG010000015.1:0-29827 GCA_037147395.1 Nitrosomonadaceae bacterium | reverse complement strand
CTACATCAGATGCGTGTCGCACTGAGGCGGCAGCGCTCAGCAATGAGTATCTTCTCCAAGGCCTTGTCTAAGGATGCACTCTCTCCTATGGCTCGGGAGCTGAAGTGGCTTAATAGCCAATTGGGGCCAGCCCGAGACTGGGATGTCTTTGTGATGGAGACACTGGTCCCCATGTGCGCGAGCTTCCCCGAACACCCCGGAATGGCAGCATTACAGGATAGATGTAACCGGTTGAGAAGGCAGCACCATGAATCTGCATGTCACGCCATCGAGTCAATTCATTATGTGCAGTTGATGCTGCAGATGGGTGAGTGGTTAACTGAGGAAGGCTGGCTGAACCAGACTGACACAGCGCCCATCAAGATGGTGGGGACTCAATCAGGAATGACGGCGAAGGAGCTTGCAGATGGACTCCTGGCGAACCGCCATCGGAAAATGATAAAGCACGGGAAGGGGTTGACGAGTTTCAGTGTGGCGGAGCGGCATGATCTTCGCATCGTCGCTAAGAAGCAGCGTTATGCCGCTGAATTTTTTGCTGGATTTTATCCACCCAGTAAGACAAGGCGCTACATTCGGACTTTATCTACATTGCAAGGCGCCCTAGGCGCGATGAATGACACTGCTAATGCCAAAAGATTGCTGAACGAGGTGCCTCTGGAGGGAGATGCCCGGAGTCAGCAGGAAGCGTTTGGCATGGTCCTCGGCTGGAGCGAGGGTCTGGCCTCACTGAAAAAAACCGAACTGGAGCGGGCCTGGATGCAGTTTATTAAGATCAAGCCATTCTGGTAATAGCAGTGCATCCAGTCGATCGATCTGTTTGATAAAAAAAGAGAGGCAACCCTTTTGAGGTTGCCTCTCTTTAATCTGGATTGAGTTTGCGAGACTACTTAATCACGGCCCGCAGTTCACCCTTGGCATATCGATTGGCCATGCTATCGAGCATGATGGGCTTGATCTTGCTAGCCTGTCCGGCGCAGCCGAATGCTTCAAAACGAGCCTTGCAGATATCCTTAGCGGCAGCAGTTGCATCCTTGAGGAATTTCCGCGGATCGAACTCGCTCTTGTTCTTGGCGAGATGACGGCGGACTGCACCGCTCATGGCGAGGCGGATATCGGTATCGATATTGATCTTGCGCACGCCATTCTTAATCCCCTCCTGGATCTCTTCAACGGGTACGCCGTAGGTCTCTTTCATCTCTCCGCCAAACTCGCGGATGATATCGAGCCACTCCTGGGGTACGGAGCTGGATCCATGCATCACCAGGTGGGTATTGGGAATGCGTCTGTGAATCTCCTTGATGCGTTCGATGGCGAGAATGTCACCGGTCGGCTTACGGGTGAATTTATAAGCACCGTGTGAGGTACCGATGGCGATCGCTAAGGCGTCCACACCCGTTTTTTTAACAAAGTCAGCGGCCTGCTCCGGGTCGGTTAGCAATTGGTCATGTGATAACTTGCCCTCTGCTCCGTGACCATCCTCCGCCTCACCCATGCCGGTTTCGAGCGAGCCTAGGCAGCCCAGTTCTCCCTCAACAGAAACGCCGACCGCGTGTGACATCTCGACCACCTTAGCGGTAACTTCGACGTTATATTCATATGATGATGGTGTCTTGGCATCGGCCTCCAGTGATCCGTCCATCATAACGCTGGAGAATCCGCTGCGGATTGCGTTAATGCAGACTGAGGGTGATGCACCGTGATCCTGGTGCATGACAATGGGGATATGAGGATAGGACTCGACCGCCGCTTCGATCAGGTGTCGCAGGAAGGCTTCACCGGCGTATTTGCGCGCGCCGGCAGAGCCTTGCATGATGACCGGGCTGTTGCACTCATCAGCCGCCTGCATAATGGCCTGAATCTGCTCCAGGTTATTCACATTGAAAGCGGGAAGGCCATAGCCATTTTCCGCTGCATGATCCAATAATTGCCGTAATGATACGAGTGCCATTTGAGTCTCCTCCTAGTAATAATATGCTGATGAAAAATTCGTAAATACTAAACTAATATAGATGACCGGGAAGAAACTGCCGGCCCTTTCTTTTAGAACAGGTCTCGATTATGCCTTTCTGTGCTCCCCAACCTTGACGATCTTCATGGTATTGGTACCGCCTGCCTTCCCGACCGGCTCGCCGATGGTCATGATGATCAGGTCTCCATTACGAACCGCACCTCGGTTAAGTAGTTCAGTCTCAGCCAGGTCCAGAATCGACTCTGGATCATTCGATCCGCCGTTAAACTTAATTGGGTAGACGCCTCGAAATAGAGTCATCTTACGGCGGGTGTCCTCCTGTGGGCTCAGAGCAAATATGGGCACATTGGAGTTTCTGCGAGACATCAACAGAACCGTACGGCCACTCTGTGTAAGTGCGGCAATGGCACGGATCTTGAGATTGCTGGCGGTGAACATGGTGGCACGTGCGACCGCCTCCTCGATGGTGTCCGGGAGGCCCGACTGGATGCGTCGTTGGTCCTGACTTGCCAGAAATTCTTTTTCTGCTTCCAGGCATACCCTGGCCATGGCCTCGACTGATTCAATTGGATAGTCACCAGCGGCGGATTCAGCAGATAGCATGACCGCATCAGTGCCATCTAGCACCGCATTGGCGACATCTGACACCTCAGCCCGGGTCGGGATTGGGCTAGTGATCATGGACTCCATCATCTGAGTGGCGGTCACCACAAGCTTATTACTGAGACGTGCAGCACGTATCATTCTCTTTTGCAGTGCAGGGACCACCGCATCACCCACCTCCACTGCCAGGTCACCACGGGCCACCATAATGGCATCTGAGGCTTGTAGGATATCGTCCAGAGCCAGGATCGCCTCTGAACGCTCAATCTTTGCCATCATCAGACTTCTGCCGCCGGCCTCACGCATTAAGTCACGAGCCCACCGCATATCCTCACCGGTGCGTGGGAAGGATACCGCGAGGTAGTCCGCTTTGAGGGCTGCTGCAGTCTTAATGTCCTCCATATCCTTGGGGGTTAATGCAGGCGCACTGAGCCCGCCCCCCTTACGGTTGATCCCCTTATTGTTAGAGAGAACACCACCCTGTTCTACCACGCAATGGACTTGGCGCCCTTTGACCTGTGAGACGCCCAGTACAATACGTCCATCATCTAACATCAGTGTTACCCCTGTTCCAACATCATTGGGCAGCTCTTTGTAATCCAGGCCAACCTTTTCCTGATCCCCCAGTTCACAGTCAGCGTCCAGTACGAACTTATCACCTGCCTTCAGAGTGATCTTCCCATGCTCGAACTTGCCGATACGAATTTTTGGGCCCTGCAGATCTGCCAGCACGCCCACCGTCTGACCTGCAGCACGGGCAAGCGAACGAGCGAGCTCAGCATGCTCGATGTGCTCCTCCCGGGTGCCGTGGGAGAAGTTAATACGGACTACATCAACCCCTGCATTGATCATTCGTTCTAGAACTTCTGGAGTGCTGGACGCAGGTCCAAGGGTTGCAACGATTTTTGTTCTTCGGATCATTCTGTGAGTGTCGGTAAGGGGTGTCTCAGGGGTTAGCGCGAACGTTCTTCTAGTATCTCGACAGCGGGTAGTTTCTTACCTTCCAGGAATTCGAGGAAGGCGCCTCCGGCAGTCGAGATGTAGGATATCTTGTCATAGATGCCGTACTTCTGAATCGCGGCGATAGTATCGCCACCACCTGCCAGGGTGAATGCGTTGGTATTGGCAATCGCCATGGCGATGGTCTTGGTGCCAGCACCAAACTGATCAAACTCGAACACGCCGACCGGACCATTCCATACCACCGTACCGGCTTTCATAATAATGTCTGCCAGTTCTTGAGCGCTCTTTGGTCCGATATCGAAGATCATCTCATCATCGGCAACTGTACCCGCATCCTTCAGCACAGCAGGTTCATTCGCGTCGAATTTTTTACCGACCACAACGTCCTTCG
Organism: Nitrosomonadaceae bacterium; assembly: GCA_037147395.1. Taxonomy (GTDB): domain Bacteria; phylum Pseudomonadota; class Gammaproteobacteria; order Burkholderiales; family Nitrosomonadaceae; genus VFJL01. Next base: position 25,901 of record JBAWVG010000015.1, on the reverse strand, counting down.
CGATTGGAATGGATGCATTACGTTTTGCCATTTTATCCATCAGCATCTTTGCGGTCGGGATCAGATCATCCTCGCACAAGGACTTGCCGACATTTTTGCCGGTGGCCTTGAGGAAGGTGTTAGCAATACCGCCACCGACCACCATCTGATCAACCTTATCGGATAGGGACTCAAGTACAGTCAGTTTGGTTGAGACTTTGGAACCACCGACGATGGCCACCATCGGCCGGGCTGGGTTTAGCAGCGCCTTGGTCAGAGCTTCTAACTCCTGGGTCAAGAGGATGCCCCCACAAGCAACGGGTGCGTACTTTGCGATACCGTGGGTTGATGCCTCTGCACGGTGTGCGGTGCCGAATGCGTCCATCACGAAGATATCGCACAGACGTGCATATTTCTGGGCAGTCTCATCTAGATTCTTCTTTTCACCTTTATTGATGCGACAATTCTCTAGAACGACCAGCTCACCTTCCGCGACCTCAAATCCGCCCTCGACCCAATTTTTAATCAACCTCACAGGCTTACCCAGACGTGCGGCAATATTGTCAGCGACTGGCTTGAGAGAATTCTCTTCAGACCAGATACCCTCTTCGGGGCGGCCTAGGTGAGAGGTCACCATGACCTTAGCACCGCTGTTTAGGCAGTGATTGATAGTAGCCATGGAGGCGGTAATGCGAGCATCGGATGTAACCATGCCGTCCTTGATGGGGACATTGAGATCGGCACGAATGAATACACGCTTACCCTTGAGATCGAGGTCAACGAGATTGATGACGGACATGGAAAGCTCCAAATTTATATAAAGTCTAAGGGGTGGCTCATAAGCCACCCCTTAGATTGTCAGATAACTGCGACGTGAAAGCACAGCGGATGTTTTGTTCCTACGCGCTGTATTGCACTACACGCTACTTAGCGACTACGCGAACCATTTCCAGAACTTTGCTGGAGTAGCCCCACTCATTGTCATACCAAGAAACGACCTTGACGAAACTGCTATCGAGTGCCATTCCGGCCTCTGCATCGAAGATGGAAGTGCAACTGTCTCCACGGAAGTCGGTGGAGACGACCTTCTCGTCAGTATACCCGAGCACACCCTTCATCGAGCCTTCAGATGCCGATTTCATGGCCGCGCAAATCTCAGCATAGGAAGTCTCCGTGTTGAGTTCTACGGTGAGATCGACCACCGACACGTCAGAGGTGGGTACACGGAAGGCCATTCCGGTGAGCTTCTTATTCAATTCTGGGATGACGACACCCACAGCCTTGGCAGCGCCGGTTGAAGAGGGAATGATGTTTTCAAGGATGCCGCGACCACCCCGCCAGTCCTTGTTAGAGGGACCATCAACCGTCTTTTGGGTGGCGGTTGCTGCGTGTACGGTCGTCATCAGGCCGCGCTTGATTCCGAAGGTATCGTTCAATACCTTGGCGATCGGGGCGAGGCAGTTGGTGGTACACGATGCGTTGGAAACGATCGCTTGACCGGCGTAAGTCTTGTCATTCACGCCGTATACAAACATGGGCGTGTCGTCCTTGGAGGGGGCGGACATGATGACCTTCTTGGCGCCGGCGGCGATGTGTTTCTCACAAGTCTCCTTGGTGAGGAATAGTCCGGTGGATTCGACCACGACATCGGCACCTACTTCATTCCACTTTAGTTCAGATGGATCCTTGACCGCAGTCAGACGAATCCTCTTGCCTTGGACGATCAGTGTATTTCCCTCAACGACGACGCTGCCACGGAAACGTCCATGTACTGAATCATGTTGCAGCATGTAAGCCAGATAATCTGGCTCGAGCAGGTCATTGATGGCAACGACCTCGATATCTGGGAAGTTTTCTACTGCTGCACGGAACACCATGCGGCCGATGCGACCGAATCCATTGATGCCGACTTTGATGGTCATTTTATGAGCCCCTTAAATAGAAAGTGTACTGGAGTGGCGTGTTAGTTTACGCGCCACTGTTCTGTCAATTATTTAGATGACGCCCTTCACGGTCTTCACTACATTCTCAACGGTGAATCCAAAGTGTTTAAACAGTTCGTTGGCTGGAGCAGACTCTCCAAAAGTCTCCATTCCGACCACCGCTCCCTCAAGACCTACGTACTTACGCCAGAAGTCGGATATCCCGGCTTCAATCGCAACACGGCGAACGCCCTTAATCAGGACGCTGTCCTTGTAGGATTGGTCCTGGCGATCAAATAGATTGGTGCAAGGCATCGAGACCACTCTGACATGGATGCCCGTGTCGGCCAGTTCTTTTTGTGCGCTCATTGCCAAGCCAATCTCTGAGCCGGTAGCGATGAGGATCGCCTGCGGCTTTCCAACAGCCGCTTCCGACAAGATATAGCCTCCCTTGTCGATGAGCTTGATGGTTGCTGCGTCTCGTTTTTGGAAGGGTAAATTTTGACGGCTGAAGATTAGTGTGGAGGGGCCATTCATGCGTTCAATTGAACGTGCCCAGGCCACTGCAGATTCAACGGTATCGCAGGGTCTCCAGACATCCATGTTCGGAATGTAGCGCAGTGTCGCGGTCTGCTCGACCGGTTGATGGGTGGGTCCATCTTCACCCAATCCGATTGAGTCATGCGTAAACACAAATAGATTACGGATCTTCATCAGCGCAGCCATTCTCAGGGCGTTTCGAGCATACTCCGAGAACATCAGGAAGGTGGCGCCATAGGGGATGATCCCGCCGTGCAACGATAGTCCGTTCATCATCGCGCTCATGCCGAATTCACGTACGCCGTAATAAACATAATTACCACCGCTATCACGGCTGATTCCTTTTGAGCCAGACCACAGGGTGAGGTTCGATCCAGCCAGATCTGCTGATCCCCCGATCAGTTCTGGTAAGACGGGGGCCAACCCCTCGATCGTATTTTGGGAAGCCTTGCGGCTGGCGATGGTCTCTTCCTTAGCATTGACGCGATTGATGAATCCTTCAACGTGATCGCGCCAGTTTGCAGGCAGATCGCCTGACATGCGCCGTGTGAACTCGGCTGCTTCAACAGGGTATTTTTTCGCATACTCGCTAAACTTTTGATTCCATTCTTCTTCCAGTTTCTTGCCCTTGGCCCGTCCATCCCAAAGGTCATAGACCTCCTGGGGAATTTCAAATGGAAGGTGATTCCAGCCGATGTGGGGACGGGCGGCCGCGATCTCCGCATCTCCTAGTGCCGCTCCATGAACTTCGTGGGTATTGGCCTTATTGGGAGATCCCAGTCCGATCACTGTCTTACAGCAAATCATCGTGGGCTTGTTACTGATCTTTTTGGCTGCTTCAATGGCTGCTTCAATAGCGACCGGATCATGGCCATTAACATTGGGGACCACATGCCAGCCGTAGGATTCAAACCGCTTGGGTGTGTCGTCGGTGAACCAGCCCTCTACATGGCCATCGATGGAGATCCCATTGTCGTCATAAAAACAGATGAGCTTACCGAGCCCCAAGGTGCCCGCCAGTGAACAGGCCTCGTGGGAGATCCCCTCCATCAGGCAGCCATCACCAAGGAAGACATAACTGTAATGGTTAACGATGTCGAAGCCGGGGCGGTTGAACTCTGCGGCAAGGATCTTTTCCGCCAGGGCCATACCGACAGCATTGGTGATGCCCTGTCCAAGAGGTCCGGTGGTGGTCTCAACGCCAGGTGTGTAGCCATACTCTGGGTGGCCGGGGGTCTTGGAGTGAAACTGGCGGAAGCGCTTGATCTCTTCCATTGGTAAGTCGTAGCCGGTCAGATGCAATAGCGCATAAATCAGCATCGATCCGTGCCCATTGGACAGTACGAAACGGTCTCGGTCAGCCCATTTAGGGTTGGCAGGATTGTGTCGCAGATGATGAATCCACAATACTTCAGCGATTTCTGCCATGCCCATGGGCATGCCAGGATGGCCTGAGTTGGCTTTTTGGACAGCATCCATCGCTAAAGCACGGATGGCGCTGGTCAGATTCTTGAATACCGGCGCATTAAAATCACTGAATGTAGCCATGGATGCGGACTCCCTCGCTCAACTAGATATAAAAAAATAAAAATACATCACACAACCGCCCCAAAAAGCGATGTGTACTGTTAGAAGTAATATTATCGCTTAAGACGCGGTGTCAGACAACTGTGAAAAATTTGTGAAACTCAGGTGAATTTCAGAACAAGTCCCCGGTGGGAGGGGAGGGAGGTCATTGATTTCGTAGTTTGACGCCTAACAACTTGAGTTTTCGATAAAGATGAGTCCGTTCCAGCCCTGATCGTTCCGCCACCCGTGTCATATTGCCGCTTTCCTGCTCGATGAGCCGATCAAAGTATTGCTTCTCGAATAAGTCACGAGCTTCTTTCAGGGGAATATTGAGCGGCACGCTTGAAACTCTCTGTGTCGACATCGAAGAGGATAGCGCCTGCATCACGTCATCGACTGAAATTTCATCACTTGTGCCGGTTAGTGCCAATGATCGAACCACACCGGTTAATTGTGAGAGGTTGCCGGGCCAGTCATAGTTGCGTAACGCATTGAGTGCAGCAGTACTGAACTGTCGCAGGGGCGCTTCCCCAGATTCAATGCTGCTAGAAAGCATCTGACTGGCAAGCTCCGGAATGTTTTCCCGATGTGTTTTTAGTGAGGGGACATTAATGCAGAGACTGTTCAGGATCTCATACAGTCCGGGGTCATACTCTCCATGTGCTGTTAGATCAGATAGTGGTAGTGAGGTGGCGCACACCAGTCGGACGTTGTATTTTTCGAGTTTTCCGAGCAGGAGCAGTAGGCCCTTCTGCTCCTGTCGATTAATTTTCCCGATCTCGTTGAGAAACAATAAACCACCTTGCGCTTGCTCCAGCATCGCGAGCGGGGCGTCTGCAAGGAACGTGAGTGACTCCGGTTCCACCCAGGGTGTATTCGGGCGGTGCAGGAATCGAGCACATAGCCTCATCCCGGTTCCAGGTTCGCCAGTGAGTAGAAGTGGGGTCTTCAGGTGAGTGATCTGTTCCAAGCGTTTTTTTAGATTGGAGATCATCGACCCTTTGCCCAGGTTGTTGAGCGAGAGAGTGGAGTATGGTTTGACCTGTCCACCGCGGAGCGCACGACCGACCGTACTCAAAAGCTTTTGCAGGGGTATTGGTTTTTCCAGATAACCGAACGCGCCAATACGCGTTGCTTCCACCGCAGTGTCGATGGTTCCATGTCCAGACATCACCACCACCGGCATGGTGAGTAGCCCACTTCCAGACCACTCTTTTAGAAGAGTAATCCCATCAGTATCGGGCATCCAGATATCGAGCAGTACTAGATCGGGAAGGTTTTGGCTACGCCAATTCCGAGCTTGCTCGGCATTCTCTGCCAGTGCCACTTGGTATCCCTCATCACGTAAGATTTCTGATAGCAGCTCACGTATGCCGACCTCATCATCAACGACAAGTATTGTATTGTTGGTCATGTTTTTAAGTTAGAGCATCTAGTTATAGTGGACATTACCCGGGGTTTATTTGTGAGTGACCGTAATCACACGGTCTCAGTCTTGGTGGCTGTGATGCTTTCCACCGTCATGGGCAGGGTGATGGAGATACGTGCCCCATGAGGAAGAGTGTTTTCGATTTGGATCGTACCATTGTGTTCTTCGACGATCTTCTTGACAATAGGGAGGCCGAGCCCGGTGCCCTTAGGCTTGGTGGTGACATAAGGTTCAAAGGCGCGCGCTCTGACCTCATCGGGGAATCCGCTCCCATTATCGCTTACACTGAGACTGACCGAGCTTTGAAATACCCCAGTGCGGACTGTGATGGTGGGGTCCGTGATGCCCACTAATGTGTCCTGAGCATTTTGTAGTAGATTATGGATCACCTGTCGCAACCGTGCCGAGTCACCCCTCACGAGAGGAAGGTCGGAGCCGAGCAACAGCTCGATATGAGGGGCTGGTTCACTCCCCGTCTCTTCATTCGTGTGTTCATACAATGCCAGTACTTCCCCCACCAGTTTGTTGATATCTAGCAGGTGTAACTCCAGCTTAGGTGCTCTGGCATACTCGCTGAACTCGTTGACCATTCTCTTCAGAGCCTCCACTTGGTTGACGATAATTTCAGTCGATCGCTGTAATATCTCTGCATCCTGTTCGTCCAATTTTTTCGCAAGTTTGTGTTGCATCCGTTCTGCAGAGAGTTGGATAGGCGTGAGCGGGTTCTTGATTTCATGAGCCAGACGACGAGCCACTTCGCCCCATGCTGCAGTACGTTGAGCTTGGAGCAGATTGGTGATGTCATCAAAGACCACGACACCCCCGCCACCAGAATCATGAGGCAGGCGAGTCCCGCGCAGTAGCAATACCTGATTGCCTTCATCTGTCGAGCGTTCCACTTGACACTGCCATTCGCCCGCTTTCTCCGTGTGGAGTTCTCTTAAGATTGTCGATTCGAGAGATCTCAGTTGAGGGGCGTGTGCCACGCACTCTTCCATTGTCAGTCCCTCAAGGTCGGTGAGGGAGGCCTTTAGAATTTGTTCCGCACTAAGGTTTGCAGTACGCAGTCGCAACTCCTCATCGAATACCAGAACGCCGGATGAAAGATTGGACAGTATGCTCTCCAGGTAGGCTCTGGCACTCTCCACCTCATGCTGGTTGCGTTGGGTCACTATGCGGGCCTCTTCAAGTTGCTGGGTCATGAGGTTGAATGACTCGGTCAGCACCCCCAACTCATCTTTACTTTGCACAGGATGTCGCCTGCTGAAGTCTCCTTGGGAGACGGCGCGAGTACCTTCAGCCAGCATACCCAGCGGCGCGCTCAGTCGTTCGCTGATCAGGAAGGCTGCAGCCATTGCAGAAAGCAATGAGAGCAATAAAGCGAGTGTTAGTGTCACCGCGTAGAGTTCTTTCATCCCCTGTCGCGATAATGATAATGCCTGATAGTCGCGGTATACCGATTGCACAATCTCGGCATCATCTGCTAGGTTTTTGGGTGCCGGTTGCAGTAACTGTAGTATCCAACCAAGTTCCCCCGGTCGTTGCCCACCGACAGGTGCTACCACCCATAGATATAGCCCCTTGTCGGGTATGGATTCGATTTCACCATAGGCTCCTTGTGCCCTAGCTTGACGTATTACCTCCTCACTTGGCACTCTTGCAATTAGACTGGCGCCTCCCGTACCCGAGAATGCGATCACCTCGCCGATTTGGTTAAATAGCGTGGCCTGCTGCATCCTTGAATAATCGACCAGATGATTGAGCGTCGTGGGTGGCAGAGCGGTTTGCTTGGATAGAGTCAGCGCGGCGGTTTGAGTTTTTTCGCGTAACTCATCCATAAGATTATCGAGCATGGACCGACCCAGGTTCAGACCACCTTCCAGCGCCCGATCGACCTTGACATCAAACCAGGACTCGATGCTCTTTCCCAGGAACTGTACCGATACGCTGTACACCAGCACACCCGGAAGGGTCGCCATCAAGGAGAAGATCAGTAACAGTCGCAGAGCCAATCTGGAGCCAAATACCTGGTCCTTGAGTCTGCGTCTGAGCCGCCATAGTAGATAACCGACCACCCCCATCAGAAGCAACACAAATCCGATATTGAGCGCGATTAAAAGTTGATAACGACGTTCAAGGAATTCGGTATTGGCACCCGCAGTTGCGAGCAGGAGCAACATCACCGCACCCATTCCTGAGCCAATAATAATGAGGTACTTCACGGACGGGTTCCATGATGTGGTTTCTGAGAGGGGAGTTTTACACTCCATTGCAATGTATCGGAGCTTAGATTCCACTCTTTCGAGCTGAGTGCTTCTACTTGGAATGGTTTGGGTAAGCGGGACAGGTCAAGCCATACCCGCAGCTCTGCAATATATTCAGTATCCTGATTGAGTTCAGAGTTTGCGACAATGGGGCGGTTACGTAGCCGTCCTAGAGCCTGCAGAGCCTCCTTCAGTGTACTGAAGTTCTGTGACAATGCCCCGCGACTCAAGCGGTATTGACGCGTGAGAGCATAGTAGCTTAGTGCCTCTCGCTGCTTGCTACGGGCAATCTTCTCGTCGAGCCAGTACCAACGTGGATCTAGCAGGTTGAGTTCGCTCACAAAGTACAGAACAATCCCCTTCCCAAGTGACCGCTCTAGCATTGGGTTGAGTGTGATCTCAACATCGGCGCTGAACTGATAACCCTCATCCGCTGCATCCAGTGCGACGGATTTTATGCGTATATTTTCCGCATGAACATTACCGGCTAGTAAGGAACCTGAGGCCAGCACCAAGATCACAAATACGCGCAACAACCGTGTGATGAGGTCAGGATTTGTGCAAAAGGGTATAGAAGAAACCGTCATGCTGGGGGCCCGGCAACAGTTGCCCATCAAGCGCTTCCATTCTGGAGAGCGGTAACGGACGTGCATCTGGATGATGACTCAAAAATTTGGTCACCTGCAGCTTGTTCTCTTCGGCGAATACCGAGCAAGTTGCATAGAGCAATTTACCATCTCTGGCCAGGGTCTGCCACAAGGCATCAAGTATTTTCTGCTGGCTGGCCGCAAAGTGAGGGAGATCAGTCTCACGTCGTAGCCACTTAATATCGGGATGACGCCGTGTCACTCCCGAGGCGGAGCAGGGGACGTCGGCCAGAATGCGGTCAAAGGGCTTATCATCCCACCACTCTACCGGATGGGCTGCATCAGCACAGACAAGTCGGTGAGCTTTGAGCTCAAGCCGTGTGAGATTTTCTGCTACTCGAGAGAGTCTGGCCGCATCATGGTCGAGCGCGGTCAGTTCCACTTCCGCAAGTTCCAGTAGATGTGCTGTCTTGCCCCCGGGGGCCGAGCAGGCGTCGAGTACACGCATTCCATCGTGTAGGTCAAGCAATGGCGCTGCTAGTTGCGCACCTGCATCCTGCACTGACACAAGTCCTGTGCTAAATCCTGGAAGCCTCTCCACCCCAACCGGTTGCGTAAGAATGAGTGCGTCGTCCCATAGCGGATGTGAGGTCATACCACATTCCTGTAGCCGTTCCTGGTAGTGGGCCACCTTCACCTTGCGACGGTTGACTCTCAGTGTCATTGGAGGGTGCTGGTTTCCAGCTTCTAAAACCGCCGGATAATCGTTGGGATACTGCTCGCGTATCTTGTCTATCCACCACTGAGGGTGGGAATGTCGACCGACATCGCTCTTGCTTGCTTGTGTCAGCAGAGTTGCGCGTTGCCGCATGAAGTTGCGCAATACTGCGTTGACCAGTCCAGGGGTTCCCTTATTCCGTTTGCTGCCCCCTAGGTTAGAGGATGCAGTTACGGCATGGTCCACCACCGCATGAGGGGAGGACTTGCTATATTGCAGTTGATACAAGCCTACCAGCAACAGACACCGAAGATCTTGGTGCTGTAGTGGTTTCTTCAAGAGGAGTCCGAGCAATGCATCCAGTTGACCATAGAACCTCAAGGTTCCGTAGCTTATGTCCTGAATCGCTCCACGCTGTTGGCCAGAAAGAGAGGGATGGTCTCGCCAGGTTTTTTGTAGCACCGCAGTCAGGCTTGCACCGGCCAGCACTTCGCCGATGACTGAGGTCGCCAGAGGCTGGATCTTAATCATCTTGGTATTCGAAGTGGTCACCGGGCTGCAACCGGTTGCCCGTGAGAAATTCCCCTGCAGACATTTTTTTACCACCCGGTTTCTGCACCAATTTTAGGACCAGAGAATTTTTGCCACACGCCACTCTGATACCTTCACGTTCGGTTGAGACAACTTCTCCAGGACTGCCGGTACAACTTGCCCCCACCTCAGCCTGCCATATTTTCAAGGGAGTTGCATGGATATGGGAGTGCGCGCCGGGGCGTGGATTAAATGCTCGTATGGTACGGTTAATTTGTTCTGCATCCATCTTCCAGTCGATCTTGGATTCATCCTTTTTAAATTTAGATGCGTAACTGGCCGTCGCTTCATCCTGAGCGGTAGCGTGGAGCCTTCCTTGATGCAGAAGTGCCAGCGCCTCCACGATGCAGAGTCCCCCCATTAAAGCGAGCTTATCGTGCAGGGTCTGAGATGTATCCTCTGATGCGATGGGGATACTTCTCTGAAGCAGCATGGGGCCGGTATCGAGACCTTGGTCCATCTGCATGATGGTAATCCCAGTTTCACAGTCACCGGCTAGGATTGATCTTTGTATCGGTGCGGCACCACGCCAGCGAGGCAGTAGTGAGGCATGGATATTGAGACATCCTAGGCGGGGAATATCCAGGATGGATGCAGGAAGTATCAATCCATAAGCTGCAACCACCATCACATCGGCATTGATTGAAGTGAGTTGAGCATCGATCTCGGATTGCTTGAGTGAGTGCGGTTGCAACAGGGGGAGTTCATGCTGTTGTGCCAGTTGCTTAACTGCGCTTGATGTGACCTGCATCCCTCGCCCGGCAGGACGGTCAGGTTGGGTCAGTACCAGCGCTATCTTGTGGTCTTCTTTCAGAAGAGCCTCAAGTGCATGCGCGGCGAATACCGGAGTGCCAGCAAAAATGATCTTCATGTAAAGTTTAATCCGCCTCGGGGAATCTGTTCAGGGGCTCTCCCAGACGACTACCTCTGAGGAGCGCTATGACGGTTCATAAATAGGTAAGGTGTGTTCATAGCAAGTGCGGGCTATTACACCGCATTTCGCTGTTGTTTCTTTAATCTAGACTGGATGCGAGATTTTTTCAGTGGGGATAGATACTCAACAAATACCTTGCCGAGTAAATGGTCCATCTCATGCTGTATGCACACTGCCAATAGCCCATCGGCATCGAGCATGAAAGGATTGCCGTCACGGTCCAGCGCCTTGACAGAGACTCGTTCGGCACGTTTTATCTTATCAAAGGTTCCCGGCACCGAAAGACAACCCTCTTCATAGACAGACTCACCGCTTCTGGCAGTAATTTCAGGATTGATCAGGACGTGTAACCGGTCACGGGTGTCGGATATGTCGATCACGATCACACATAGATGCACATCAACCTGAGTCGCCGCTAGACCGATGCCGGGGGCGGCATACATGGTCTCTACCATGCCTTGCACGAGTGTGTGGATGGAGCTATTTACTTCAGAGACCTTGGCCGCTACCGTATTGAGTCGACCATCTGGGTACTGCAGTATCTTCAAGAGTGCCATGGTAAGACTTGTGTATTGAATAGACTGACTGAACAGAATCTAGGGCATATTATCAGAGCATCTCTAAAACAGCAGACCTCTTCACGAATACTTTGCCAGACTGAAACTCATACCGGTCATCGGTCGCATGAGACAGTATTTTGGATCATGCCCTAGATCTACATAGAGGTTTGAACTCTTAGGGTATTCATTATATCCGGGATCTTGTTTTCGATCTTTTTTTCAAGCTGTTCTGAGGCTATTGAGATTGGTCCCCGTCCACTAAACACGGTCTAAGGGATGCCATCTGAACATCAAAACAAGGGGTGAAACTAGCGAAATGTTCGCGGCCTATATTTTGTGAAAAGGGACCTATCAAATGACGTCCACTACTTCCAATGATGCTGAGAAGATGGACTTAGAGGGTCGGCCGCCTCTGCAGTGTCTGGCTCACGATGATAGGGTGTTGAAGTCCTCACCCGCTTGACGGCAGAAGCACGATCCTCCATGCTGCAAGGATTCGGAGTGGGCTTTTGGGTTGTGAGTCTGACGGACTGATACTGTTAGCGGATCAGATAATATATTCTGCAATCGGTATTGGGTACTTTCGACCTTATTTGATCGCGCTCCAAATGACCTCTACCAACGCAACGATTCTGAGATCTCAGTGACTGGGTACGCGCCCCTATTAAAGGCAGTCGCTGGTGATTTACGGATGATCACAGGAGCTTCATGGGTAAGACCTTAATCATCGCCGAGAAACCTTCTGTCGCCGCGGACATTGCGCGGGTATTGGGTGGCTTTACCAAGCAGACGGATTACTTCGAGAGTGATCAATACGTATTGTCGTCGGCCATAGGTCACCTGCTCGAGCTGGCGGTGCCGGAGCAGTATGAGATTAAGAGGGGTAAATGGAGTTTTGCAAATCTGCCGGTCATCCCCCCCCACTTTGATCTCCGTCCGATTGAGAAGACCGAATCACGACTGAAGCTCTTGACCAAATTGATTAAGCGCAAGGATGTGGATGCACTTATCAATGCATGTGACGCGGGACGCGAGGGGGAGCTGATCTTTCATTATATTAAGCGCCATGTTGCCACCAAGAAGCCAGTCAAGCGACTCTGGCTGCAGTCAATGACGCCCACCTCAATCCGAGAGGGTTTTGCAAAGTTGCTTGATGATGCTGCCGTGCAGCCACTGGCAGAGGCTGCAGTGAGTCGTTCGGAAGCAGACTGGTTGGTCGGAATTAATGGCACTCGCGCCTTGACAGCATTCAACTCTCAGGAGGGCGGGTTTCACAAGACTACAGTGGGGAGAGTACAGACACCGACCCTAGCTATCCTTGTTGAGCGGGAAGAAGTCATCAAGAAGTTCATCCCTCATGATTATTGGGAGATACATGGCAGTTTTTCTGCCAAGGCCGGTAACTATAATGGCCGGTGGTTTGACGAAAACTTTTCCAAAGAAAAGAAAGATAGCGAACATAAAGCAGAGCGGCTGTGGGATCAGAAGAAGGCCGAGATTATCCGTGTCAAGTGCCAAGATAAGGCCGGCATCGTCAGTGAAGAAAGTAAGCCCACGACAGAGGTCTGTCCGCTGCTGTACGACCTCACCAGCTTGCAGAGAGATGCGAATGGGCGTTTTGGTTTCTCTGCTAAGAGCACGTTGGGTCTGGCACAGGCTTTATACGAAAAGCATAAGGTCTTGACCTATCCGAGGACCGATGCTCGTGCATTACCGGAAGACTATATTGATACCGTTAAGGATGCCCTGAGTTCGTTAGAGGGTACTCGTTATGGAGTGTTCGCTAAACAGATATTGAAATCAGGCTGGGTCAAGCCTAATAAACGTATATTTAATAATGCCAAAATTTCAGACCACTTTGCCATTATCCCAACATCGCTAGAACCTAAGAACTTGAGCGATGCAGAGGCCAAGCTCTATGATCTGGTCACCAAGCGTTTTCTGGCAGTCTTCTACCCCTCTTCTGAGTTTCTCGTCACCACCCGCATCACTCGAGTTGAAGATGAGCCCTTCAAGACCGAGGGAAAGGTGATGGTCAGTCCTGGCTGGCAGGCAGTTTACGGGAAGGAGGCGCAGTCGGACGGGGTCGACGATGGCTCGACTCTGATTGCAGTAGAGTTAAACGAATCTGTTCTCGTTCAAGAAATTAAGGTCACTGCCAACCAAACCCGTCCACCAGCAAGGTTCAACGAGGCTACGCTGCTATCTGCCATGGAGAACGCGGGAAAATTGGTTGAGGATGGAGAGTTACGTGAGGCCATGAGCGCGAAGGGGTTGGGTACGCCGGCGACCCGCGCTTCGATTATCGAGGGACTGGTATACGAAAATTATTTGCAGCGGGTCGGGCGTGAGCTGCACCCCACCGCCAAGGCGTCCTCGCTGATTACATTATTGAGAGGCTTGAAGGTGCCAGAGCTCACCTCACCCGAGTTGACGGGTGATTGGGAGTTTAAATTACGTCAGATCGAGCAGGGTAAGCTGGAGCGCAACTCTTTCATGGAAGAGATCGCTACCATGACACGACATATGGTTGAACAGGCGAAGAGCAATCGCGGTGAAACTATCAGTGGGGATTTTTCTACGCTCAAATCGCCATGTCCTAAATGTGGCGGTGTAGTACATGAAACTTACAAGAAATTTCAGTGCAAGAAATGTGATTTTGCGTTGTGGAAGATTCTTGCCGGGCGGCAATTTGAAATAGCGGAGATGGAGGCCCTGATTACGCAGCGAGAAGTCGGTCCATTACAAGGCTTTCGTAGCAAGATGGGAAGGCTTTTCGATGCGAATATCAAGCTCAACGATGATCTTGAAATGAAATTTGATTTTGGTGGAAATGGAGAAGAGACGGCAGAGGAGGTGGACTTCTCTGGCCAAGAGTCCCTAGGAAAGTGCCCACGATGTGGCGGCGGGGTATTTGATCATGGCATGAGTTATACGTGTGAGAAGGCTGTCGGTGGGGCCCGTAGTTGTGATTTCAAGACCGGAAAAATAATTCTTAAGCGCCCCATCGAACGTGAGCAAGTCGTCAAGCTATTGGTTTCTGGAAGAACGGACTTGCTGCCAAAGTTTATTTCTAAGAAGGGGCGGCCATTTTCAGCCTATCTGGTGATGGGTGCAGGTGGGAAGGTGGGTTTCGAGTTTGAGCCGAGGAAGTCAAAAGCAGCAGCAGAAACGGAAACGAAAACGAAAGTGAAAACGGTAAAGCCTAAGTCCCGAGTGTCAGTCGCTAAAAAATCTGCCGCCCGTAAGGCCTAAAAGACATAAGTCAGAAGCGGTTGAGTCGCCTCTTATGCACTGCCCGCGATGGGCATTGTGCGTTCCTATAGGCGGCTTAACAATCGGTTCAATGAGTATCAATTCTACTCAAGCCTTTGAGGGTTAAAGGTTCCTTCTAACCGTTCTACCTCTCCAGTCAATAGCAATTTCTACTAAAGTTTCGCACCAAACATGGCTGGGAATAGGAACCGTACTATACCCCCCATGATCCAGATGACACACATCAGACTCGCAACCACGGCAAGACCTTCGCCTATTGTTGATATCAGCGTTACAGAGAGGCTATCAAACTCCCCCTCCCCTGATTCATTGAGACGACGACGACGACGCTGCCTTACCCAAATATTCAATCCAATCGCAACGGGAATGAGGGTAAAAGAAATCAGTAAGTTATATATAGGATCATCCATTGGCCAGCCTCTTAATAGAGTGTTACTTACAAAGAAATCTTAACAACCACCTAAAGCCTTTGCCAACGTGACAGCTAATTTGAGCTGTCAGCTTCAAAGGGCATCAGTCTACTTCATCATCGGTTATTCGGGTTACTGACCAGAGTCGATGTCATTGTGATGTCAGTCTGTCAATAAACGGTTGAAAACCTTTCTGACATGATTCGAACTCTCGAACTTGACCATTACTCTGACAGGTGCCGGTAACAGATCGTTCCCTCAGGTTTCTAAAATCCTAAGCGCGGTAGCATGTAATTTGAACGTTCGGTCTTCTGGTCCCGATGATAGAACTCGTAGTTCATGAACATGATACCACCTGAAAACGAGTTAACTCGCTTAAGCGCCACATTAATATTATACAATACCCATGTGCCGTTGATCGTTTCTACCTATCTTCCGCTATGAATGAGAAATCCAATCAATTAACGTCTGAAACCGTTACTGTGCGCCCGGTCACAAGCTACCGCGAGATGGGAAGATTCATCGATCTTCCTTGGAGGATCTATGCAGATGACCCGGTATGGGTGCCGCCCCTACGTGCTGAGAGAAGGTTTCACTTTTCTAGGTTTAATCCATTCTTTAAAAATGGAGAATGGCAGGCCTGGGTCGCGTACCGGGGTAATGAGCCGGTCGGAAGGATCAGTGCGCAGATTGATCAGCACCACCGACAATACCACGGCATTGATACCGGCCATTTTGGCTTATTCGAATGTGTAGACGACAGCGCGGTATGCGCTGCCCTGATAGAGACTGCTGAGGCATGGCTGGTAGCCCGCAATACCAAGTATGTCAGCGGGCCATTTAACTTTTCCATCAATCAGGAGTGCGGCATCCTGGTGGATGGATTTGATACTCCGCCCATGGTGATGATGCCTCATTCTCCTAGGTGGTACGGGCACTTACTTGGAGAGCAGGGTTATCATTCGGCCAAGGATCTTCTCGCCTACTGGGTTAATGTGGACTTTGAAGTGCCACGAGTGATGGGAGCCCTGCTCAAGAAGTATTCAAATCGTGTCAAGCTTCGGACGCTACGCAGGAACGATTTCGTCGCAGAGATGGCGATACTGCGTGATCTATTCAATGATGCATGGTCAGAGAATTGGGGGTTTATCCCCTTCACCGAGTCTGAATTTGCAGAGCTTGGCAGGAATCTGCGTCTGATTGTGCCGGAGTTTTTCATCCAGATTGCGGAGGTTGATGGTGTTCCTGCAGCATTCATGGTGGGACTGCCTAATCTCAATGAGATCTTTGCCAAACTCGATGGGAAGCTATTTCCATTCGGATGGGCTCGTTTGATCAGGTGGTACAGAGAGCGTTCGGTTCGTACCGGTCGAATAGCCTTGATGGGGGTCCGTAAGCAGTTTCAGAATACGCCGCTCGGTATGGCCCTAGCCTTTATGGTGATTGATGGGCCCCGGCAGTCAGCACTTTCTCTAGGGATTCGTGAGGTCGAGATGTCGTGGATACTTGAAGAAAACAAGCCGATGAGAAAAATTCTTGATCTCATTGGTAGTAGGCAGTACAAGCGCTACCGGATCTACGGCAAGACCTTATAAGTAGCATGCTAGAGTCCAAAACAGTATTGGCACCGGAACCTCCTGATGAATAAAAAAAATCGATTCAGTGCTCTGGTACTGGCGGCGGATCGCACAACTCACGACCCAGTGGCAAGTAGCGCGGGAACATCCTGTAAGGCGATTGCACCGATAGGTGGGATCCCCATGATCATCCGTGTACTGGATGCTCTGGAGTCGAGTGAGATGATTGGGAGGATTATCATATGCGGCCCCCCTGCATCTGTTCTCCCCGACTGCCCGGAGTTACAGAAGAGGATAGAGTCGGGCCGTGTCGATTGGTTGCCGAACCTAGATTCCCCGAGTCGCAGTGCCAACAGCGGTCTTGCACAGATAGACCATGACTCACCGGTATTATTAACAACGGCGGATCATGCGCTACTCACGCCCGCAATCATCCGCTATTTTTTACGTGAATCCTCTGCGATAGATAGTGATGCCACGGTGGGGGTGGTTAAGCATGCGGATGTCTCTGCCGCCTTTCCGGGAACGAGGCGTACCGTGATCCGGTTACGTGATGGTGGTGTTTGCGGCTGTAATTTGTATGCTTTTTTCAATCATCGTGGACGAGATCTAGTCACATTCTGGCAGAGGGCTGAAGATCTGCGTAAGCGCCCTTGGCGCCTAATTTTGCAGGTTCTCGGTCCGGGAGCGGTTCTCTCCTACCTGATGGGGCAACTGACACTTAACCAGGCCCTAAATGCGGTCTCGTCCAGGGTTGCTGTTAAGGTACGGACAGTCACTCTACCGTACCCACAGGCCGGAGTCGATGTTGATAAGGTCGAGGATATGATGCTCGTTGAGTCAATCCTAGCAGGGGGGGCATTCTCCTTTGAGAACGGGGGCGAGTCCAAAGGGCGGTATCCAGACGCATGAATACCTCTTTACTATGAAGATGGTAGTGGGAGGCTCGTGAAGATAATAGATAGATATATCATACGCGAGCTGTTGATACCGTTTGTGGTGATTATTGTGATACTTGCTGGGTTATATGCAAGCTTCATCAGCGGCCGTTTCTTAGCGGGAGCGGTGACAGAGTCTCTTGGCGTTATGGCCATGCTAAAACTGGTCGTACTGAAGACGGTCATCTCATTAGATGTATTGATGCAGTTAGCCTTGTATGTTGCGATCGTGGTTGGTCTCGGCAGACTGCACCGGGACCAGGAGATCAATGTACTACGCTCTTCTGGAGTCAGTGACCGCCGCATAATCTATGCCGTTCTGATGGTCGCCATCCCCATCGGTATCATCATCGGCCTTTTATCCATTTTCATACGCCCCTGGGCCTATCAGGAGAGCTATGCACTGAATGCGCAGGCAGAGGTAGAGTTAAATACAGACCGATTTCAAGCCGGACGTTTCTATGGGAGTGAAGGCAGCGGCAGAGTCATTTATATTCAGAGTAAGGATGGCTCTGATAAGCAGATGAAGAATGTATTTCATTATATTAACAAGGGAGACAGCAGCGAGATCATCGTGGCCAAAGAGGGCTGGCAGCAGCAATTCCAGACCGGGCAGCGGTCCCAAGTCCATTTATCTGATGGCTTTGTTTACCGGTTCATGCATTCGACCACAAAAGACACGATCGCTCAGTTCGATAAGTTAGTATATTTCACTGATAAAGGTGGTTCGGCGGGATATGCACGTAAATCCGCCACCAGCTGGCACTTAGCAGAATCAGACCAGTCTCGAGACATAGCCGAGCTGCAGTGGCGACTCTCACGACCGATTGGGACGATCCTGCTGGCACTGATCGCCATCGCATTTACGCGTTCGTCGCCCCGTCAAGACAAGGGTGAGAAGCACCTCTTCACCGCGGCCATGGTCTTCGCGGTGTACTACATCCTGGGCGGATTGGCTCAGACTTGGGTGGAGCAAGGCACCATCGGGAGCTTGCCCGGGGTGTGGTGGTTGTATGTGTTGATGCTTATTACTGCGCTTGGCCTGCTGTCATCTAGCCCTGAGCAGAGAATGCTCCTGCGCCGATGACGATCATTAATCGTTATCTAGCGTTCCAGGTCTTGATCGGACTGATCGTTGCCACTGCAGTCATTCTGCCGGCTTTCGCCTTTCTCGATTTATTGGATCAGTTGGCCAATGTCGGCAAGGGGACTTACCGTGTGCAGGACGCGCTCTTGGACACTTCCTTATTATTGCCACGCAGGTTTATTCAGCTTGCGCCCTTTGTCGCATTATTGGGAACTGTATTTGCTCTGGGACGGTTAGCCGTTAATCTGGAATTGACCGCATTACGGGTGGCGGGTCTCTCCCCTACCCGTATCAGTCTGGCCCCGCTCGGGGTTGGATTAGCTCTGTTATTATTTATTGCTGTACTGGAGCAGTTCGTCGCACCATACCTTCAACAGAAGGCCATTTCGCATCAGGCTATGGCACTTGGGAAGACCGCAGAACTGGGGAAGGGGCTTGGTATCTGGACACGGGATGAACAGAATATATTACGCATTGGTGAGATGCAGGGCGACAAGAGGGCGGAGAATATCGAATTGATGCACTTTGATCGTAATGGCTTCTTGGTGACTTACACTCACGCCAAGTATGCTAACGTTATCGGTGATAATCTCTGGGAGTTGAACGATGTCATCACCAAGACATTTACTGGAGAGAGAATCGAGTCGGCAAATGCAAGTTCAATGATCTGGAAATCATTCGTGAATCCAGAGGATATATCGACCCTGAATAAGTCACCCGAGAGCCTCTCTCCTACCGAACTATTTCAGCATGTCAGTTTCTTGCGTGATACAGGTCAGGAGGCAGATGCCTATTCCTTAGCCTTGTGGCGGAAGATGGGTGGGGCACTGACAACCATCGCGATGCTGCTGTTTTCCATACCCTTTGTCCTTGGTTCGGCGAGAACAGGCCTTGGTAGAAAGATGGTCCTTGCGGCCTTGATGGGGGTGGGTGTCTATCTGTTGGATCAGATTATTGCAAATACTGGTTTGCGGTTGAACTTCAATCCTCTGCTGACTGCCCTGATCCCAGGATTGGCGCTGATTACTCTGGCCAGTCTCTGGCTGAGACGATTTTTTTAGGATGCCCTAAAAAGGCTCAATCGTAGCTACGATCGTGGTTCGGTTATAATTGAAGCATTGTCTACTCGTTGTCTTTGCCCTATGGGCGGCGATTGGCTGTTGTATCTGGTTCTGTCATGACAATTTACAGCAGCTCTTGGCGAGAGTTCCCAACTGGGATTAAGAGAAATCTTGTTCAGATTTTAAGCCGTTCACTGGTTAGGATAGATGGTAGAGCAGTCACAGATCGATAGATTGGCTTCTGGAGCGGCGAAGGTTGGATTGATTTTAAATCCGCACAGTGGTCGTATCCGCAAGAATATTGATGTGATACGAAATATTCTTGCGGACATTCCCGCTTCGATTTATTTGGAAGCATCGGATAAGTCAGAGATTGGTGCGTCGGTGGATGCTCTCTTGCAAGATGATATCGATTTACTGGTAATCATTGGTGGTGATGGCACAGTGCAGGGAGTGTTGACGCACTTATTCATAAAGCAGCCTGCAAAGTGGCCGATTCTGACGATTGTTCCTGGCGGGACTACCAACATGACTGCGCTGGATCTGGGGATGCAGAATAAACCAGAGCCCATCTTGCGACAGTTGAGAGATTGTTTGTCGAAGCAGTTTACCCCCCAGTTATTGCAGCGCCCAGTACTCTCTATTGAGCAACCCGGGGTCACTAAGATCTATGGCATGTTCTTTGGTGTCGGTCTCATTGCGCATGCTGTGATATTTTCCCGGAGCCGAGTCAAGAAGTTTGGTATCACCGGGGAGGCCTACTCTGGCATCATCATGTTGGGGTATATTGCTGGAGTGGTTCTTGGACGACGGAGTGGGCCATGGGCACCGACTCAGATGTCAATCACCGATAAGAGTGGCGTAGTCCATAAAGGAACTTATCTGGCCCTCTTTGTCAGTGCTCTTGACCGCCTGTTGTTCAGTATGCGTCCCTACTGGGGTCGTGAGAGGGAGCCCCTGCATGTTACATATGTTGAGCAACAGCAGAACCATCCCTGGCGCGCATTATGGCTGTTACTATCAGGCCATAGCGAAGCCATCAAGGAGCAAGATGGTTATCACAGTCATAATACCGACGTACTAGAGATACTGATGGATGATGATTACATCATCGACGGTGAATTTCACCGGGCAACAAGTCAAGATGGGCCGCTACGTATTTCGGCAGCTGGGCCGGTTACCTTCCTGGTGCCTGGTGGTACAAACACAGACGCATCATAATGATGGACTCCGTGCCGGTATCGGGTCGACAGCTCCCAGATAGCTTAATTCTGGAGATGGCATCCATGAGCGCCAGAGAGGTGCCGGCAGACTTCTCTGTCTTGGTTGATGAGCTGATTGCGCGCTTCGGGGGGGCATTGGACGCGGTGATTCTGTATGGATCATGCTTGCGTTCGCAAGATGCTGCTGACGGAGTTGTAGATTTTTATGTTGTGGTGGATGACTATAGTCATGCCTACCCGGAGCATTACTTGAGGCATCTCAATGCATGGTTGGCGCCGAATGTTTTTTATCTAGAGGCCTCCGATCAGGAAAAGAAGTTTCGCGCAAAGTATGCAGTGGTATCGATGGCCGACTTTGAACAGGGAACTCGCGACTGGTTCCATCCCTACCTGTGGGCGCGTTTTGCTCAACCCACCCGGCTGATGCATGTGAGAGATGACGTCACCCGCCATCGTATTCACCATGCGTTAGCCCATGCGGTGGTAACATTCCTCGGGTCAACCATCCCAACGCTGGGGTCATGCACGGTGACTGCAGAAGAAATCTGGACCAAGGGATTATCTCTAACCTATGCGGCAGAACTTCGAGCCGAGAGGGAGACACGAGCCCGCCAACTGACTCAGCTAAATCTGGATGACTATACAAGACTGACGGCACAAGCGATGCCGATGCTGATAAAAAAAATGGAGGCCATGCAGGATGGAAGTTACCGCTGCTTGGCTGATGAGTCAGAGCAACAACGATCACTGCGGAACTGGCGGCTGCGCCGCTGGCAGGGTCGAATTCTGTCAGTGCTGAGGTTGACGAAGGCGGCATTTACCTTCCGAGATTGCGTAAGTTATGCTGCCTGGAAGATCGAACGACATACCGGGGTGCATGTCGAGATCACGCCCATGCTGAGACGACATCCCGTGTTATGGGGCTATAAAATTTTCTGGCAATTATTGAGGAGAGGTGTGCTGCGTTGATACCGGTTTCATGGGTGTCAATCGACGCCTCCTGATATTGTTAGCCAATCAGGTCAGTAAAGAATTCAGGTCGACCACTGTTTCAACTTGCGGCGGGAAGGGGTTGTCATCTCCAGCGCGCACCCGCCCCAGGAACGAAACACCATTCAGATGTGCACTCTGATAGTCGATCAGAGCATCACCAATCATTAAAACACGATTGGGGGTAAGGGAATGGACCGACAGGATATCTGCGATTAAAGCCTGTTTTGATGTAGGAGAGCCGCGTACCTCAGTAAAGTAGGGTGCTAGGCCGCGGCGTGTGATGATGGTAATGAGTTCTGTTTCCGGGGTGCCAGAGGCGACAAATAGCGGTATACGAGACGCCTGCTGACGGATAAATTCATCTGCACCCGGGACCGCCTGGCTGGCAATGACGGACTCGACCACTCGTTCAGAGAACTGTTGATCCAGCTCTTGCTCTTCATCCGCTGTCAGAGGTGGCTTACCTAGCAGGTGCTGTTGAAAGTGGCGGAACTTTTGGTAGCGCGACATCCCACCATGGGCTCTGTGGTACTCCACCACAGCGGATGTGACCATCTCACCATGAGACCGGTAGAGATCAGCGAATGCTTGAGTCTTAATGTCTCCGGACTCAACCACCACACCATCAAAATCGAATATGATGGCCTGCCAGTCCTTTGTGCTCATGCCCTATTGTCGGAGACTGCTGGCGTTGCGTCATCGACTTCGCCCGAGTGATGCAAGGCTGTGTGAATATCTCTGAGGCAGTCGAGTAGACCCTGACCCAGGTCGACATGCTCATTAAGCATCAGTTTGCGACCGACACGGGGTTGAAATGCATAGGGTGTTATTTCGTAGTGGTGTACCGCATTCGCCTCATCAAAATGTAGCTCCACCTTCCACGGCATGATTTCAGAGATCATGGTCATGACCTCCTTGATGCGTAGACGCTCCTGTCCGGTCAGGATTAGGTGTCGGTTGGCAAACTCAGGTGCTAGGACTTGCACACTCATCCGTGCCGCATCCTCGACATGAATGTACTCACGGATCGCCTCACCGCTACCCTGATAAGTGATTGAGTGATGTTCCACCGCCTCGTGCAGCATGCGGTAGATACCATTGCGGGTATCGGCACGCCTGCCGTACAGAGATCCATACCGCAAGATGCTGTACTCTAGTCCGTAACGTTCATGATAGGTCTCGATAAAACGCTCTGCAGCTTGTTTGCTTGCTCGATAGAAGGAGCCGGACTCGGAGTAGACGTAGATGGTGCTAGCGAAAACGAAACGACTGGCACCTGCAAGGCGCGCGGCTTCCAGTACATGCATATTACCCAAGACATTGATGCTTGCGGTGGCGAGTGGGTTGTTGTGTGCCTCATCAATATCAGCAATGGCTGCAAAATTGTAGACCACGGTCGCTCCACGGGTCGCTTCTACCACTTGATTTAAGTCCATGATGTCACCGATGATCATCTCCTGATCGGGACTGCGATAAGGTGACAGGCAACGATCAAATAAACGTACCTTATAGCCTGCAGATGACAACGCATCAGCTACATGACTGCCAAGAAAGCCGCTGGCACCAAATACAATAGCAATTTTGTCAGATACCATAATCTATAGATTCTCCATTAAACCCGCCCTGATCAATCCCTGAAGAAGATTCTCTGCAGCTTCGATTTCCATCCTCTGACGGGCCTCTCTTGCAAGAGAGCCGATGTGAGAGGTCAGGATTATGTTGTTACATTTGAGTAATGGGCCGAGATAAGGCTCCTGCTCAAAAACATCGAGTGCAGCCATACCTAGTTTTCCGGAATTGAGCGCTTCTTCTAGTGCGGCCTCATCAACGAGACCACCTCGAGCGGCATTGATTACGATCGCACCGGTCTTCATGCGAGCAAAAGCGTTAGCATTGAGTAGATGGTGGGTCGCTGTGCTATAGGGGAGGTGCAGACTGATGATGTCTGATTCTGCCAGTAATTTTTCCAACGACAGCAATGTCACCCCATCGGGAGGCTGATCGATATGAGGGTCATGTGATACGACTTCAGCTCCAAAGGATTGACACAGATGGGCAACCCGACGGCCGATATGTCCAAGACCAATGATGCCGACCACTTGAGCGGCGAGCAACTGTCCTTGCATTCGTGGCCACTCACCCGCACGTAGCTGCCGATCGGTCTGACATATTCTTCTCAGTGCAGACAAGATCAATCCCAGCGTGAGTTCAGCCACTGCTTGGGATGGAGCCTCGGGCGTGTTGGTGACGGCAATGTTGTGACGTTTTGCTGCCTCTAGGTCAACACTGTCTAGACCAGCGCCACAGCGAGATACCACCCGTAGGCTGTTGGAAGATGCAAATACGCGTTCGGTCAGGGGCTCTATGCCGGCGATCATGCCGACAGTGTCTGCACCGAGTAGTTTGGCGACCTCTTCTTCGGTGAGCTTCCTCCCAACACTGTTGCTGACGATGTGCATCCCCGCTTTCAGTAGAAGTTGGAGGGGAGGGTTGTTGTCCACTCCGAATGAGGAGGTGGAGATGACAATCTTACTCACAATCTCGACCTAATCGTTTTCATATGGCTGCGGCAGATCGAGTCGAGGATGCGGATATCCAGTCCATAACCAAGAAAGTTGAAGCCGGCAGCAATACGGCGCTGTAACTCGTCTTGGTTTGGCTCGATGACATGGATGCCCCCCGGCTTGCCAGAATGGTGTCCAGCCTCTAGCACCCGCGCTATCGCGGACTGCACGTCCGGATGGTCAAGATCTCCGGGGCGACCCATGGATCCGGATAAATCGTAAGGGCCGATGATATATGCATCAATCCCATCAACGGCGAGAATTTCATCAATGGAATTAACCGCATCTACATGCTCAATCATGGCCACAATGACGGCATTTTCTTCCAGCCAACTGCGGTACTTCTGGAAGCTTGCACCATAACCCTGTGCACGAGCCAGACCGACCCCGCGCTGCCCTCTGGGAGGATAATAGACCGACTGCACTGCAGCTTTGGCATCCTCAGCAGATTTCACCATTGGGACCATGACACCGGTAGCACCCGCGTCCATGACACGCTTGATCTGGTCGGGATGGTTCGAGGTCAGCCTCACAATGGACGGGCACTGTTGCCCGTCAAGTACCTGGATCAGGGTCTGTACTTCACTCAACTCCAGCACACTGTGCTCCATATCCAGGACCAGCCAGTCGAAACCAGCAGCGGCCATGATCTCAGCGATCGATGGATGTCCCAGAGTGATCCAAGAGCCGATGGTCAGTTCACCCTTGGACAGTCTTGATTTCAGTTGCATGAGTATTCCTTAGTAAGGGGCATCACAGGGTGTTCATTACAGGCGGTGATTATCTTCAATAGGAGGCGAGTAGGGGGTCGTTCGCCATCAGCTTGGCTACCCGTGCTAGGTCTGCTTCGGTATCGACTGCTTGGGTATCAAACTCTGTCTCGACCATCTTCACTCGCTGTCCATTCTCCAGTAGCCTCAGCATATCGATAGACTCCAGTCGTTCCAGAGGCGTGGATGGTAGACGGGTATAGTCGAACAGGGTGGCGCGCCGAAAGGGGATGATGCATACCTGTTTATAAGCGAGGGTCTCTGCAAAACCTGATTTGGCTAAGGTTGGGACCGGTTGACGTGACATATAGAGCGCATCCCCTTGCTGGTTCATGACGACCTTGATGGTGTTAACGTCATAGAAATCAGCTTCGCTTTGGATGCGACGTACCAGATTCACACATCCTAATTGAGGATCGTCTCGAAAGGGCGCGACCGCCATATCAATCATCTCTGGACGAGTCATCGGCTCATCACCCTGCACCATGACAATCAGATCTGCCTCAATCTCGGCAACCGCTTCTGCAACTCGGTCGCTGGCACGTTCATGAGTGTCGGCGGTCATGATCACATTGGCCCCAAAACTTTGAGCTGCTTGACGGATCTCTTCATCGCAGGTGGCAATATAGGTGGCATCAAGCGCACTGCTCATGGTGATGCGCTTATAGATATGCTCAAGCATAGTGCGACCCAGTAGTTTCGCGAGCGGTTTGCCCGGGAAGCGAGATGAGCCCATGCGCGCGGGTATCACAGCAATTGTTTTCATTGGTAATTTAGGTTTGTTGGTATTTTTGATTCATCGATACCCTGTTCTCGATGATTGGATTGAATGGCCAATGATGGAAACGAGGGTCATCCATCCTGAACGCTATCCTACCATTAGCGACGGTTCTCCGCGAGAAGCTGAAA
>JBAWVG010000014.1:0-30538 GCA_037147395.1 Nitrosomonadaceae bacterium | reverse complement strand
CCGCCCCAGTGCATCTGTTAGCCCGGTTATACCTGATAGTCCGATCAGACTTTGAACAGTGGCAACTGACCAGACTCTCCCCTGCTCACCCCAAGTACAGCCACCGATCCGCCGGAAACCTCTTCTTTGGCACACTCGCGCAAGATCACCTTCCCGCGACCGAGCTCTTGATAAAGGGCATCCGCCGAGATGGAAAAGTCTTTCGTCCTAGCGACTGGGCCGAACGACTGTGTGGAGCGGCTGTCGTATTTCTCCCTGGCATTACTTCATTATCCAGCGCGCAATCCAGCGCTCGCCCCTACCACGGTTACACAGCCTATGTACGGCCCGCTATCATCAATGGTATCTATTGCGTGATCGTCGACTCGCGACTGCGGTATCTGGAACCGCGCGCCTGGGATTACGTTACTGGATTTGCGCGTGACAACGATCTCGTTATGTTCGATGCCGCAGATTCTCTGCCTAGAGAATCATTGCCAGAGATGTCTCTTGCCGCCGCCTGATACAGGCCCGATATTTCCTAGGTGTACTCTGAAAATGAAAATAGACTGATAGATGAGCGGCATACGATTAAAAATATGTGCAGTGTCTAGAATCATCTTGATGGTCATGCTGGCCGTTGTAAGTACGAGTGTGCGGGCTGAATGGGTGCTGGTTAGTGGTAGCACAGATGATGGCATTAGCGCATATGCCGACTCCTCTACCATTCGTAAAAAGAACAATAGGGTCACAATGTGGACTTTGATTGACTATAGGGTGCCTCAGAAATCTGAAGGCAAAACGTTTATGTCAGTAAAATCTCAAAATG
This sequence comes from Nitrosomonadaceae bacterium, assembly GCA_037147395.1. Taxonomy (GTDB): domain Bacteria; phylum Pseudomonadota; class Gammaproteobacteria; order Burkholderiales; family Nitrosomonadaceae; genus VFJL01. The sequence continues at coordinate 29,730 of JBAWVG010000014.1, read as the reverse complement.
AGTATGACTGCAGAACGGAACAGTCACGAATAATATATGCAAATGTCTACCTAAAAAGTATGGCTAGGGGTGAAGTAGTTAGTGCCTCCATTAAACCCCGTAATTGGGAGCCAAATGAACCCGACAGCGTAGGTGAAGCATTATGGGGGATTGCTTGTGAAGTCAGTCCGTAACCGCTCTCTCCCTGCAATTGCAGGGATTAGTCTCGCACTGACCCTTGTCTCGCAGTCCGGGCTCACTTTACTGATGCGGCAAGTGCGATTTTTATGACGAAGACACAACACCGGTTTCTGGCTTAGCTTAACCACAGCAAGCGTTTTTGTCGGATTAAAATTAATTTACCAGAAAAGAAAGTCTGCTTCTTCAGGTTTATTATCCAGTCCCTTTTGAGTAATATACTGGCAGAAAAATTCACGCAATAATAAACCGAATGCCGACCCTCACATCTGGCACCATGCGCCAAATCACCAAAATGTTATTACAGCGATTCCTCACCACTGCATTCATCTGCTGCGTACTCAGTATCGGTACTGTCGCGGCAGCGCCTATGGATGAGGGTATATCAGCCTACCTCAAGGGCAATTATAAGAAGGCACTCGCGATATGGGAGCCACTGGCTACGCAGGGAAATGCAGAGGCTCAGTATTGGCTTGGATCACTGTATTTCAATGGTCAGGGTGGGGTGCTACAGGATTATAAAATAGCCATGAAACTAGCTCACCAGTCTGCAACGCAAGGGCTTGCAAGCGCACAGTTTGTCTTGGGTCATATGTATGCCGATGGTGAGGGTACGGGGCAAGACTTTCAGGAGGCGGTTAAATGGTTCCGTCTAGCTGCGGAGCAGGGGCATGAGGCTGCTAGAAAGATTCTGAAGACCCCTAAGATGATTGAGGCAGCAAAGAGTCTTGATCCCCCTCAAGATCAGCCCGAAGCAGAGATACTCAGTCTACCAGGAGCCCTCCCCCCTGTGAAATAAGGCCTTCCTCTGGTTACCGCAGCGCCCCCATATTTATTCACAAATGACATGACTCCAATACTGACACGCCTGGAATTCTCAAGGGTTCAATTAAAGGTCGAGCCAGATACTGCCCGTTCTGTTTCGATCAAATAGAACTACAGAAGAATCTACGGGATGTGCCGCAGTATATTGGAGACGAGGGTATGGAAAGACTTCTTTGAGTCCTGATTATTTCCTGAGACTACTACTGTTGAAGAGATCTTCTCGTCAGATACTTCCGAGTAAAAAAATCTGCAATAGCTTTCCCAATCCTTGTTGTAGTCCTTCAACTGATCTTGCGGGACATGCTGCCTAAAGTGCACGAAGGCCTTTTGCATTGCGGGCAATCGGGCATAAAGGTGAGCCTCGATATCTTGCGGCCAATTGACAGGATCAGGGTATAAACCGGAGAGCGATTCTAGAATAGTGTCACGGAAGTACTCTGCAGCACTGATCTTCCGTCTCCGATCAACCAATTCATTAATCCCGATACCGACGACGATCAGTCCCAAAAGAGCTAACGGCCACATGGGCATGTGGTCTAAATAGGCAGAAATCTGCTCAGTAAATTCGTCCATACTCTTCCTATTCTTGATAGCTCCGCCAGATGTTAGGCTGGAGCGGTGGAGATTATAGATCCTGTTAGGATCCAGTCACAAGCTGGCTAACTCTACCACTATTTGCAGCGGCTCATCTCATCAACAACACGGGCTTGATAGCCAAAGTCTGAGCAATCTTACTCGCAGCCTGCTGAGCTAGTGTCTGGTCAGCATAAGGACCAACGTATACTCTGAATAAGCCATCTCGCGAACTGATACTGAGAGTATCGGCAACTGAAGAAAGTTCAGAACGCATGCGAATAAGGAAGTTATCTGCATTATCAAAGAGACTGAAGGCACCTAGCTGCAGGTAGATCCCACTCATATTCTCGGTGGCCGCGGGTGAGGCCATGGTGTTCTTCACGACTGGCGACGCGACTACAGTCTGCAAGACGGATTCTTTACCAGGAAGGATACTCTCTACCTCCACACTCGCACTCCCCCCCCCCAATACACCGAGCTTGTATGCGGCCGTATAGGAGAGATCGATCAGGCGGTCGGAATGAAATGGACCGCGATCATTGACACGGACTACCACCGACTTACCATTCTTAATGTTAGTAACTCGGACATAACTGGGTAGCGGTAGAACAGGATGAGCAGCGGTCATGCCATACATATCGTAGATTTCACCGGATGCCGTTTTCTGGCCGTGGTAACGCCGTCCATACCAAGAAGCGATACCGCGCTCCTTATAGGGCTCCAGCACAGTCATCGGCGTATAGGATTTTCCCAGTGCGACATAAGGCCTCATATTGGCCTTGCGCAAGGGCTCATCCCAAGGTACGGCATCAGACAGGGCCGCAAGATTTGGCGGTGGATTATCGCCAGGACCGTCATCCAGATAATAACCACCACCCCTTTTTATAATACCGCCAGAAGTGGTCGAAGAAATCTGCTCCGCAGCATCCATTTTCGGAATGCTGCTACAGCCCGTAAGGATCAAGAGAGCTGTCAGTACGACAACTTGCATGACCGGTATAGGCTCATGTGATATGCCGCCGACTGCAGCGTTTTTGCTCCTCACGTCTTCACCAGTTTGGGGTGAGTTTCTATGCTCATTAAGATACCGAAACCCAGCAGCATTGTCACCATCGACGTGCCCCCATAGCTGATTAGAGGGAGTGGTACCCCCACCACCGGTAAGATACCTACGACCATCCCTATATTGACGAATATGTAAGTAAAAAAGGTTAGCGTAATGGACCCTGCAACAAGACGGGTAAACTGTGTCGATGCATTGGCAGTGATCATCATCCCTCGACCTATTACCACCAGATACAATATCAATAGAGCGGTATTACCCACCAGTCCAAACTCCTCCGAGAATACCGCGAATATAAAGTCAGTACTTTTTTCAGGAAGAAAATCAAGATGGGTCTGGGTTCCCTGCTGCCAGCCCTTACCGATGAGGCCTCCGGATCCGATGGCAATGGTCGACTGAATCGTGTGATAACCTGCCCCAAGAGGATCCTGGGTAGGATCAAATAGCGTCATGATGCGACGGCGCTGGTAATCATGAAGCATCACCCATAGCACTGGCAGGCTTCCTAAACTGACGACTAACAGTCCCACGATGATGCGCCAAGACAGTCCCGCGAGAAACAGCACATAGAAACCACTGGAAGCAATCAACAACGTCGTACCTAAATCAGGCTGACGTAGTATCAGTAGAAGAGGCAGTATCAGCAGCAATGTCGCTACCGCGTAGTCACGCAATCTCAGGGTGACCTCGTGCTTATCAAAATACCATGCCATCATGAGCGGAACTGCCAGCTTCATTAGTTCAGAGGGCTGGATACGGGTCACACCGATATTGAGCCAGCGCCGGGCACCATTTTGAATTTCACCGAACAGTGCCACTCCGATCAGCAGCATCAGCCCGATCATATAGAGCGGCACCGCTAATCGCATGATGTGCTGCAAGGGGATGTTGGCCACAAGCCACATGATCGCAAGTGCTACCAGCATATTAATGAGCTGATTACTGACGCGACTGAGATTAGCATCCGTAGCACTGTAGAGCACCAGCAGGCCCACCAGCATCAACAATAGCAATCCCACCAGCAGAAAGTTATCCACGTAGCGAGTGAGGTAGTGCCACAATCGTGCGGAGTTAGTCATGAACACCCTCCCCGTCATCCCCCGTTTCTCGCGCTGCACCTGCAGGCAACTTACCGAGTAGGAAGTAATCAATCACCAATCGCGCGATCGGCGCGGCGGCAGAACCACCATGCCCCCCATTTTCTACCAGAACCGCCAGTGCAATCCTCGCCTTTTCAGCCGGCGCATAAGCAATGAAGAGTGCATGATCGCGGTGACGCTCATTCACCTTACTCTCCACATACTTCTCCCCCTGCTTCATCCCAATTACTTGCGAGGTGCCTGTCTTTCCAGCGAAACTATATGGCGCACCCGCCCCAGCACGGGCTGCTGTCCCACCGGGCCGAGTCACGTCCACTAGCGCCTTATGCACGTGAGCCACGTTGTCTGGATTGAGACTCAGTGTATAAAGCGGTTCTGTAACGATATCCCGTACTTCCCCGGTCTTACTGCTCGTAACTTGCTTCACCAGATGAGGCCGGAAGGCGGTGCCATTACTCGCAAGTATGGCGGTGGCAAACGCCAGTTGCAGCGGGGTAGCTAGATTATATCCTTGGCCGATACCGACGGAAATTGTATCGCCCGCATACCATTTCTGCTGATGACGCTTCGCTTTCCATTCCTGCGAGGGTAGCAGCCCTGAAACCTCACCATCGATGTCGATCCCGGTGAGTTTACCCAACCCAAACTGACTGATGAAACTGAAAATTTTATCAATGCCGAGATCATTCGCAAGCCCGTAGTAATACGTATCACAAGAAATGACCAAGGACTTGTGCAGATCCACTCTACCATGACCGCCTTCTTTCCAGTCTCGGTAGCGGTGACCACTGCCGGGTAGACTGAAGAAACCCGCATCACTGATGGCGTACTGGGGGGTACGCCTTTTCAATTCGAGGCCGGCCAGAGCCATGAATGGCTTGAATGTGGAGCCCGGGGGGTAAAGACCTCTCAGTGCTCGATTATTCAGTGGTTTATCGATTGAATTATTGAGTAGATCCCAACTCTCCGAGTCAATTCCATCCACAAAAAGGTTAGGATCAAACCCCGGCTTACTAACAAATGCAAGTACATCGCCGCTCGTAGGATCAATCGCCACAAGAGCGCCACGCCTTTCACCAAATGCCTGTTCGGCAACCTCCTGCAACTTGGCATCGAGTGACAGCTTTAGATTATTTCCAGAGACCGGCGGGTTGCGAGACATTACCCTTACCGCCCGACCAGCTGCGTCGGTCTCTACTTCCTCAGAACCGGTGATGCCGTGCAACTCCTTTTCATAACTCTGTTCGATACCGATCTTGCCGATATAATCGGAGCCGCGGTAATTAGCGAAATCTCCACCAGACTCCAACTCCTTCAAGTCTTGAGTATTGATGCGGCTGATATAGCCCACCACATGGGACGCCCCCTCCCCCTTCGGGTACTGGCGAAACAAGCGCGCCTTGATTTCTACCCCGGGGAATCGATAGCGATTCGCCGCAAAACGCGCTACCTCAATATCTGATAGACGGGTACGTATCGGCAGACTTTCAAATTGCCGGCTCTCCCCCAGTAATTTTTTGAAGCGTTTACGGTCTCTCCCCGATACCTCTACCACGCTCGACAGATCGTTGATAGTGGCCTCAAGATTAGCAACCTTGCTCGGGATGATTTCCAGTGTATAGGCCGAGTAGTTATGCGCCAGTACCTCTCCATGACGATCAAGGATTAGACCACGGTTGGGTACGACGGGGGAGATGGATATGCGGTTAGCTTCCGCCAGGGTGTGGTAGTGATCCCGCTGAGAGACCTGCAAATAAAAAAAGCGGGCAAAAAGCAGGCAAAATAGGAGAATCACAAAGCCAACACTAACGGAGATTCTCTGCTTGAAATTGTGTAGCTCACGTCCGTGGTTGCGAAGCTCGACAGACCGCCTCATAGCGCATCTGAATCAGGTCTTCGCCTCTGGGGTATCCTCACTAAAGTCGGGAGCAATGGCCATAACAGCCCACCACTCACACTGGCAAGAAGGAAGTCCCATTCCGGTAGATTGGCGTTGATCAGTATCCCTGTTAATAGCATAACAAGTTGCGCCGAGAGCAGTAGTAGAACGACCTGCGGTACCTGCTTATGAAGACTAAATATGCCGAGACGACGATGCATCAGCAGCGCAATAAAGGACATCACACTATAAGATAGGGCATGCTGTCCGAGCATGCTGGCATCGCCCACATCCATCATCAGTCCCATGAGGAAAGATGCACCCATACCGACCCGCTGGGGCTGATTAATGCTCCAGTAAAGTACCAGCAAAGCAACACAGTCTGGTCTTAGCAACAGTGCAATACCGTGCAGAGGGAGCAAATTTAGTACCAGCGCCACTGCCAGACTGAGAACGATGAACAGACTCCCAACATTCGAGAGGGGCCCATGCTTAGAAGAATCAATGAAGGCCAACTTTTCCTCGTTTTTTAACTTCCGGAATGTTCTCCGCAGGCTCCTCTGGTCTTTCCGGAATAGGCGGCAGTGGTGACAGGATTAGCACTTGCCGATTACGACTCACACCGGCAGCGGGGATGCAGGTGATACGAGCAAAAGAATAAGTGGTATCGCTCTCTATTTTTGATACCCTCGCCACTGGCAGTCCGGGAGGGTAAATGCCATCTATCCCCGACGTAACCAGCAGATCCCCACTCTGAATATCTGCATTAGCTGCCAGATAACGCAGCTCCAATGTCCCATCCTCGCCAATTCCAGACACCATAGAACGTAACCCATTCCGTACCAACTGTACCGGCACTGAATGATCCTTATCAGTGATCAACGTCACTTCTGACAGCCATGGATAGATGCGCGTAATCTGTCCGATCACACCGACATCATCCACCACCACCTGACCGAGCTGAATACCACTCAGGCTCCCCTTGCCGAGCGTGACTTTGCGGCTAAAGGGATCATTCGGAATATAAAGGATCTCAGCCATGGTGGACTGGGTCTCCATCCTCAGCTCCATTTCCAGCAAATTACGCAACTGTATATTCTCAGCTTCCAGCGCTAATAACCCTAACAACTTCCCCTGATCGGAAAGATGCTGTTGCCGCAGATGAGCGATCTCGTCGACTAGGCTCCGACTAACGAATAGCCCGCTCACCTGATCAAAGATCTCCGTTGGCAAATATGCCATTCTCTGCAGCGGATCAACTGCCATGGCGACGGTCTGGCGGATTTCAGGGAGATATTTAAAGCGGGTATCCATCACCATCAGCAGTAGTGACAGCAATGCAAAAAAAACCAGACGGGCCAGTGGGCCGGGGCCGTGCCTGAAAAACTGCGGGGTTGTTTCCATCAGACTTAGTTTTCAGGTCTCAAGTTGTACCCAGTCTGGGCACCCTGATCTCTACACGCAAAAACGTTCAATCACTCGAGAATATGCCAACCAGCTGATCCATACTCTCTAGCGCAACACCTGAACCACGCACCACGCAGGTCAGCGGGTCTTCTGCGATGATCACCGAGAGACCCGTCTCTTCCATCAGCAAACGGTCAATGTCACGCAGCAACGCGCCGCCACCGGTCAGCACCATGCCCTTTTCAGCGATATCTGCACCGAGTTCTGGCAGCGTGTGCTCCAGCGCGGACTTCACCGCGCTAACAATACTATTCAGAGGATCGGTCAGAGCTTCCAAGGTTTCATTGCTGGAAATGGTAAAGCTGCGTGGGATCCCTTCCGCCAGGTTACGGCCCTTGACCTCCATTTCTCGTACTTCAGAACCGGGGAAAGCCGAACCGATTTCTTTTTTAATCTGCTCGGCGGTCACTTCACCGATTAGCATGCCATAGTTACGTCGTATGTAATTGATGATGGCCTCATCAAACTTATCGCCCCCCACCCGTACTGAGTTTGAGTAAACAACCCCTCCGAGTGAGATCACACCGACTTCGGTAGTACCACCTCCGATATCGACCACCATCGATCCGGTCGCCTCCTCAACTGGCAGATTGGCTCCGAGGGCCGCGGCCATCGGTTCCTCAATCAGTTCCACCTTCCGAGCACCTGCACCATAGGCCGCTTCCCGAATGGCCCGACGCTCCACTTGAGTGGATCCACAAGGAACGCAAATCACAATACGCGGATTAGCAGAGAATAGGCGCGGTGGATTCACCTTCCTGATGAAATGCTTCAACATCTGCTCAGTCACAGTAAAGTCAGCGATCACGCCATCCTTCATCGGTCGTATCGCAGTGATATTGCCCGGGGTGCGGCCCAGCATCTGCTTAGCCGCTAGGCCCACCTGCTGAATCACTTTCTTGCCGCTGGGTCCGCCATCCTGGCGGATCGCCACCACCGATGGTTCATTCAGTACAATGCCTTGCCCACGGACGTAAATCAGGGTATTAGCCGTTCCCAGATCAATCGCCATGTCGGTCGAAAAATATCCTTTTAGGATATTATTATTTATGAAATTAAGCATAGTTGGAGAGCTTCGTTAGTCTCGTGTAAGTATGAATAAGTGAAAAAATACCAACAGTAGCAGCAGCGTACAGAAAGGATAACGTCGTTTAACTGGACTATGATACCCTATATCATGTGGATGAATATAAGGGTTTTGTAGCTGATGTCTCTGACTTTAGACGATATAAAGCGTGTTGCAAATCTTGCTTGCATTGAAACTAGTGAGACTGAGGCGGCCGCTGCGCTAGTCCATCTGTCCGGCATTTTCAGTCTGATCGAACAGATGCAGGCGGTAGACACCTCCACTGTCAAGCCGATGTCCCATGCCCAGGATGTGATGCAGAGGCTGCGTGATGACATGGTAACCGAGTCCGATCAGCGCGAATTATTCCAGTCGATAGCGCCCAAGACCGAGTCTGGGCTTTATCTTGTCCCAAAGGTTCTTGAGTAATGCCTCGGTATGCCATTAGAGCTCCACTCAGTCCTTCTACGATCTACCCCACCTCACGACTAACATGCTGAACTCTAGCCTTCATCAGCTCTCGGCTCTGATCGCCGCAAAAAAAATCTCCAGCGTTGAACTGACCAACGAATTTCTCAAGCGCGTGAAGGCACAAAACCCAGTCTACAACGCTTTCATCACGGTCAATGAGGAGATGAGTCTCGCTCAAGCGCAAGCTGCCGATGCAATGATTGCATCCGGGAAGGGGCACCCTCTGACCGGCATCCCGATCGCCCAGAAAGACATTTTTTGTACCAAGGGGTGGCTGACCACCTGCGGATCTAAAATGCTATCTAACTTTATCTCTCCCTACGATGCTGGAGTAATTGAACGTTTCAATACTGTCGGCGCAGTGAATATCGGCAAGACCAACATGGACGAATTTGCCATGGGATCGAGCAACGAGACCTCTTTTTATGGTCCGGTAAAAAATCCCTGGGATATCACAACAGTACCTGGTGGCAGCTCTGGTGGCTCTGCCTGTGCCGTGGCCGCACGCATGGCCCCCGCCGCCACCGGCACCGATACAGGCGGATCCATCCGACAACCGGCAGCCTTATGCGGCATCTCAGGCATCAAGCCAACCTACGGACTGGTATCACGTTACGGCATGATCGCGTTCGCTTCGAGTCTCGATCAAGCCGGACCAATGGCGAAATCAGCTGAAGATCTGGCACTGATGATGAATGTCATGGTGGGATTTGATACCCGCGACTCGACCAGCCTACAGCGTGCCCCCGAGGACTACTCACGCGATCTCGCGAGACCACTTCAAGGGCTGCGTATCGGATTACCGAAAGAGTACTTCGTCGATGGATTGAGCTCTGATGTATCCTCTGCAGTAGAATCGGCCATCGCGGAATATCGCAAACTGGGTGCAGAAACAGTGGAAGTGTCACTACCCAATACTAAGCTTTCCATCCCTGTTTACTATGTATTGGCCCCTGCTGAGGCATCCAGTAACCTATCTCGCTATGATGGTGTACGGTACGGGCACCGTGCCCCTGAATATGTCGACCTCAATGATATGTACCAGAAGAGCCGGGCTCAGGGATTTGGTGCAGAGGTCAAACGTCGCATCCTGATCGGCGCCTACGTACTATCACACGGGTATTACGATGCTTACTACATTCAGGCTCAGAAACTGCGTCGGCTAATCGCCCAAGATTTTTCTGAAGCCTTCAAACATTGCGACATCATCATGGGCCCAACCACACCCACGACTTCATTCCCACTAGGAGAAAAAAGTGGCGACCCGGTACAGATGTATCTGTCCGACACTTACACCATCGCCACCAATCTGGCTGGACTTCCTGGCATGTCGATCCCCGCCGGCTTTGGCAACAATAACCGGCCTGTAGGCCTACATATCATCGGGAATTATTTTGCCGAAGCACAAATGCTCAATGCCGCACACCAGTATCAGCAGGTGACGGATTGGCATATACGGATTCCAGACACACTGACTGACTTATAGAAACACGACAGAAAAATGCAATGGGAAACGGTTATTGGTCTTGAGGTGCATACGCAACTCTCGACCCAATCAAAAATATTTTCGGGGGCCCCGACTGCGTTTGGTGCAGCTCCCAATGCCCAGGCCTGCGCGGTCGATATTGCTTTGCCAGGCGTGTTACCGGTACTGAATCATGGTGCAGTAGAGCGAGCGATCAGGTTTGGTCTATCGGTCGGCGCAAAAATTAATTCGCCCTCTATCTTCGCTCGTAAGAATTATTTCTATCCAGACCTGCCTAAAGGCTATCAGATCAGTCAATATGAGTTGCCTGTGGTTGCTGGCGGCAGTGTGAAAATCCAGGTTGGTGATACTGGACATGAATACGAAAAGACCATCCGTCTCACCCGGGCTCACCTGGAAGAGGATGCGGGCAAGTCGTTGCATGAAGACTTTCAAGGCATGACCGGTATAGATCTGAACCGTGCCGGCACACCCTTGTTGGAGATCGTCTCCGAACCTGACATGCGCAGCAGCGATGAAGCTGTCGCCTTTGCAAAGACCCTACACTCGCTGGTCCGATGGATCGACATCTGTGATGGCAACATGCAGGAAGGCTCCTTCCGTTGCGATGCCAATGTATCAGTCCGCCTCCTCGGCTCTGACAAGCTTGGTACTCGGTGTGAGATAAAGAATCTCAACTCGTTCCGCTTCTTAGAGAAGGCTATCAACTACGAGTCTAGGCGGCAGATAGAGATTCTGGAAGATGGCGGGACCATTCGCCAAGAGACCCGGCTCTACGACTCGGATAAGAACGAAACACGAACCATGCGCAGTAAAGAAGATGCGCAGGACTACCGTTACTTCCCCGATCCGGATCTACTGCCACTCGCAATCTCTGAGGACTGGGTCAATCATATAAGAACAATGTTGCCTCAGTTACCTGAGGCCAGGCGCAGTAATTATATTACGGAGTATGGCCTCTCCTCATACGATGCCGGGGTATTAACCTCGTCTAAAGAGATGGCAAGTTATTTTGAGAGCACGGTAGAGCTGTTACCAACACAGGCCAAGCTCTGCACTAACTGGATCATGAGCGAAGTAAACGGACGTCTGCATAAAGAGTCTCTTGATATTGCGCAGTGCCCTGTCACTCCTGCTCAGTTATCACTACTGCTGTTACGCGTCAGCGACGGAACGATCTCGGGGAAAACCGCCAAGGACGTGTTCGATGCCATGTGGCAAGGCGAGTGTAATGGCAATGCTGACCTCATTATCGAGACCAGAGGCCTAAAACAGATCTCGGATATGAGCGAGATCGAGAAGCTTATAGATGACATTCTTGCGGCTAATCCGCAGCAGGTATCGGACTACCATCATGGCAAGGAAAAGGCTTTCAATTCCCTTGTTGGTCAAGCGATGAAGGCCACAAAGGGTAAGGCCAACCCCTCTCAAGTAAATGATTTACTGAAAAAGAAACTGACGGGGTGATCAATTGGAGAACGTCCTGAGCCAGGATTAATATTCTGATCTGGTTTGATGAGTAGTCCCTTTACTAAACCCCTAAAAGCATGGGAGAATCCGGCCCCTGCCAATCTGCTGAACCCCAATATCCACCTCCATGCCCCTCATTACTCTAGAAAAAGTCTGTCTCGCTTTTGGTCACCATGCCCTGCTTGATCATGTGGACCTACAGCTTGACCCGGGTGAACGTATCGGCCTGATCGGCAGGAACGGCGGCGGCAAGTCCAGTCTGCTCCGTATCTTGGCAGGCGATATCAAGCTAGATGATGGCAAAGTATGGCGCGCGCCAGCATTAAGGCTGGCCTATGTGCCTCAGGAGCCAGAGCTTGATGCCGCCAATACAGTATTCCAAGAGGTATCCAATGGGCTCGGCACGGTCAGTCAGGTACTACTTGATTACCACGAGGTATCTCATGCTCTGAGTGATGGTGAAGGAGATACTGAAGCACTGTTGGAGCGCTTGCAAGATCTGCAGAGCGAGCTGGAGGCGCAGGATGGTTGGCGCATTCAGGGCAAGGTGGAGACTGTCATTCACCAGCTTAACCTTCCGGAGGATACCTTGATCGGCCACCTCTCAGGAGGACTGAAAAAACGGGTCGCACTGGCACGCGCGCTGGTCGTTTCCCCGGATGTTCTTTTACTGGATGAGCCCACCAATCACCTAGACTTTTCTTCTATTGAATGGCTGGAAGGACTACTCAAGGATTTTGTCGGGAGTGTTCTATTCGTCACACATGACCGTCGTTTTCTAGATAATGTAGCAACAAGAATTATTGAGTTAGATCGCGGCAACTTGGCGACATTTAACTGTAATTTCGCAGAATATCAGCTCAAAAAGGAGGAGATGCTCGAAGTTGAAGCCACTCATAACCAGAAATTTGACAAGGTGCTGGCTCAAGAAGAAGTCTGGATACGCAAGGGTATACAGGCTCGCCGCACTCGTAATGAGGGCAGAGTAAGGCAACTAGAGGCACTCCGTCTGGAGCGAGCTGCCCGACGCAACCGAGTCGGGACGGTTAATCTCAGCGTAGACGAGGGCGCACGATCCGGCCGAATGGTGGCTGAGTTAGAGCACGTCAGTAAGAGTTATGGCGACAAGGTCATTATCAGGGACTTCTCCTGCCGTATTATGCGCGGCGACCGGGTAGGGTTGCTGGGACCCAATGGGGCCGGAAAATCAACTCTACTAAAACTAATATTGGGTGAATTGCAACCCGATAGCGGCACGGTGAGACAGGGAACCAAGCTTGCGGTCGCTTATTTTGACCAGATGCGAGAGCAGCTAAATGAAGAGGCCACACTGATAGACACCATCAGTCAGGGATCAGACTTCATCGAGATCGGTGGCGCGAGGAAACATGTTATCAGCTATCTAGAGGATTTCTTGTTTGCGCCCGAGAGAGCTCGATCACCCGTAAAGTCACTCTCAGGCGGAGAGCGCAACCGGCTTCTGCTGGCGCGCTTATTCACTCGTCCTAGTAACGTACTGGTGCTCGATGAGCCCACCAACGACCTAGATATTGAGACGCTTGAGCTATTAGAAGTACTACTTCAGAGCTACTCCGGCACGCTTTTCTTGGTCAGCCACGACCGCGCATTTCTCGACAATGTTGTGACCCAGGTGATTGCATTCGAGGGAGATGGTGCGCTGATGGAGTATGTAGGCGGCTACGATGATTGGGTCCGGGCGAAGAACTTTGTGAAAACAACGACAAATCAGGAAATAATTCAGAAACAGCCCCTACCCTCACCGACCAAATCCCCCAAACCAACTCCCCGCACAAAATTAAGCTCCAATGAGTCCCGTGAACTGGAATCACTCCCCGCAAAGATCGAAACTCTGGAGCTGGAACAGGCCGGAATTACTCACCGACTGGCAGATCCAGCTATTTACCGTGATAAACAAAGTGAAGTCAGGGTGTTACAGTCACGGTCAGCCGCCATCGAGGAGGAACTGACGGGCGCTCTTGCTCGGTGGGACGAACTAGAGGCAAAACAAGCTACAACAACCCGCTCGGGGAAAGAATAGTATTAGATTTCATTAATCAGGACCACTTTATCCATTGACCGAAAATGACACATCGTTTAAAGTGGCACTTTTTGAAGAAGGGGGTACCCACAATGAAGCAATCAGCAATGGTGAAACTACTTGCCGGAAGCCTACTCTTGGCAATTTCCAGTATGGCTCAAGCCCAGTCTGGGGGAGATGCCGCAGCAGGCAAGCAGAAAGCATCCATGTGTGCCGGTTGCCATGATATAGAGGGTTACCGTACCGCCTTCCCTAAGGTCTACCATGTTCCCAGGCTCAAAGGGCAACACGGTGAATATATGCTCAAGTCGCTCGAAGGTTACAAGAATGGCAGCCGTAGCCATCCCAGCATGGACGCCATCGCGGTCACACTTACCGCTCAGGATATGAAGGATTTGGTTGCTCATTACACCAGCGGTGGAAGATAGTTTCGTCATTCACGTAAGGATATCATCATGAAAAAAATGATCATTGCAGCAATGGGCGCCTCATGGCTGCTAGTTTCTGGACAGGGAATCGCGGCCGATATTGAAGCCGGCAAGAAGAAAGCCTCTGAAACATGTGCAGCCTGTCATGGCGCCGATGGCAATAGCCCAACTCCGAACTTCCCAAAGCTCGCCGGTCAGCATGCGGACTATCTAGCAAAGGCACTGAACGACTATAAATCTGGCGCCCGTAAGGACCCCATCATGGGCGGCATGTCGGCAGCTCTGAGCAAACAAGATGTTGAAAATCTGGCGGCCTACTATGCCACTCAGCCTGGCCTGAAGACCAAGTAGCACACTACAAAGTGACCGGGGATACTCCGGTCGAGATTCTAACGAATCAAAAAAGGGCCTACCGGCCCTTTTTTTATATCCTCTGATCAGCCCTCTCGTCGATCTAAACAGTCAAAATAGATCATCGCATCCGGTGCAGACTGTCCACGCTGCGCCTGCCAGATCATTTCCGCCAGGCACTCTATGACTTGATGCATAGCATCATGTTCGTCTCCGCATCTTTTCAGCAGACGGTCAAAACGCTCGCATATACCCAACGGCTGATCGATGGAGAGTTGCTCCTTGATGGCGATATGCATACTCATATGCAGAAAAGGATTGGTATCGCCCATTTCTGGCGAATAATCCTTGTCTCGATAACGTTCAATATCGTCGAGTATTCCGTGATATTCCGGGTGCAACAGGATCACCCCGAGCGCCATATCCTCCATCCCGGAGAGCACTTCCCGATGGCGGTACTTACGCCAAGCATCGAAGAAGAGTTGACGCGCTTGATCTCTGGAGGGGTTAAACATCCATCAGCCTGATACTTGAATAGCCGAATTATTCTTTACTACTTTCTGCTTAAACTCGCATAAATTGTTGATCCCACATATTCCGCACTCTGGTTTTCGAGCCTTGCACACATAACGTCCGTGCAGGATCATCCAGTGATGAGCATCATGGCGGAACTCCTCTGGGATGAATTTCAACAACTTTAGCTCCACCTCCAGCACATTCTTCCCAGGAGCGATTCCAGTCCGGTTGGCAACCCTAAAGATATGTGTATCCACGGCGATGGTAGGCTCTCCAAACGCGGTATTCAATACGACGTTAGCGGTCTTACGTCCCACACCAGGAAGCCTTTCTAACTCATCACGTGTCCGTGGAACTTCGCTACCATGATCCTGGATTAAGATCTTGCAGGTAGCCAGGATATTCTTCGCTTTAGTTTTAAATAACCCAATGCTCTTGATGTTATCCCGCAATCCCGCCTCCCCTAGCTCGAGGATTTTTTCCGGCGTGTTAGCTCGGGGGAAGAGTCTCTTGGTCGCCAGATTCACGCTCTTGTCAGTCGCTTGAGCAGAGAGCACCACCGCCACCAGTAACTCGAATGACGAACTATATTCGAGCTCGGTCGTAGGGTGAGGGTTAGCCGCCCTGAAATGGGTAAAAATTTCGCGACGTTTAATTATATTCATGGGTTTAGCTGAGAGAAAAACTATCGTGCAATCTGTTTTCTGTTAATCAGAGATCTGACTGATGTGGCAACCCCGACAACATTGAGGTCCTCTTTGAGTCTCTGGAGGTTGATATAGTTTTTTGGGCAAATTTTTCTACTTGCTCTTGCTCCTCACGATCGAGTCTTTGTAGCCTGAATTGGTAGCGCTCTCGTGCGCGATCGGCCGCTCTCTTCTTTACTTCACTCTCGCTCAACGACCCGCTATCCATAATAATGGAATGGCTACTTTCTAGAGCGGCGACTAGTTTAGTGGGTGGAGTCATTCTGATACAGTCCACCGGGCAGGGGGCAAGGCAGAGCTCACAACCGGTGCACTCAGCCTCGATCACCGTATGCATCTGCTTAGCAGCTCCTACAATCGCATCCACCGGGCAGGCATCTATGCAAAGTGTACATCCGATACAATCCTGCTCATCAATCAGCGCTACCGCCTTGGGCTTAGTCACACCATTCACAGCATTCAACGGCATCGGCTTGATCCCCAACAAATCAGCCAACTGTCGGATACCCGCCTCACCACCCGGTGGACACTGATTGATACTTGCACTACCTGCGGCAATCGCCTCTGCATAGGGCATGCAACCCGAAAATCCACACTGACGGCACTGGGTTTGCGGCAGGATGGAATCTATTCTTTCTATCAGAGTATCTCTTCTCATCCGACGGTAGAGAATCTCATGGTGCACATACCGCCCGTACCGACTCGCGGACCAGATCAGGGCCGCGATAAACTAGACCGGTATAAATCTGCACCAGACTTGCACCCGCAGCTATTTTCTCTTTTACATCTGCTGCACACATGATGCCTCCCACACCGATAATTGGGAGGGATCCTTGCAGCATGGCCTGTAATTGCTCGATGACCGCAGTAGCACGCTGTTTCAGTGGTGCGCCGCTTAGCCCACCTGCCTCGCTCGCATGTGGCAATCCCTCCACACCGATTCGTGAAAGGGTAGTATTGGTAGCGATTACACCGTCAATACGGTGCCGCATCAATAGCGCGGCGATGGCGTCAATCTGGAGGGGCTCCAGGTCCGGCGCAATCTTTACCACCAGCGGCTTATAGCTGCCATATTTATCAGCCAATCTTTCTTGTTCAACTTTTAGCGTACCAAGTAATTGGTCGAGTTCTGCAGCATTTTGTAACTGCCGCAGATTCGGCGTATTGGGTGAAGAGATATTTGCCACGACATAGCTAGCATGAGGATAAACTTCACGTAGGCACAGCAGGTAATCATCAACTGCCTTATCTGTGGGTGTATCAAAGTTCTTACCAATATTAATACCCAGTATGCCCCGGTAATTTGAACGCTTGATATTCGCGACCATTTTATCCACACCGTGATTATTGAATCCCAGACGATTAATAATGGCATTCGCCTGGGGGAGACGGAATATTCTCGGCCGTGGATTCCCGGGCTGGGGGCGGGGGGTGACCGTACCTATCTCGATGAAGCCAAAACCGAGATCGGCAAGTGCGTCAATATGCTCCCCATCCTTGTCCAACCCTGCTGCTAATCCTACCGGGTTAGGGAAATCAATGCCCATGACTCTGCTCGACTGGCAGGAGAATGGCTGGCCCGGAAGTAGCCCAAGCCGGCGGGCCTTCTCAATTGTAGCGAATGTAAGGCAGTGAGCAGTCTCGGGATCGAGACTGAATAGTAAGGGACGGAGCAGGGAATAAAGCATGACCTGATTTTAACCCGGAAAAGACTCTGTATGCGCGGAGGATGCCGATCTGACCGGGCGTGAGGACTCACATGCTCATGAATCCTTAGCCTGTTTGTTTTCCATCACGCATGGACTGCTACAGTCTAAGTCTGATAGCCTCAGATTTAATTCATTCTTAGTGACTGTGCATCAGGACCATGAAGATACTTTATCTCCCCAATGCCTGGACTCTCATCGCACTTGGCCTTGTAGTGAGCGCATATTGTCATGCCAACGCACCTGAATGGACTGCACTCAACCGTCAGTCTGACCTTCTGTATCAACAGGGGCAATATACGCTGGCAACGGATAAGGCCAAACAAGCCCTGCAAATAGCCGAGCAGTCTCTCGGTCTGGATCATACTGATGTCGCCAGCAGCCTAAATCGGCTAGCGCTGCTGTACAGCGCTCAGGGACGTTATTCTCAAGCTGAGCCGCTTTATAAGCGCGCGTTATTAATTGATGAGGAGGCCCTCGGAACAGAACACCCTGATATCGCCTCAGTTCTGAATAATCTAGCACAGCTCTACCATGCTCAAGAGCTGTATGAACTGGCCGAGCCTTTACATAAACGTGCCCTGGCAATTTTGGAGAAGACCTTCGGCAAGGACCACCCTAACGTGGCCATCAGTCTAAATAACCTCGCATTGATCTATCACGCACAAAAAAAATATTCATTAGCTGAACCACTGTATAAGCGTGTCCTCGCACTCTCGCAAAAAACCCTCGGTCCAGAGCACCCCACCGTAGCACTCGGTCTGAATAACTTAGCCGGACTGTACAGAGATCAAGCCAAATATCCCAATGCCGAGCCGCTGTTTAGACGGGCACTGACGATATCAGAAAAGGCCTTTGGCCTGGATCATCCCAATGTAGCTATCTGCCTCGAAAATCTGGCCCAACTGTATCGGGATATTGGTTATGCAAACAAAGCATTGCCACTGGAGAAGCGCGCCGCAGAGATACGGTCATTGAAACGATGAACTCGGTCAAAATTCAAATGGATGACTCGCCGCACTCCAGCAGGGAGCTATCTAACCGACGCCATTGCCCATCTATCAAAGTTTGAATAGGTTGAAAATTGGCCTTGTAATCCATTTTCTGGCTTTGCTTGATCCAGTAACCAAGATAAAGATAAGGTAACTCGAGTTCACGGCACTGCTGGACTTGCCACAGGATGTTATGAGTACCAAAACTTGCTCCCACCACATCCGGATCAAAGAAGGTGTAGACAGAGGAAATGCCATCTGGCAACTCGTCAATAATGCTGACCATGCGCAGTTGATCATTCTCATGGAACTCAACTAACCTGGAATTGACGTTGCTTTGTAATAGGAAATGACGGTACTGCTCATCACTATCACCGTCCATGTCACCCCCACAATGACGATGCGCCTGGTACCGCCGATAGAGTTCATAGTGATGAGGGTTGTAACACAGCTCAAGCCGGGTAGTCGCCAATTGATGATGCCGTTTCCAAGTCCGACGCTGATTACGGTTGGGAGCAAATTCATCAATGATAATTCGCACTGGCACACAGGCTCGGCAGTGATCACAATTAGGGCGATAGATGATCCCTCCACTACGACGAAAACCACGCTGTACCAACTCAGCATAGACGTCCGTATCAATCAGATGGGTCGGTGTTGCGACCTCAGAACGAGCGATTCTCTCCGGCAGATAGCTGCACGGATAAGATGCCGTGGTGTAGAACTCTAACGCCAACGGAGGGGTGTCACTCAATCGGCTCATCATCAAAATGCCATTTCTCTCCCCGTTCTGGGTGGCTTATCAGTTCAGCCAACTTCTGACTGAACTCTATGCGGGGGATTTCACGTGCCCCAAAGGATGCCAGATGAGCGGTCTTCATCTGACAATCAACCATTCCGAAGCCCCACCTCTGAAGCTGTCTCATCATATGCACAAATGCAATTTTGGAAGCATTCAGTCTGTGGGAGAACATGGACTCACCAAAAAACATTTTCCCCTGACTCACCCCGTATAACCCTCCCACCAGTTCACCGTCCATCCAGGTCTCAACTGAGTGGGCCATCCCGATTTCATGCAACACAGTGTAAGCTGAGATCATCTCTGAGTGTATCCAAGTGCTGGCTTGATCCTTTCTCGGTGCGGCGCAAGCCTGCATAACCTCGCCGAATGCCTGGTCCACACGGATCTCGTAATTCCTTTTTTTTAGAATCTTATTCAGCGACCGAGAGACTCTAAGCTCATTAGGAAATATCACCATGCGTGGATCGGGACTCCACCAAAGAATAGGCTCACCCTCGTTGAACCAGGGGAAAATTCCGCCGCGATAAGCCTCAATCAGACGGTGTGGTGAAAGCTCTCCGCCAGCCGCAAGCAGCCCATTGGGCTTAGCAAGCGCGGTATCCAGCGAGGGGAAAGGCACGTGAGGAGCTAGCCATGGGATCATTTAGTGATGAATCGAATAGTCGTTACAGTTTTACAATGCACTCATTTGGTATTAAGATAACAATATCCTGTATGATGGCACCGGGCATTGTCACAGCCCGGTCTTGATTAAAGCCACACAAGAAACTGTTCCCCACGGTCATGATGCCGTGCGTGGGGAGGAAATAATAAACCGATACAGCGAGTTCGGTCATACCACCCCCTCGCAGCACCACAAGCCAATACAAGAATAGAGAGCTCAGATGATTTTATCCCGTACAACTCAGTATGCCATTCAGGCTCTCATCTACATGGCGACGCAGCCTCGTGGTGCAGCAATATTGAATCGTAACATTGCCGAGAGTCTAGGAGCGCCCCCCACCTATCTGGCCAAGGTGCTACAGAACCTGTGCAGGGGCAATCTACTTTACTCATACCGTGGCAAGCAGGGCGGTTTCTGCCTGCAGGAAAACGGCGAGAAAATAACCCTGATGCAGATTGTCATTATTACTGAAGGCCCTGGATTCACTAAGGACTGCGTATTAGGACTTAAGATTTGCAATGACAAAGCGCCCTGCCCGATGCATAAGCAATGGTATCCCATTAAGACAGAGATCGTGAAGCTGCTAGAAAGTCAGACCCTGGATATCCTCTCTGCCGCGGTAATGAGCGGAAAATATCAACTAGCTGACCTACCTGCGGCTCTTATGGGCGAGCTTAAGTCGCGGACATAACCCTGTCTTGTCCCATCGGAAGCTCGGTCCGGGTAACGCACTGAACTATCCTGATGGAACTTTATAGACTAGTCGGGACGTAACAGTAAGATCGTCCAGTCTGGCATTATTAATCAGCCGGCTTGGCTAACGATTCAGATAGCCCTATTCATTTTTATTGACTTGTAGCATCAAAGTAATTTTGTGTTATTGTGATCCAGTTATCTAATTTAAACTTTGGGGAGAGACCATGAAAAATTTATTTATAATCATTGCAACACTGTTCGCATTCACCGGCAGCGCCTACGCGTATGTAAACATCAACACCGCTACCCAAGCTGAGCTTGAAACTCTGAAAAATTCAGGTATCACCTCCAGCAAGGCCAAAGCGATCATTGAATATCGCAACAAGGCCGGCACCTTCAAGTCGACTGAACACATAGAGAGAGTCGATGGCGTCAATAATAAAACTGTAAATATGGAACAGCTTCGCCGGGATATCACAATTACAGGCCCCACCGTGCTGAAAAAGGTTGCCCCTGCTAAATAGAACAAATCGACTACAGTAGATGCCGACCACAAGAGCCAGTGCGAGAATAGCTGGCTGGCAGTCCTCTCACTGAGAAATGTCGCCTATAAAAACCCCCGACTCAACCCCGGGGGTTTTTATTTGTACTCATTCTTATGGAAAGACCACATAAACTTAGCCGAAGGAACGGAAACCAAAATAATCCATCCTACAATAAAAAGACAGTGTAGCAGGGTGCGACCCCACGTTAGGCTCTGCCATCTTGATTCTGGCGATCAGAACCCTCCTAGAAATTGTGAAGTAACGGTAACCAGTTTAAAATAGCAGCCATGCATTTAACTCGCCCATGCAAAGCATCAATCTGACCCACCATTTTCTGATCGCCATGCCTGCCATGGAAGATCCTTCATTTTCTAAAACTCTCACCTATATCTGCGAACACAACGAACAAGGTGCGCTGGGATTGGTAGTCAACCGACCCACAGATCTGATGCTGGAAGCCATGTTTGATGAACTGGGTATCCCCTTTAGCAATCCATCCCTCAGCGGGCTGCCTGTGCTATTTGGCGGACCAGTGCAGCTTGATCGCGGCTTCGTATTGCATCAACCCATTGATGGCTGGCAATCTACCATGACCGTAAATGAGGAGGTGGGCCTCACTACCTCACTTGATATCCTACGGGCAATTGCAGTCGGGGGAGGCCCCAGACAGGTGCTGGTAACCTTAGGATACTCAGGTTGGGCACCCGGCCAGCTTGAATATGAGCTGACTCAGAATGCTTGGCTCACCGTGCCGGCATCAACCAGCATTATGTTCGAGCTACCACCAGAAAAACGATTGGCTGCAGCGATGGATTTACTGGGGATTAACTTTTCCAGCCTATCAGATGAGGTAGGTCATTCATGAAAACTGTATTCAACATTGAACAGCTATCTCATGGGGAGCCCTTTCAATCAAGCCTCGACATCTAGGGCTCATAAGACTTCTATGGGGACAGTGATGGCATTCGACTTCGGTGAGAAAAACATCGGTGTAGCGATCGGTGAGATGCAACTACGGTTAGCACATCCTCTTGCCACAGTGAGCGATATACATACCGAGCGACGTTTTGATAGCATCTCCCTACTGATCGATGAATGGCAGCCGGTGCTGCTAGTGGTTGGATTGCCCACCCACGCCGATGGGACTGAGCACGAACTCACCCGACTGAGTCGACGATTCGCACGTCGCTTGGAGGGACGGTTCGACATCAAGACTGAGCTAGTGGATGAGCGTTATACTTCCATCACCGCCAGCGTAGCGCTGCGGGAATCTGGTATTAAGGGGAAGAAACAGAAGCCACTGCTAGACCAAGTAGCGGCACAGCAGATTCTGCAATCTTATTTCGACGGACACTATGCAACTGCCTGACGCAGAAATATTACTTACCAACCTGATCGGGGAGATACAGTCCGAGATTTCAGGTGATACAGCCTTAGTGGGTATCTATACCGGTGGGGTATGGCTGGCGGAACGAATGCATCAGAGTCTCGGGGTTACACTCCCATTGGGCACTCTGGATGTTTCATTCTATCGAGACGATTTTGATCAGATCGGACTACACCCACAGGTCAAGCCTTCCGACATCCCGTTCGAGGTGGAGGGGAGCCACATCATCTTAGTGGATGACGTACTCTACACCGGACGTACTATCCGCGCCGCCATCAACGAGCTATTTGATTACGGTCGACCGGCCAGCATCCGCCTTGCTACATTGATAGACCGCGGTGGCAGAGAAATGCCCATCACCGCCCAGTTTGTGGGTGCAACGATTGTCTTACCAGAAAATAAGATGCTGGCCTTGGAACAAGGGAATGATGGAAAATTGAACCTGAGCCTGTATAACAAGAGCTCTGTAGAACAATGAATAACAATCCTCAGCTAAATAAACATGGTGAGCTACAACACCTCCTCACCACCGAGGGGCTCCCGGCTTCCATTCTGCTGAACATACTCGATACTGCCGAGTCCTTTGTTGGCGTCACCGAGCGAGACATCAAAAAAGTCCCGCTGCTGCGTGGGAAATCCATATTCAATCTCTTTTTTGAGCCCAGCACCCGTACCCGCACCACCTTCGAAATTGCAGCCAAGCGCTTGTCAGCAGATGTGGTCAATCTCAATATCGCGGCCTCTTCCCAATCCAAGGGAGAAACGCTGCTGGACACAGTAGACAATCTCTCAGCTATGCATGCGGATATGTTTATCGTACGGCACTCGCAAAGTGGTGCAGCACACCTGATAGCACGTCATGTACGACCCGAGATTCATGTCATCAATGCCGGCGACGGGCGCCACGCCCACCCCACTCAGGCATTGCTTGATATGTTTACTATCCGTCACTACAAACGCGACTTTAACAATCTACGCGTAGCTATCGTTGGAGATATCCTGCACTCACGAGTGGCCCGCTCCCAAATTCATGCCCTGACCACGCTAGGGGTGCCCGAGGTGCGTGTCATTGCACCCAAGACCTTACTACCTACCAAGGTTGAACGCCTAGGGGTGCAGGTCTACCATGACATGGAACAGGGCCTGAAAGATGTTGATGTGCTATTGATGCTGCGCTTGCAAAATGAACGCATGTTAGGTTCAAGCCTCCCGAGTTCTGAGGAGTATTTCAAGTACTACGGACTGACGCAGGAGAAACTATCACTTGCCAAGCAAGATGCCATTGTTCTACACCCCGGCCCGATGAATCGAGGTATTGAAATTGACTCCGCCGTGGCCGATGGAAAACAATCGGTGATACTCCCTCAAGTGACATTTGGTATTGCGGTCCGAATGGCGGTGATGTCGATTCTGACTGGGAACTAAAGAGCTATATGAAAATTCAGATTAAGAATGGACACCTGATCGACCCTAAGAATGGGATTGATGCCGTGATGGACGTGTTCATCGCCGCCGGTAAGGTTGTCGCTATCGGTTCAGTGCCGCACAACTTTCAGGCTAATCGCGTGATAGATGCTGAAGGGCTGGTAGTATGCCCTGGCCTGGTGGATCTATCGGCGCGACTACGTGAACCGGGATATGAATACAAGGCCACTCTTGAGTCTGAAATGGATGCAGCGGTGGCGGGGGGGGTCACGAGCCTTGCATGCCCACCCGATACCGACCCCCCACTGGATGAGCCGGGGTTGGTGGAGATGCTTAAACACCGAGCACGGAGCCTCAACCAGGCCCGGGTCTACCCCATTGGCGCACTGACTCAAGGGCTGAAGGGTAAGCACTTAACTGAGATGGCTGAGCTACGGGATGCAGGGTGCGTCGCTTTTGGTCAGTCCGATGCGCCCCTCACTGATACGCTAGTAATGATGCAATCGATGCAGTATGCCGCTACCTTCGGCTTTGGGGTGTGGCTGCGACCTCAGGATATGAGCCTCTCCAATAACGGCGTGGCACACGATGGCGAAGTGGCGACCCGGTTAGGACTGCCACCAATTCCCGTATGCGCAGAAACAATTGCCCTATCGAACATCATTTTGCTAGCAAGAGAAACCGGCGTCAGGATACACCTGTGTCGACTATCCAGTGCTGAGGGGGTTTCCATGGTCCGGGCGGCCAAGAAGCAAGGTCTGTCCATCACCTGCGATGTAGCAATCAATCATATGCATCTCTCCGAGATGGATATCGGTTTCTTCGATTCAAATTGTCACCTTGTACCGCCGCTACGTGGTCTGGGTGACCGTGATGCGCTACGTGCGGGCCTAATGGACGGCACCATAGATGCGGTCTGCTCAGACCACACGCCAGTGGATGAAGATGCCAAGCTACTGCCCTTCGGCGAGGCTGAAGTCGGTGCTACTGGCCTAGAATTGTTGCTGCCGCTTACTCTAAAGTGGGCACTAGAGATGAAATTGCCAATGTCTACAGCGCTTGCCAAGATTACCGCAGAGCCAGCAAGAATACTGGGTGTGGATGCCGGCCATCTCTCCACCGCTACCGCCGCCGATTTGTGTATTTTTGATCCGAACCAGTATTGGAAAGTAGAGCCAGCTGCACTTAAAAGCCAGGGGAAAAACACACCCTTTTTAGGAATGGAGTTGCAGGGTAGGGTGAAATATACTCTGGTCGATGGCAGCATCGTATATGAGCACTAGCCACTGCTTGTAACCCCTATCCGCTTCCCCCGTCTCAAATAGTCGAAACCACTCCCCATAGGACAGCATGATCAATCCCCTGCTTGATTTCTCCGGGCTACCGCGCTTTGCGGATATCCGTACCGAACATATCACCCCTGCAATAGAACAACTAATTAGCTCTGGCCGTGCAGCAACCGAACAAGCACGCAGCGACAGTGCTGCTCCGACCTGGCAGAATTTTGTTCTACCGATGGAAGATGCCAATGAGCGCTTGTCACGCGCTTGGGGGCAGATATCTCACTTGAATGCCGTGATGAACAGTCCAGAATTGAGAGATGTATACAACATCAATCTGCCATTGATCACCCAGTACTTCGCTGAACTGGCACAAGACCAAGTACTCTTCGAGAAATTCAAACGACTACGCAATAGTCTAGAGTTTGACCGGCTAGACAGTGCCCGCAAAAAGATAGTCGAAAATGAGTTACGAGACTTCCGCCTGGGAGGGGCAGAGTTACCACCTGAAAAAAAGGAACGTTTTCTCCGTATCCAGGAAGAGTTGTCTGCTCTCTGTGCCAGGTTCAGTGACAATCTATTGGATGCAACCAATAGCTTTTCGTTGATTATCGATAGTACTGATGAAGTATCTGGTATTCCAGATGATGTGCTGCAAACGGCCCACGAGGCCGCAGCAGATGAGGGCACTCCCTCCACGACGCAGCAAGCTGAAGAGCTGAATCAAGATCACACGAAAGTTACAGGTGTTACTCCATCGATCGATCGCTGGAAGTTCACACTTCATGCACCCTCCTACCAACCCGTGATGCAATACGCTGACTCTCGCACACTTCGCGAGAAGATGTACCGAGCCTACTCGACCCGTGCCAGTGAGATCGGCATACCCCCCCCCACCGATAATGTAACCGATTGGGACAACACTCCACTTATCGTCAAGATCCTCACGTTGCACCAAGAGGAGGCGCGGTTACTTGGATTTAACTGCTATGCAGAAGTATCTCTGGCAACGAAAATGGCCACCACTCCCGAACAAGTGCTGAACTTCCTCAGCGAACTTGCTGCCAAGGCTCGGCCTTATGCCGAGAAAGACCTGAAAGAGTTGCGTCAGTTTGCCGCGAATAAGCTGGGACTAGAAAATCTAGAGTCATGGGATCTGGCCTATGCCAGTGAGAAACTGCGCCTTGAACGTTATGCATTCTCCGACCAAGAAGTGAAACAGTACTTCCCAGAAGACAAGGTCTTACCGGGCATGTTCAAGCTGGTAGAAAGCCTTTACGGCATTACCATTGTACCGTCCAAGGAGTCTGCTGGAATTCAACTCTGGCATCCTGATGTAAAATTTTTCAATATCAATGACACCGAAGGGAGATTGATCGGTCAATTCTACATCGACCTCTATGCACGCCCCAGCAAGCGTGGAGGTGCGTGGATGGACGATGCCATTTCCCGTCGCCGCATTGGACTTGAAGGAAGCAATGAGCATCGCGTACAGGTACCGGTGGCCTACCTCACTTGCAACTTTGCAGCACCCGTCAATCTCAATGGACAGATACGCCCGGCACTATTCACCCATTACGAGGTCATAACCTTATTCCACGAGTTTGGCCATGGACTTCATCACCTGCTCACCCGGGTAGAGGATCTTGGGGTGTCGGGCATCAATGGTGTGGAGTGGGATGCGGTGGAACTACCCAGTCAGTTCATGGAAAATTTCTGCTGGGAGTGGGCTGTGCTGACAAATATGACCCAGAACGTAACTAGCGCAGAACCACTTCCTCGGGAATTATTCGACAAGATGCTGGCTGCAAAAAATTTCCAAAGTGGCCTTCAGACTCTACGACAGATCGAATTTTCCCTGTTCGACATGCACCTACACTTCGACTTTGATCCAAATGGTGAAAGAACAGTGCTACAGCTATTGGATAAAATCCGTAAGGAGGTTGCGGTCATCTCCCCCCCAGAATTTAATCGCTTCCCCAATAGCTTCTCGCATATCTTCGCAGGGGGCTATGCAGCAGGTTATTACAGCTACAAGTGGGCAGAGGTGTTGTCTGCAGACGCGTACAGCCTGTTTGAGGAAGATGGTCTAAGCGGAATAACCAACACCCAAACCGGTGCGCGCTTCCGCGATGAAATTCTTGCCGTAGGGGGAAGCCGACCGGCACTGGAGTCATTTATTGCATTCCGTGGACGCGAACCAAAGATCGACGCACTGCTAAGACACAGCGGTATGGCCGATGCGCGCACCTAACAGCCCGTTCTTGGTATGTTCTGTAAGGATTTCAACAGCCCGATAACTAAACGGCACTATTGAAAGTATTGCCACCATCAACTACCATTAATCTAATGCTTCCCTTCCACACATTTTTTAGATAGGATGTAGGTAATTCAGTATCAATTGCCCCTCTGTAACTACCCTATCCTGACTGACCCTGATATAGCATTACCGACAGACTCAGCTTCTAACCTACCCATCATTAATAACTATAACGTTTGCATGAGGATTCTATGAGTGAGCATATCCATTACGTCTCCGACGGAACATTTGAAGCTGAAGTACTACAATCTACTGTGCCTGTGCTAGTAGACTACTGGGCAGAGTGGTGTGGACCGTGCAAGATGATCGCCCCCATCTTGGATGAGATAGCCAAAGAATACGCCGGTCGCCTCAAGGTAGCCAAACTCAACATTGACGAGAACCAAGCAACCCCACCTAAATATGGAATCCGTGGCATCCCCACACTAATGCTATTCAAGGGTGGCAATATTGAAGCAACTAAAGTTGGCGCCTTGTCGAAATCTCAGCTGACAGCATTTATTGACAGCCATATCTAAACCCGTTAACCTTATAAATAGCTACTCCCTTGAAGCGGAATAATAATAGAGTCACCGCTTCTGGTTCCTGTTTCATCCCATCAGTAACCCCCTCAAACGCTCTCTAAAGTTTTACACCCTACGTTTTTCCACCTGCGAGTTCCCGCCCATGCATCTATCAGACCTTAAGAACCTCCATGTCACCGAACTGGTAGATATGGCCATTACCAATGAAATCGACGGCGCCAACCGGCTACGTAAACAGGATCTGATCTTTGCTTTACTGAAAAATCAGGCTCGCAAGGGGGAGAGTATTTTTGGCGAGGGTACGCTAGAAGTCTTGCAGGATGGTTTTGGTTTCTTGCGATCACCGGACACTTCATACTTAGCGGGGCCTGATGATATCTACGTCTCACCCAGTCAGATCCGGCGCTTCAATCTTCATACCGGTGATTCAATAGATGGGGAGATACGTACCCCAAAGGATGGAGAACGCTACTTTGCGCTGGTGAAAGTAGACAAGGTCAACAGCGAACCTCCAGAAAACTCCAAGCACAAAATCCTATTTGAGAATCTCACCCCGCTATTCCCCACCAAACGACTGCAACTTGAACGTGATATCAAGGCCGATGAAAATATCACCGGCCGCATCATTGATCTAATAGCACCTATCGGCAAGGGACAGCGTGGCTTACTGGTCGCCAGCCCAAAATCTGGGAAAACTGTGATGCTGCAGAATATCGCACACGCCATTGCAGCTAATCACCCAGAAACTATACTGATGGTGTTATTGATAGATGAACGTCCGGAGGAAGTGACTGAGATGATCCGCTCGGTCAGGGGAGAGGTCATCTCTTCCACCTTCGACGAACCTGCGGTGCGTCATGTGCAGGTAGCAGATATGGTGATTGAAAAAGCCAAACGCCTGGTAGAACACAAGAAGGATGTGGTGATACTGCTGGACTCAATCACCCGTCTAGCACGGGCATACAATACAGTGGTTCCAGCATCCGGTAAGGTGCTGACCGGGGGTGTTGATGCCAATGCACTACAACGTCCAAAACGGTTCTTTGGTGCCGCCCGCAATATTGAAGAGGGTGGATCACTCACTATTATCGCAACTGCACTGGTCGATACCGGCTCACGGATGGATGATGTGATCTATGAAGAGTTCAAGGGCACCGGCAATATGGAAATCCATCTCGACCGGCGCATGGCCGAGAAACGAACCTACCCGGCCATCAATGTAAATCGATCTGGTACACGCAAGGAAGAGTTACTAATCAGATCAGATGATCTGCAAAAGATCTGGGTATTGCGCAAGCTACTCTACCCGATGGACGACATGGACGCGATGGAGTTCCTACTCGACAAGATCAAGGCCACAAAAAGTAATGCAGACTTCTTCGACTCAATGCGCCGCGTCTAGTTACTACCTACACACAAGACGCGCCTCGCTGAGGCCGAGACCACAGTTGCAACCCCTTCCAGATTAAAGGATAATGCACTCTTTTCCGCTCCGCAATTCGCTGGGTGGGAGCAGATCAAGGATAAAAGTCATGAAAGCAGAAATTCACCCAAGTTATCAGGAAATCGCCGTAACATGTAGTTGCGGCAATACTTTCCAGACCCGTTCCACAATGAGCAAACCGCTGCATGTTGAGGTATGCTCAAACTGCCACCCATTCTATACCGGCAAACAAAAAATCGTGGACACCGCAGGACGGGTTGAGAAGTTCCGTCAAAAATATGGCAAGAAATCGGAAGGCCAGGCA
>JBAWVG010000013.1:0-30678 GCA_037147395.1 Nitrosomonadaceae bacterium | reverse complement strand
AGCAAAGTCATTCTGAACAACCGCATCGTTTATACCAAAGACTAAGTCACATCGATTGGTCTTACGCTGTATTGCCGCGCCACTCTTCTTTTCAGGGAGTGGCGCGGTTCTTTTTGTACCTCTTTAACTCTTTGTCTTGTCCCGTTCAATCAGCGCATAGGCTGAGTGGTTGTGGATAGACTCAAAATTCTCAGACTCCACCGTGTAGGCATCAATTCGCGAGTCCCTGTTTAGAGATGCAGCGACATCACGGACTAGGTCCTCGACAAACTTGGGATTGTCATAGGCCTTCTCGGTTACATACTTCTCATCTGGGCGTTTCAATAGGCCATACAGTTCACATGAGGCATAGCTTTCTGCCATCCTGACCATATCCTCAATCCAGACAAAGCAGTTAGTACGCACGGATATCGATATATGAGAACGTTGGTTATGCGCGCCATAGTCAGAAATTTTCTTGGAGCATGGGCATAGGCTCGTTACCGGGACAACAACCTTCATAGTGAACTCGTATCGGCCGTTTTTAATTTCCCCGATGAAGGTTACTTCATAATCCAACAGGCTTTGTACTCCAGACACTGGGGCTGCTTTATTGATGAAGTAGGGAAAGGTCATCTCTATATGGCCGGACTCCGACTCCAGTCTTTTAACCATTGCCCACAGAATGCTCTCGAACGATTCCACAGAGATTTCACGTTCGTGGTCGTTGAGTATCTCCACGAAACGCGACATATGTGTGCCCTTGAAGTTATGCGGCAGACCCACATACATGTTGAATACAGCAACGGTATGCTGAACGCCACCATCCTTGTCAGCCACCTTTACTGGGTGGCGGATGGCCTTAATCCCGACCCGATCGATTGCGATATGTCTCGTGTCGGGGGTGCTCTGAACGTCGGCAATGGGTAAGTCAGCCTCTTGATGCATGATGAAAATCTCCTACAGAGGAAGTGCCAGCAGGTATTAATTGCTGGGAGAGAAAATACTTGAAGTGACTATGTGGGCAGTCTTAATCTGACGGACTTGATGATGCCCATCTTGTCTAGGCCGCAGTTAGACAACATCTGTGAAGGGTCCCCTTGATCAATGAATATGTCGGGAAGACCTAGATGTAGTAACGGGACTGAGATCCCCTTATTTTCTAGAGACTCTGCAACTGCGCTACCTGCTCCACCGATGATGGTGTTTTCCTCGACGGTTACAAGTAGCGAATACTCCGCTGCCAGAGATTCGACCAGATCTGCATCCAATGGTTTAACAAATCGCATATTAACAACGGTCGCATTGAGCTCTTCCGCTGCTTCCAGACAAGGTGTGAGCATGCTGCCAAAGGCCAGCAGCGCGATTTTCTCTCCCTTTCGGCGAATCTCGCCACGGCCCAGTGGTAATGAGCGCATTTCTTTTTGAGGGGTCACACCGGTTCCGGCGCCGCGGGGATAGCGGACTGCGGTTGGAGAATTCATTTGGAATGCAGTGTAGAGCATCTGACGACATTCATCCTCATCTGAAGGGGTCATCACCGTCATATTGGGGATGCAGCGTAAATAACTCAAATCAAAGCTACCGGCATGGGTAGGACCATCTGCTCCGACCAGTCCGGCACGGTCTATGGCAAATACCACTGGTAAGTTCTGGATGGCGACATCGTGGATCAACTGGTCATACGCACGCTGTAAAAAGGTCGAGTAAATTGCCACGACCGGTTTCATTCCATCACAGGCTAAGCCTGCTGCAAAGGTGACCGCATGCTGCTCTGCGATACCAACATCAAAATAGCGGTCGGGATATTCTTGAGAGAATCTCACCAGCCCCGATCCCTCGCGCATCGCTGGAGTGATTCCAATGAGTCGTTTGTCCAGTGCAGCCATATCACACAACCAGTCACCGAAAATCTGGGTATAGCTTGGCTTGCCGGCAGCCTTGGATACGATACCTGTGTCCGGATTAAATTTGGACACTCCGTGATAGAGAATGGGGTCATCTTCTGCGGCTTGGTAACCCGCCCCTTTGCGGGTCACGACATGGAGAAACTGCGGACCATCGAGATGCCTGATGTTACTGAGCGTAGCGACCAATACATCGAGGTCATGACCATCAATGGGGCCGATGTAGTTAAAACCAAACTCTTCAAACAGGGTGCTGGGCGTCACCATCCCCTTCACATGCTCTTCAGCGCGTTTGGCAAGTTCTAGCACGGGCGGCACTACCCCCAGCATCTTCTCGCCCGCTCGCCGAGCTGTTGCATAGAATCTTCCAGACATGAGTTTAGCGAGATAGTTATTTAGCGCCCCGACCGGGCGCGAGATTGACATGTCGTTGTCATTCAGCACCACCAATAGGTTCGTGTTCATGGCTCCGGCATTGTTTAAGGCCTCGAATGCCATCCCCGCGCTCATTGCGCCATCACCTATAATAGCGACGGAGCGCCTATCTGTTCCTTCTAGCTGAGCGGCCACTGCCATCCCAAGCGCTGCGCTAATGGAGGTGCTGGAGTGGGCTGTACCAAAGGCATCATATTCACTTTCATCGCGCCGAGGGAAGCCAGCAACACCTCCTTGCATGCGCAATTTCTTCATGCCTTCACGGCGCCCCGTCAGGACTTTGTGAGCATAGGTCTGGTGACCGACATCCCATACCAAGCGGTCGTATGGGGTGTTAAAAACGTAATGGAGGGCAATGGTCAATTCGACCGTGCCGAGATTGGATGAGAGGTGGCCGCCGGTTGACGATACAGACTCGACCAAGAAGTTACGTAACTCATCGGCGAGTTTCGGCAGCGCCTTGCGTTCCAGCGTGCGTAGCTCAGAAGGAATGTTGATAGTGTCGAGCAGTGGGTACATCTTAATCCTGAAGATTAAAAGTCACTCAATATAAAAAATACAGCTTCAAAACTCGCGCTGAATGATGAAATCAGTTACTTGACGCAACCGTCCCGCAGTTCCGTCAAAACCCTCCAGAGCTTGATAGGCCTCACCTCTTAACTCTTCTGCAAGTTCACGAGCTCGACGAACTCCGAGTATGCTGACATATGTGGGCTTATTTTGCTCGGCATCTTTACCGGCAGTCTTGCCTAGGGTTGCGGTGGTAGCCTCCGCATCGAGGACGTCATCAACAACTTGGAATGCTAGACCGATATGCTTGGCAAAGTGATCAAGATTCTCCAGTTGCTCGTTATTTAGATGATTGCCACAGTGGGCTCCTAGCATGACTGCAGCACGGATCAGCGCGCCGGTCTTGTGTATATGCATGAATTCTAACTCAGGCAGGCTCAGTGTCTTCCCGACATTGGCGAGGTCAATCGCCTGCCCGCCTGCCATACCCCGTGAACCAGCTGCCTGGGCCAGTCGTTTAATCATATTCAGTTGAGATTGTGGAGTATCTGCCAAATGAGGTCCAGCCAGCAATTCAAAAGCTAAGCTCTGCAAGCTGTCGCCCACCAGTAATGCAGCGGCCTCATCGTACTCCACATGACAGGTTGGCTTCCCTCTCCGGAGAATATCATCGTCCATACAGGGTAGGTCGTCGTGCACCAGAGAGTAAGCATGGACCAGCTCTACTGCAGCGGCGACGATAGTTACACGTTCTTCACTGGCCCCGCCCAGCTCCCCGGCAGCAAAGGAGAGTAGCGGGCGTACTCGTTTCCCCCCCCCTAAGACCGCATAGCGCATCGCCCCGTGTAGACGCTCAGGGGCAATATTTGCGGCAGGAAGAAGAGACTGAAGTGCAGTCTCTATGCATTCTTGGCGGCCTCTTGTCCAGTCTTGGAAGTCAGTGGTCATCAATACCGGGCGGTGGAAATTTTTTAAGTGTACCAGATTCGAGCAGACGTACCTGTTGCTGTGCATCCTGTAACTTAGTTTGACAGTATTGTAGGAGATCGGTCCCGCGTTTATGAGCGGAGAGAGAGGCCTCTAGCGGCATTTGTCCTGTTTCCATTTCAACTACAATATGTTCTAGCTCTGATAATGCTGCTTCAAAGCTTTCTGGTTGCGCTAATTTAACGGGTTTGGTGAGCTTTGTCATGATGATGAGCTCATAGGAACAGAGCAGTTTTCGAGCAGAGAGCTGCAAAAGTAACGCAATAAGTGGGGTCAGGTCAATTAAATACGCTATCCATTATATAGCCGATTATGGGCAAGATATTTTTGGTGGAGTAGAAGTTTGGTGCATTAGCGGTTAACCATGCCGGCCATGATGAAGGTATACTTTGTTGGAACACAGAGTCACGTGTGTTTCCAATGCGTTGTAGAGCACCGCCTGGGCACTATCAATTTCAGGCGGCCCCACGCTGCTTCAAACTACCTTTCCTAACGTGTTAGGAGGATATACAGTAATAACATGCCCAATCTTGTTAATGTTTCGCAACGCTTACAAACGCCGTTACAGCCACCGGTTGACTGGTATTTTGACCCTCATATTCTTGAGTTGGAGACGCGCCTTCTGTTTGACCAAGGGGTCGGTTACGTTGGTCACGAGGCGATGCTGCAGAACATCGGTGACTATCACGTGCTTGAGTGGATGGGGGATGCCAAGGTATTGGTACGCCATAAAAACGGCATTGAGCTGTTATCAAATGTTTGTCGTCACAGGCAATCTCTATTGTTTAAGGGGCGCGGTAATGCCAGGAACATCGTTTGCCCGGTACACCGATGGACTTACGATTTAGCGGGAAAGCTACTAGGGGCGCCGCACTTTCCTGATAACCCATGCCTTGATCTTGGCAGAACTCCTCTGAAAAGCTGGAATGGCCTGCTTTTTTCAGGCAAGCGCGATGTCGCGCGAGATATGGCCAACCTGAGTGTCTTGAAGGATTTTGATTTTTCTGGGCATGTGCTGGAGCGAGTGCAGATAGAGGAGTATGCCTGCAACTGGAAGACCTTCATCGAGGTATATCTAGAGGACTACCATGTCGAACCATACCATCCTGGGCTCAGTCGTTTTGTGGACACGAAGGAATTGAAGTGGGATTTTGGTAACTGGTACAGCGTACAGACAGTTGGGATCAATCACGACTTGGTCCATCCGGGCACGCCAGTTTATGCCAAGTGGCATGAGCAATTATTGCGACAAACGGCAGGTAGAATCCCTGCTCATGGCGCTATCTGGATGCTTTACTATCCAAATGTCATGCTGGAGTGGTATCCCCATGTGCTTATTATCAGTACGCTATTGCCGGCAGGGGTAGACCGTTGCACTAACGTGGTCGAGTTTTACTATCCAGAGGATATCGCCCTATTCGAGCGGGAGTTTGTCGAGGCTGAGCAGGCCGCTTATCGTGAGACCGCGGTCGAAGATGACGAAATCTGTAAACTACTAACTGCTGGGCGTCGTGCTTTGTATAAGCAGGGTATTAATGAGACAGGCCCGTATCAGTCACCGATGGAAGATGGCATGGTGCACTTCCATGAGTTTCTGCAGCGGGAAGTTGGGCGCTATATTTCATGATCATCGGGCGGAGCCAAATATTGGAATGGTGAGTCATGCCGCCGCATATCGGCTACTCAAGCTTACGAACGATTAATGCGCTCTCTTTGGATGGTTGTTGCCGGATTTCTGTTCAGTTGCATGGGCGTATTTGTCAAGCTCGGAGCGGAACACTTTTCCAGCATTGAGCTGGTATTCTACCGGTCACTATTTGGCCTGCTATTGGTTTATGCAGTAGTCCGGATACAGAGACTGCCCCTCATGACTACACACTGGAAGATCCACTGCTGGCGCGGGTTTTCAGGTCTCGGTGCGTTGCTGATGTTTTTCTTTTGCATTGTACAGTTACCGTTGGCGACAGCAGTAACGCTCAATTACACCTCACCACTATTCCTGGCCTTGCTCACTACTGTCATTCTGAAAGAGCATTTCAACGGGATGCTTGTCATGGCCATAATGTTAGGGTTTGTTGGTGTGATTTTATTGCTGCGTCCGATACTGCAGGAGGACCAATGGAGCGCTGGACTGATTGGGCTGTGTTCAGGGTTTTTCTCTGGCATTGCTTATCTCAACGTCAAAAAGCTCACAAGTCTGGGCGAGTCTGATT
The DNA here is from genome assembly GCA_037147395.1 of Nitrosomonadaceae bacterium. Lineage (GTDB taxonomy): Bacteria > Pseudomonadota > Gammaproteobacteria > Burkholderiales > Nitrosomonadaceae > VFJL01. The sequence goes on along the minus strand of JBAWVG010000013.1, from coordinate 24,647 downwards.
GGCAAGTCGTGTTCTATTTTGCTTTGATTTGTAGCGTCGTTACTGGTGGTTGGATGCTGCTCGACACCTTTAGTCCAGTCACGTTAAACAATGTGTCGTTGCTGTTAGGGGTTGGTATTACTGCAACACTTGCGCAGCTTGCAATGACGAGGGCCTACCGCACTGGAAAGACGCTCGTGGTGGGTGCTCTGGCCTATAGCACAGTGGTATTCTCGAGTCTATGGGGGATCCTAGTCTGGAGTGACGTATTGCCACTAACAGCATGGTTAGGAATGGGGATGATCGTGGTTAGCGGATTATTGTGTCTTAGCGTCTCACCTTCAGTACGCGATTAATCGCGGTAATTAATTGAGGCAGAATTTGCGTTGTGGTAGGCAGTTGCCTATGATGAGTCGGTAACCTTTTTTGGGATGAGTCCATGATTACTATTCAGAAAATCGGCAACCTGGTCACCGTTGCTGCACTCGGTGAATTTACTTTGGCCGACTATAAGGAGTTCGAGGAGCAGGTTCTCTACAAGTCTCATTTCGATGGCAGGGCCAGTCTCCTATTCGACTGGCGTGATATGGTGAGTTATACCGTGGATGTGGCGTGGGAGGAGATCAAGTTTGCGCGTGAACATGGAAGTGAATTTAACCGCGTGGCGGTGGTCACCAATAACAAGTGGCAAGCATGGACCGTCTGGGTATCCAACCTCTTTATCGGGGCTGATGTCAGAGTCTTCGTCGATTACGACGAGGCTGAGTTGTGGGCGACTGTTTGAGGCGACTGATATTCAAGGCCTCATTGAATGATATGTCGGGAAGAAAGTGGTTAACAGTTCGATTTTTAAAGAGAATTGACTGGATCAAAGAGCGTCAGCTAGCCCAGTAAGTCAATACGGCTAATCTTCAATAAAGAGCGCAGGATTACCCCCAAAATTTGTTGCAAAAAAGCAACACGCGCCTCTTTTAATCTGCGAAATTCCTTTATTTTGCAACAGAATTCCTCCAAAATCGCTTTCTGTCTTCATGTGAGAACTGTGCGGCTATGCCTTGTGTAAGGCCTTGTTTGCATTTGCGTTTGTTATCAATGAGTTATTGGGTGCCTGGCCGCAGTTAATGTGGGCCCAATAAGACAGGAAGGGGATAGCGCGGCGCCTTGACAGTGGAATTCACTTTAAGATACCCTGCGCAACCGGTTAAGTTTATTCATTTATTTATGGTTGAAGGTCCTGGCTGTTGGCTGTTATCCGCAAGTCTTTGTGGAGCGAGTCGATCTCAAGTCATAAAGCAGTATCAAACAAGAGTTCTGTATAAAAAAGATGACAGATATCGCTAAATTGGAGGGTAAGGCCTTGAGTTCAACAATTACCCAGTTGAATGCTCCGTTAACGCAAGCGTTTGGTTCTCAGTTATCAAGCGAGTCAACACTAACGGTCGCTCCAACACCGACGATATGCGAGATACAAGTTCAACGACTGGCAGACTTCGACACCCTAACAGAAGCATTGGACTACGCTGCCAGCGGATCAAAAGGATTTAACTTTTATAATGCCAAGGGGGGGCTCCGCACAGTTCTTTCCTACCAAACATTAAGGCAAAATGCTCTAGCCTCAGCGCAACGGCTGTCGGGACTTGGACTGGCTCGTGGTGAACGAGTAGCACTCATCGCTGATACCACGCCCGAGTTTGTCGAGTTATTCTTCGCCTGCCGTTATGCTGGGTTAGTTCCTTTCGCGATGCCAGTTCCGGCCAATCTTGGCAGCCATGCGGTGTATGTCCAGCAGATTCGTGGAATACTCCTCGGCAGTAAAGTAAGCGTTGCCTTGGCAAGCGTAGATTATATTAACTTCCTTAGAGAGGCTTCAGAGGGAGTAGAAGGGCTGCAGTGGGTCGGGACTCCGGGTGAGCTAGGAGAGCTGCCGGCTCTGGATGTGACGCCAAAGTCCAACCACCCAGATGAGATTGCATACTTACAGTTCACCTCAGGGAGCACCCGTGCTCCTCGCGGAGTGATCATCACAGAACGAGCCTTGATGAGCAATCTACAAGGGATTGTTCGGAGTGGGCTAGAGATTCGACCGAATGACCGCTGCGCATCTTGGTTACCCTTTTACCATGATATGGGCTTGGTAGGGATGATGATGGCCCCGATGGCGTCGCAAGTCTCGGTCGACTACTTGGCTACGCGAGATTTTGCGGTTAGGCCGTTACAATGGTTAAAGCTGATCAGCCGCAACCGCTCTACAGTTGCATTCAGTCAGCCATTTGGCCTCAAGCTTTGTACCCTGCGGGTTCGTGATTCTGACTTAGAAGATCTCGATCTCAGTTGCTGGCGTGCGGCGGGGGTTGGCGCGGAAATGATACGCCCAGAAACCCTCAGAAACTTCTCAGAGAAATTCGCACCAGCAGGATTTAATGCGAATGCCTTCCTGCCTTGCTATGGATTGGCGGAATCGACCCTTGCGGTTACTTTTTCAAAAATTGGCGAAGGTTTTAAGAGTCTGCAGATTGATGCAGCGATGCTGGTGGAAAGAAAGATGGCCGTTCGGCTCCAAGCGGAGGGCAGGAAGTTTAATGAATTTGTGAATTGTGGACGCGCCCTGCCAGGACATACGGTCAAGGTTATCGACGATGAGGGTCAAGAGTTATCTGACCTGAAGTTGGGCAGCGTGTTGGTGAGTGGCGGCAGCATCATGGCGGGTTACTTCAACAATCCGGAGGAAACTCAGAGAACACTTAAGCCCGGTCCTTGGTTAGATACGGGCGACCTTGGCTTTTTGTTTGAAGGGGACCTTTTTGTTACGGGTCGCCGCATCGATGTCATCATTGTCAATGGTCGTAATATACGGGCTCAGGATATAGAAGAGCTCGCTGAGCAACAGCCTGAGGTCAGAGCCCGAGAGGCTTCCGCCTTCGGGGTAACAGATGCCAATGACTCGACCACAATCGTACTGGTTTTAGAATGTCGTCTGACCTCAGTACCGGATCGCCAGTCTCTTATCAATCGGCTACAACGGATGGTGTATATGGCATTTGGCGTTAACTGTCTGGTTGAGTTAGTCCCGCCGCATACTCTGCCGCGTACTTCTTCCGGGAAGCTGTCTCGATCTGCCGCACGCCAGGGTTTCATACAACGGACAAACCTGACAGATCATCAGCTATCAGTTGAGTCCGGAGACAAGTAGTCAGCATATGACTGGACTGTCGATAGCAGTCACTGGTGCTACCGGTTTCATTGGTGGTGTATTGCTGCAATCCTTAGTCAGAGATGGCTGGAAGGTGAGAGCTTTAACCCGTCGTCCACAAACTGGTGGCGGATCCATCACATGGATTCAGGGTGATCTGAACGATCCAGTCGCATTACAGAATTTGGTACGAGGTGTTTCGGCCGTTGTGCATTGTGCTGGCCAGGTCCGGGGAAGCTCTCTCGATGAATTCACCCGCACCAATGCAGAGGGAACCGCCAATCTGGTGAAGGCCTCGACAGAGCAGGACTCAGCACCTCGATTTCTTCTCATATCCTCACTTGCAGCCAGGCAGCCGGAGCTCTCCTGGTATGCAACCAGCAAGTATCTGGCAGAGCAGATCGTGGCAGACCACTCAGGTGTTATGCCGTGTGCAGTTTTTCGTCCGACCGCGGTCTATGGACCTGGGGATAAGGAGATGAGCCCACTCTTCAGGGCAACTCAGCGCGGGGTCTTGCCCATGGTAGGAGGATCTGACATGCGTTTTGGCTTGTTACACGTTAATGACTTGGTCGCAGCGATCCTCTGCTGGCTTGGCACCAGAGTTCCTATACACGGCATCTATGAGCTTGATGATGGGATGCCGGGGGGGTATAACGGCCAATCTGTAGCGGCCATTGCACAGGATGTGTGGAAGAGGCCGGTACGGTGTTTCTTTTTGCCGGTGTCACTGGTTTCGATGACTGCGAATATTAATTTGTACCTGGCGCGACTGTTGCATTACTCGCCGATGCTGACCCCCGGGAAAGTCAGGGAGCTACAGCACCCGAACTGGGTATGTGATATTGCCCCGCTGACGAAAGCATTACCAGACTGGCAGCCTTCCATGCGTCTACGCGATGCTCTGCCACAGGCGGCATAGCTCGCATAACATTTAAAGTCACTCAATATATGTCAACTGATTATAACAATATCCTGTCTAGGCTCTGTTTCCACCTCAAGCAACTCTCTAGCCCTGATGTGGTAATTCTGCCCGAGACAGATCTGATCAATGAGCTGGCAATTGACTCGGTTAAGCTACTGAGTCTGGTTATGGAGATCGAGGATGAATTTGATATCTCCGTCCCACTGAATGTCTTAGCCGATGTTCAGACCGTGCATGAGCTTGCGAATTTAATTTATCAAATCAAATCACAAAATAAATAATGAGCTTACTAGACAAGTTAGACGCAGTAGCAGCAGCCCGAAAAGCATTACTGCCAGAAGGACTCGAGGTGTTCGGTACTCCGATAGAAGAGGTCTACTCTGCGACAGAGGCCAGGATCGGAGACCGTCGCATATTATTTTTAGGTACGAATAACTATCTCGGGCTTACTTTTGCGCCAGAGTGCCTACGAGCGGCGCATGAAGCGATTGATCGGGAGGGGACCGGCACCACCGGGTCACGCATGGCGAATGGTAGTTACAGCGGGCACCGAGCACTGGAACGAGAGTTTGCAGAGTTCTACCACTGCCAATCTGGAATCGTATTCACCACTGGTTATCAGGCTAATCTTGCCATGATCTCTGGTCTGGCAGGTGCAGGGGACGTGGTTCTGATTGATGGTGACTCACATGCAAGTGTCTATGATGGCTGTCGTCTGAGTGGTGCCGAGATCATTCGGTTCCGGCACAACGATGTATCGGACATGGAAAAACGACTCAAGAGACTGGGGGAGCGTTCGAAGTCCACACTGATCATTGCTGAGGGTATCTACAGCATGCTGGGTGATCAGGCTCCATTGGCTGAGATTGTCAGAGTCAAGAACGCTTATAACAGCGTTCTTCTTCTTGATGAGGCACATTCGCTCGGGGTCTTGGGTAAAACTGGCCAAGGGCTGGCAGAAGAAACAGGGCTCACAGATGGGGTTGATTTTATTACGGGGACTTTCAGTAAGAGCCTCGGAAGTATCGGTGGCTATTGTGTGAGTAACCATCCTCAGCTCGATCAACTGCGCTATATCAGCCGTCCATATATATTTACAGCATCACCCTCGCCGGCCACCATCGCATCGACTCGGGCGGCACTTAAATTGTTGCGCGACGGTACTGAGTTACGCCGGCAGCTCTGGCAAAATTCGCGGCAGCTTTATGCGAGGCTTGACGGACTCGGCTATCGACTGGGGCCGCAGCCCGGGCCGGTGATCGCAAATATACTGGATAACCCTCAGCAGGCTCTGATGCTGTGGAAGGGGTTATTGGATCACGGTATCTACGTCAACTTAATACTGCCACCAGCTGCGCCAGAAGGAAAGGCATTGGTGCGCTGTAGCGTCAGTGCTGCCCACACCACCGAGCAGATGGACCATGTTGGAAATGTTTTTGCAGAGCTGCGCAAGAGTATCTTCCAATGAAGTCCTGAGTGACCGAGGGTGGAATCTCCGTTCCACGGGATACGCATACGCTTTTATCCCAGCCAAAAGATGGTCGACCTGGTAGTCGTTTACTGGGCATCGCCTCGTATCAGCATGAAGACCCAACAAGTAGAAAACTGATGATCTGCGAGACCCATCGATGCATACTCTAGTCACCTATTTCATGGTCTTCCCCCGGCGCAGTGCATTTGTACTGATTGCGCTATTGGCGGCGGGTATTGCTGAGGGGCTCAGTCTGACCGCACTCCTCCCTTTGCTGTCAGTTGCCGTAGGGGACAGCAGCTCTGATACCGGACGGACTGTGGTACAGGCGATGCAAAGGATTGGCATTGAGCCCACTATTGGCACGATGTTACTGATCATCGTCGGGGGAATGATTACCAAAAGCTTGATATTACTGTTAGCCAACCGTCAGGTTGGATATACAGTAGCTCATGTCGCGAGCAAGCTGAGGCAGGAACTGATCGAGGCGCTGCTCGCCAGTCGCTGGCAATATTATCTGCGGCAACCTGCGGGCGCACTTGCCAACTCAGTCGCTACCGAAGCATCCCGAGCTGCTCAAGGCTTTGAACATGCCGCCAATGTCATGGCACTATCAATCCAGGTCATGGTCTATAGCGTGGTCGCGCTATTCATCTCATGGGAGGTAACGCTCTCTTCTCTTCTAATTGGCGCGGGCATGTTGATGGTATTGCAGTATCTCGTACGCGCTGCAAGTAGAGCGGGGAATAAGCAGACACATTTGTTTCGACATCTACTGTCTTACCTCGCCGATGTGCTTGCATCAATAAAGTCGTTGAAGGCGATGGCGCGTGATAACGTCGCTGATGCCATCCTTCGCGATGAGACCAAGCAACTAGAAAGAGCCACTCGTCGTGAAGTCATGAGCAGGGAGGCCTTGATGGCGATGCAGGAGCCCCTGCTCGCCACTCTGATCGCAGGTGGCTTGTATCTGGCACTGGTGGTGTGGCAACTCTCGTTAGCTGCGGTGATGGTGATGGTCTTTCTATTGACACGTGTCCAGAGTCTGCTGAATAAAGCGCAGCGACGTTACCAGCATCTGGTGGTGCAGGAGAGTGCCTACTGGGCATTACGCGCAGCGATTAAAGATGCGCGGGATGCGGCTGAAAGAACGGGAGGGACGCAGCAACCGACCCTGCAACAAGGAATCAGTCTTCGCCACATCAACTTCAATTATGACAAGAAATCGATATTTCAGGATATGAGCATTGAAATACCCGTGAACTCATTTACATCAATCACGGGACCATCAGGAGCGGGTAAGAGCACCCTACTTGATCTGTTGTGCGGACTGGCCGAACCTCAGTCGGGCGAGATTCTTGTTGACGGGATATCGCTACATGAAATAGACCTTCGCCACTGGCGGCGCATGATCGGTTATGTGTCTCAAGACACGATTCTGCTGCACGACACAATTCTCAGCAATATCCTGATTGGCGCCCCCGATCTAACACAAGCAGATGCAGAGCAGGCGTTGCAGCAAGCAGGTGCTTGGGACTTTGTTTGCGGTCTTCCGGCAGGTCTAATGACGGTGGTGGGCGAGCGTGGTGGGCTTCTTTCAGGAGGTCAGCGTCAACGCATCGCAATCGCCAGAGCGCTAGCCCATCGGCCACTATTCTTGCTGCTAGATGAGCCGACGAGCGCTTTAGATCCGGACAGCGAGAAGATAATTTGTGAGACGCTACAGAGGCTCGCTCAGAGCCTTACCATTATCGCAGTATCGCATCAGCCTGCTGTGATCAATGCGGCTGACCGTATATTTACGCTGTCCAAGGGTAAGGCGGAGCTACTCCCCCGTCATCCTAGCAACCTCACCGACTCGGTCGCCGCTTAAGAAAACCCTTTTCTAGAGCAGGTGCTAGACTGTTTACTTGGGTCGGTAACCTTCAGTCTCGTATCAATGGCTCATCGGTTCACCTAAATAAAGTTACAGAGCAGTATCGTAGTCATTGGTCACATTGGTAGCTCGTGCTCCGAAAATACATCAAGAAATACCTGCCTTCCTACGAGAGCATCCGGCAGAACCGTTTTGTCGGTCTGTTTGGTGAGTTGCTGCAACATCATAACCTGTGGTATCTGCATCGTCGTTCGGTGGCGGGTGGGGTCGCGATTGGTTTTTTCGCAGGCCTAATCCCGGGTAGCAACCCGGTACAATTCTTTTTCGCTGCGCTGTTTGCTCGTATATTTAAGGTGAACCTGCCGGTAGCGGTATTCACTACGCTCTACTCCAATCCCTTTACTATCGTACCAATCTATATAGCGGCGTATTCTATCGGTGAGGTTATTTTGGGCGGTGGTAACGGCACTATGCCCATGACCGACTTAAACCTGATGGATAAGAGTATCAGCGAGTGGGTTCCTGCGTTGGCAGACTGGGTAATCTCCCTTGGTAAGCCGGTGCTGATAGGTCTTTTATTACTTGCACTCATTCTGCCAATCGCAAGCTATGTAGCCGTGCGTGGTGCGTGGCGGGCATACATGATCTATGAATGGCGCATGCGGGCGAGGCGGCGTCAACGAGGATAAGGAGAGTCCATGATTCCAGGATACTGGCAACAAGCAATACAGGAACTGGCCGAGTGTGATGAGGTGATGCATAAACTCATTCAGAACTCGGCAGGAAGTACCCTTGTCGCACATGGCGATGCATTCACTACCTTGGTGCGCTCCATAATTGGACAGCAGATTTCGATCAAGGCGGCTGCAACTATCTGGCAGAGGCTGACCACAGTAGCCCCCATGATTTCACCCACGACCTTGCTGGGAATGGACAGTAGTACATTGCGCAGCTGTGGGATCTCTTTGCGGAAGGTGACTTACTTGCAAGACTTGTCGCAGCACTTTACTAGTGGGAAGCTGGATGAGGCACAGTGGAAGGGGGCCAATGATGAGACTCTTATCACCGAGCTGACACAGGTAAAGGGTATTGGGCGATGGACTGCGGAAATGTTTTTGATTTTTCACCTACTTCGCCCGAATGTGTTGCCGCTGGACGATCTCGGTCTGCAGCGTGCGATCAGTCTCTACTACAATGACAGTCAACCGGTGAGTCGGCTCCAGATGCTTGCAATTGCGAGACCCTGGCAACCGTGGTCTTCTGTCGCGACATGGTACTTGTGGAGAGGTCTTGATCCGATACCGGTAGAGTATTGAGACCATAGTCTCTAGTTAGATTGAGAGTGGCCAGAATACTTATTTGATTAATACCCCATCAACCAATTGTAAGACCTTCCCTGCCCTAGCCGCCAGTTGCGAATCATGTGTGACAATGATGAAACTCGCACCTACATTACGGTTAAGTTCCAGCATCAACTCGAACACCCCGCCGGCGGTGTGTCGATCAAGATTTCCAGTTGGCTCGTCGGCGAGCACGCAGGCGGGCTGTGTGACCAGCGCACGAGCCACCGCAGCACGTTGGCGCTCTCCACCGGAAAGTTCCCCTGGGGTATGAGTGAGACGATGTCCAAGGCCAACCTGTTTCAGCACGGTTGATGCGCGGTCATAAGCTTCGCTACTGACCATGCGCCGGATCAGGAGTGGCATGGCCACATTCTCCAGCGCACTAAATTCGGGTAGTAGGTGGTGAAACTGATAAATAAAACCCAGAGACTGGTTACGCAGTCGACATCTCTCTTCCTCGTTAATGGTGGCGATGTTCTGTCCCATGATACGAATATCACCTGCACTAGGGGCGTCCAGTCCGCCGAGTAGATGCAACAGAGTGCTCTTGCCGGAGCCCGATGCGCCGACAATGGCAAGCGTCTCACCCGCCGCCACCTCGAGGTCGATACCCATCAGCACTGGGACTTCCAGCTCACCCTGATAGTAACTCTTGCGCAGGTTACGGCAGGAGATGATCGGCCTACTCATACCTCAGCGCCTCTGCTGGATTGACCTTGGAAGCGCGATAGCTGGGGTAAATCGTTGCTAGTAGAGTCAATAAAAATGACACAGTCGCCACTGTCACGATATCAGCCATCTGCGGGTCGGATGGAATCTCGCTGATGTAATAGACTTCACGAGATAGGAATTGAACGCTGAACAGGCGTTCAACCAGTGCGATGACGTCGCTCACGTTGTACGCTAGAAAGACTCCCCCAATGACCCCCAATAACGTACCGAAAACGCCGATCAGCGTTCCTTGCACAATAAAAATTTTCATGATGCTGCGGGGGCTTGCTCCCAGCGTTCGTAGAATCGCAATATCGGGCTGCTTGTCGGTGACCGCCATCACCAGGGTAGAGACGATATTGAATGCGGCAACTGCAATGATCAGGGCCAGGATCAGTGATAGCATTCGTTTTTCAATCTGGATCGCACGAAAATAATTTGCATGCTGGCGGGTCCAGTCGGTGATGTGAGTATCCTGGGAGATCAGTGGGGCCAACTCTCTTACCACTTGCGGTGCCAGGAAGAGGTCGCGTAGCTTGAGCCGCACACCCGAGACCTGATCATTCTCCATACGATAGAGCTTTTGCGCATCTACGATATGGATCAGCACCAGTGAGGAGTCGTACTCGAAATGTCCTGCTTCGAAGATGCCTGTGACAGTGAATTGTTTGAGACGAGGCAGTATCCCAGCAGGGGTCACTTGCCCCTGCGGTGAGATCAGTACGATCTTGTCACCCCTAGACACGCCTAAGGTCCTAGCCAGTTCTGTGCCGACGACGATACCAAATTCACCTGGCACCAGCTCGTCAAGCTTTCCGTTCACCATCATCCGGTCGAGATCGGCCACCTTGTCTTCAAGAGCTGGCAGGATCCCGCGAACCATGACACCACGAACGACCTGACCGACCGATACCATTCCTTGAGCGCCGACGTAAGGGGCGGCAGATTCTACTTGTGGGTGATTGGTTGTCTCATGAGCGACTTGGGGCCAGTTAGTCAGAGTGCCATCGATGCCGCTCACTTGGACATGCGACGCAACACCGAGGATACGGGTTCGTACTTCCTTCTGGAATCCATTCATGACCGACATCACCGTGATCAGAGCGGTCATGCCGAGCGTGATACCGAGCAGGGAGATTAGCGAGATGAATGAGATAAAGTGGTTGCGGCGCTTGGCACGGGTGTAGCGCAGACCGATGAAGAGTTCGTAGGCAGACACGGATTAAGACGCCCGGATATAGAGGGAATGGCGAAGTTTGCCACATTCCGGCGGGGCTTAACAGGCTGTTGAGAAGCGATTGGGCTGATAGGGGGTGATCATGCGTCGGTTCGTCGTTCTAAAGTTTAGGGGCCACTTAAAATTCCCCTCTGAGTCCAATCACCAATGCACGCCCCGGTAACGGCGCAAAATTTTTCAGGAAGGAGTTATGAAGACGCATCTCCTCATTCAAGAGATTCTTGCCTTGCAGAAAAATTCGGATTCCGTTTAATTTGGTTTTCGTGATCCGGTAACTCATGTCGATATTCAGCAGCGTGTAACCGGGTGTGGTTGTTTCGAGTTCTGCTACGTGGTTTTGCCTCACTACGCGTGTTGCACTCAGGTTAGCCGTCCAGGGGCCCACCCGGTGATTGAGTTCCAGTCCAAACCTGGGAGGTGTGGCGCGTGGGACATTGCCACCACCTTCTAACTTTCCACGGACGTAGTCGGTAAACAATCGCAAATCAAGCGTCTCAGGCTTCAGTGTAAAGACCGTCTCCGCTTCCACACCATAAAACCTTGCGCCGGTCTGGGCAAAATTTTGTATCAGGAAGTCACCGTTCGGATTGAGCGTTCCGTTAGAGTCAGAACGGTCTGCTACCCCGTCTGCATTAGTGTCGGCGCTATGGACGAAGATGTAGTTATTGAACTGGTTATGAAATACATTGACCTTCCACTGTACCGCACCAGTAGTCTTGCGTAGGGCGAGGTCAATATTGCTGGAGGTCTCTTTGTTCAGACCATGACTGCCAGTCTGGTAGGTGGCGGTGCCGCGATGTGCGCCATGTATATAGAGCTCTTCCGTTGTTGGCGCCCGTTGCCCACGTGTACCAGTCAAGCCTAGCCCATAGCCATCGGTGAACTTCCACAGAGTACCGACAGAGCCGCTGAAGAGGCCGAATGTGCGCGATGGGTTGACGTTGTTCTGTGGGTCCTGCGTAGCCCCCTCGACTCGTCCGCCAAACTCGAGTCGCCAGCGTTCCCAGTTGCGCTCTTCAATTAAGAACACACCAGCAGAACCGGATTTCGTGACGGGCACGATGACTTGAGTGCCGAGCGCTGAGAAATCTCGACTCTGGACTTGCACGCCGACCACACCCTTCCATTTTGCGATCGGTGCATGCAAGAGCTCTGCTCGACTGTCGATCGCTTGATTATTGAAACGAGTCGCAACTGCGCCGGTACTCTCAATCTCATTATGCTTGTAGTCGTTATAACCCATGCGGACCTTGAGTTTTTCGAAACCGATGAGGGGCCTGTCGAGTTCACCCGACAAATCGTAGCGGGTCTGCTTGAGATCAATTTTCGAACCTTCTGGACTGGGCACCCCATACTCGTTCTCGAGGCGCGAGACCGACCCTCCTAAGAAACCCCTCTCCCCGACAAAAGATCCGCCGACAGATATTCCTTCTGAGTTGACCGCGCTGTTCTTGATTCGTCCGACCGGGGTATCATAATCACTCGTCTTGCGTTTAAAGCCGCCGACACTCCAGGAGAAATGTTGGCCGGCACTCCCCTTTGCATTGAAGGCGCCGCTACGTTCTTCTGTCGCTGTATTGCCGCGTATCTCGACATCGCCGGTAGGGGATTTGAAAAGTCGGCTCGGGATGCGGCCTGTTACAACATTAACCACTCCTCCGGTTGCGCCGCCACCGTAGAGCAGAACCGCCGGACCGCGGAGGATTTCAATTTGTGAAGCATTGAAAGACTCCACCGTTACCGCGTGGTCCGGGCTAGTGGTCGAGAGGTCGAGCGTGCTAATACCATTTTCCAATACCTGGACCCGTGGGCCGTCCAAACCGCGAATGATGGGACGGCCGGCACCCGGTCCAAAGGAGCTTGATGCCACGCCGAGCTCACGTGAGAGCGTGTCACCGATACTTGATTCGCGTTTTCGACGTAAGTCCTCACCCTTCAGCACTGTGACAGGCTGCGCCATATCGAGATCACTGCGATCCTTGAAGGGGCTCGTTGTCACGACGACAGGCGGCAGCTCAATGATCTTGCTGCCCTCTTTTACTTGAGCAAACGGCATGCCAGGCACCGAAAGGAGTAGCGCAGAGATGACAGCTTTCCACAAGATGCTGGGTTGATAGAGTCGTGTGGATGATGTGAAACTAAGTAGCATATAACTTCATACTGATTCTGTAAATGATCAGGGCAGTCGATTGATTCGCAACTAAGTTGCGTTATAGGAATCAATCATGATGAATCCGGGGCGCGGCGGACAGAGATGAACCCGAACCAAACAATAAGAAACAAGAGACCCGATAACGGGTCCCTCGCAACTAAGAGCGACTAAGGGGGCTAGCTAAAGGGGTGGTGCGCGAGTGAGGTAGGGGGTAGAGAAGTCTCGTAGGACGGGGCGATGGTTCAACAATGATAGTTGCCGGCGCAGTATCTTGGTAACGAAGAAGAATGTCAGGAAGGGAAGTGCGGCACTGAATGCCGTTAAGGCGAGGCAGTCGAGGCAGATACGGTCGGTGTCAGCGTCGTCTTCATCCTGTGAGTGCTTAGACGCGGCGGTGTCGATCGTATCCGCGTGTGCGAAGTGTGTAACCGCATGCGCTGTCTGTAGGACAGGCACTGCAAGTAACGCCAGCACAAGGGCAAGGAATGCGCTTCTAAACAGCATCATCAAATCGAATTTCCACGTGTTATAGGGGATTTATTCAGAGAACTCTTGCTTTGTAGATGAGAAATTTGATCATGCGCACTCAGCACATAATCCCTTGACCGTTAGCTCCGCCCCCTGGAAATGATAACCCGCCGGGAGTGGCCAGTGATGTGCGGTATCAATGCCATCGAGGCACGTTACCTTGGTACAGCGAGTGCATTTGAAGTGGGCATGCTGATGAGTGTGCGCTTCTACGTTGGCACGGAAACGCCATACCCGATCATCACTTGCGATCTTATGCACCAGACCCTTTTCGCTGAGCCATTCAAGCACCCGGTAGAGCGTAACCCGGTCCAACTGTAGATTGCCCTGCAAGCGGGCCTCAATCTCGTGGTGAGTGACGGCCCTCTGCTCAGCCAGGAGGACGGAAAGCGTCTGAACCCTGCTGGGTGTCACGCGGTCACCGGTCCGCCGGACGAGCTCTTTAGCGTGTTCCTGGAGGTCAGTAGCCATATATGATCCATCTTATTGCAACAAAGTTGCGTTTAGTGTAATTGAATGATTTTATATGTGCAACAGTATTTGTTGATAACATTAAAGCTTCGATAAAATGAGCAGCCATCTGCATTACCGGCCGAAATAAACAGTGAAAGTTCATTGATGAAACTTAAGTTCACTAAAATGCAGGGATTGGGCAATGACTTCGTCGTGATTGATGCGGTGAATCAAACAGTGTGCCTCAGCCCAACTCAGCGTCGAATGCTGGCTGACCGTCATTTTGGTGTCGGATGTGATCAGATACTGCTGGTGGAGAAGGCTTTAGGGGATGCTGATTTTCGTTACCGAATTTATAACGCGGATGGTGGAGAGGTGGAGCAATGTGGCAATGGCGCACGTTGTTTCGTGAGGTTTGTGCATGACAGGGGGATGACGCAAAAAAATGAAATTCGCGTGGAGACTTCAGGCGGATTAATCGTTCCCAGGCTAGAGGCCAATGGCCAAGTGAGCGTTAATATGGGGGCGCCGAAATTTGAGCCGGAACAGATCCCCTTTATTGCTGAGAAACGTGCCATGACCTACTCGATCGATATCAGTGGTAGGCAAATCGAAATCGGTGCCGTTTCTCTGGGGAACCCCCATGCAGTGCAGTTGGTAGAGGATGTAGATAAAGCGCCGATAATCACGGAAGGTGCCTTGATCGAGCATCATTCACGTTTTCCAAAGCGGGTGAATGCCGGCTACATGCAGGTGGTGGATCGTGGCCATATTCGGCTTCGGGTGTATGAAAGAGGGGCGGGTGAAACGCTCTCCTGTGGAACAGGTGCCTGTGCTGCGGTTGTGACCGGAATCATACGAGGACTGTTGCAGTCAACGGTTGAAGTCAATATGCGCGGTGGCGATTTGACCGTGCGATGGGAAGGCGAAGATCAACCGGTCTGGATGACGGGACCTGCTGTAGCGGTATTCGATGGTGAGATTGAACTGTGAAATCTAAATAGGGGGAGTCATGGAGTTCGGTTCAGAAGAGGTGGCCCAGTACCTGCGGGAAAACCCGAAGTTTTTTGATGAGTATGCAGACATGCTGGCAGATATTTTTGTCTCCCATCCCCACGGAGGAAGGGCCATCTCAATCAGTGAGCGGCAGATCGTCACACTACGGGACAAGAATAATCTCCTGCAGGAAAAGCTACGTGAACTGATCAAGTACGGTGAAGAGAATGATGTCATCGGTGAAAAGATGCATCGACTGGCCATTATCTTACTCACATACACACATCTCGGGAATTCGCTGAATGGTCTGTACTTTAATCTACGCGAAGACTTTGCTGTTCCGCATACCGTGCTGCGATTATGGAACTTGCCAAATCCAGTTACCGATCTGCCTGAATTTGCTCCGACCAGTGACGATATCCATATCATTGCTGAGAGTTTAATAAATCCATATTGTGGACCACACGTCGTCGATGAGATTAAGCAATGGTTTGGTGACGACACATCTCACTTGCGCTCATTTGCGATGGTGCCGCTGCAAGCAGAGCAGACGATTGGGATCATGGTACTTGCAAGCGAAGATCCTCAGCGGTTCTATCCGGAGATGGGCACAATCCATCTAAAACGGCTAGGAGATTTAGTGGGAACGGCGATCGCACATATAGAATGAATGAACCCAGCAGCAAGAGCTGAAGAGGGGAGAGGGTGAGTTCGGCAACGCACGATAACTCAGCCGCATTTGCGGCCTTGTATCTAGCCCATCTTACCAATGAGCGACGACTGTCGGTACTGACATGTGCGAGTTACTCACATGATATTGGAATTCTGCTGGAGTTGGCAGAATCGACACCGCTCGATCAACTGCAAGTTCACCATATCAGAAGGTTTATTGCCAAGCGGCACGCACAAGGAATCTCTGGCAGAAGTTTAGCCAGGATGCTATCTGCTTGGCGCGGGCTATATAACTATCTAGTGAGAAGCCACCATCACAGCAGCAACCCCTGTGCTGGATTACGTGCACCAAAGACACCTAAAGTTTTGCCACACGCACTCTCGCCCGACGAGGCGGCGAAGTTGCTTCAGTTCCCCACCGATGATCTGATGGCGCTGCGGGACAAAGCGATGTTTGAGTTGTTTTACTCTTCCGGGCTACGGTTGGCTGAACTTGCCAGCTTGCAACCTGAGAATTTGAGCCCCTCAGAGGGCACAGTACGAGTCACCGGCAAGGGTGGAAGGACTCGGGTAGTGCCCGTGGGAAAGCAAGCGGCGCTAGCATTGGATGCATGGATGAGATCTCGTATCCAACTGATTAAGTCTGGAGAGAGCGCGCTCTTTCTATCACGGCATGGCAAACGCATCAGCCCGAGATCGATCAGCCAACAGCTGAAGGCTCGTGCATCGCAACAAGGTATTAGCGCTAATGTTCATCCTCACGTACTGAGGCATTCATTCGCATCTCATCTACTGCAATCAAGTGGGGATTTAAGGGCGGTTCAGGAGATGCTGGGGCATGCGAGTATCAGTACGACCCAAGTCTATACCCATCTTGATTTCCAGCACCTGGCAAAGGTCTACGATGCATCACATCCGAGAGCGAAGAAGAAGACCTGAGATACGTAATCCGCTTGAATCAGCGTTATAATTCAGTCTCTCTAACGATCACGAAATAATCCTATGATACAACACCGTGGTACCACCATACTTTCAGCAAGGCGTGGCACTCAGGTCGCACTTGGGGGTGACGGGCAAGTGACCCTGGGCGCGATCATCGCCAAGGCCAGTGCACGCAAGGTCCGTCGGCTGTACCATGAAAAAATTCTTGCTGGATTTGCAGGCGGGACTGCCGACGCGTTCACCTTGTTTGAGCGGTTTGAGGGAAAACTGGAAAAGCATCAAGGGCATCTCATGCGATCGGCAGTTGAGTTGGCCAAGGACTGGCGGACCGACCGTATCTTGAGAAGATTGGAGGCGATGCTGATCGTGGCCGATCGTGAGACCACTCTCATCATCACCGGATCAGGGGATGTGATTGAGCCAGAATTAGGACTAGCAGCCATCGGGAGCGGAGGCGCGTATGCTCACTCTGCCGCACGTGCTCTGCTGGAAAATACGGACCAGGCGCCACCTGTGATCGTCAAGAAAGCCCTCACCATTGCGGGCGATCTGTGCATCTATACCAACCAGAACCACATCATTGAGGTTCTGGAGTAACGTACCGCTGTCCCCCCTCAAACACTCATATAAATGACCCCACAAGAAATCGTCCAAGAGCTGGACAAGCACATCATCGGTCAGCAAGCCGCCAAGCGCGCTGTGGCCATTGCACTTAGGAACCGCTGGCGTAGGCAGCAGGTATCGGAGCCCCTGAGGCAGGAAATTACGCCCAAAAATATTCTGATGATCGGGCCCACCGGTGTGGGCAAGACCGAGATTGCGAGACGACTGGCAAGGCTTGCTGATGCTCCATTCATTAAGGTGGAGGCGACCAAGTTCACTGAGGTAGGTTATGTCGGACGAGATGTGGACTCGATCATTCGTGATCTGGTGGAGTCCGCGATCAAACAATTGCGAGAGCAGGAGACTGCCAAGATGCGGACTCGAGCAGAGGATCTTGCGGAGGATCGTATTCTCGACGTGTTGCTGCCACCGGCGAGGGAGTCGAGCCTGCAATCAGAGGATGCAGATCGTGACAATACCACCCGTCAGAAATTTCGTAAGAAACTGCGAGAGGGTGAACTTGACGATAAAGAGATCGAGATTGAGCTATCGGCATCTCATGCGGCTCATATGGAGATTTTCGCGCCACCCGGGATGGAGGAGCTCACCACCCAGATCCAGGGAATGTTTCAGAACATGGGTGCAGAAAGAAAAAAAACTCGTAAGCTTAAAATCCGTGAGGCCCGCAAATTCATCACTGATGAAGAGGCCTCCAAGCTCATTAACGATGAAGATCTGAAGTTACGAGCAGTTCAGAATGTCGAGCAGAATGGGATTGTCTTCTTAGATGAGATTGACAAGATTACCAGTCGGTCCGAGACCTCGGGTGCAGACGTATCGCGCCAAGGGGTCCAACGAGATTTATTGCCGTTGGTCGAAGGCACTACCGTTACCACTAAGTATGGAATGATCAAGACCGATCATATCCTATTCATCGCCAGTGGCGCGTTTCATCTTGCTAAGCCTTCCGACCTGATTCCGGAATTACAGGGGCGCTTTCCAATTCGCGTTGAACTATCGAGTCTCAGTGCAGATGACTTTATCCAGATCCTCACCAACACCGATGCCTGTCTGACGCGCCAATACGAGGCCCTTCTTGAAACGGAAGGGGTCAAGTTAGCGTTCACGACCGATGCGATCAAGCGATTAGCGGAGATCGCTTTTGCGGTCAATGAGAAGACGGAGAATATCGGTGCAAGACGTCTCCATACCGTGATGGAAAAGTTGCTAGAAGATGTGTCATTCGACGCGGCAAGACACCGCGGTGATACCGTCGTAATTGATTCTGACTATGTCGACATCCGTCTTAAAGATTTATCTCAGAGTGAAGATCTGGCCCGGTACGTGTTGTAGTCTCCATCTCGGCTCACTCCTTAGGGCAGCGTGATACGGCGTAGCCTGTTATAATGCAAGTCTGCGGTGTTAGTTCCACGTCTTCGCACCGACCATCCTTTTTTTCTTTAGGGCGCCTGAATTAATCCGAGGGTTTTGGATTTACTAGGCCGCCCTTCATTCATCTGCCTAAGACTGGCGTTCCGTAACTGTAACGACAGGCCGATGTCACCCCCTGGAGTTTTATGTCTTTTGCAAATTTCGGTTTATCCGATGAAATCATTCGTGCTGTCACTGAACGTGGATACACCGTTCCTACCCCGATTCAGCTGCAAGCAATCCCTGCCGTATTAGCTGGCGGCGATCTACTCGCTGGGGCTCAGACCGGGACCGGTAAGACGGCCGGTTTTACTCTGCCCATCCTGCACCGTCTCTCCAACAGAAGCGTCAAAGGGCCGTCCAGCGGGCGTCCGCCAATACGAGCGCTGATTCTTGTCCCCACCCGTGAGCTCGCAGCACAGGTAGAAGAGAGTGTCCGTGATTACGGAAAATACCTGAAACTAAGTTCGATGATCATGATCGGCGGGGTCAACATCAATCCACAAATCACTCGTCTGAAAAGCCGGGTGGATATTCTGGTCGCAACGCCGGGCCGACTGTTGGATCATGTACAACAAAAAACACTCGACCTATCTCAGGTTGAAATTCTCGTGCTCGATGAGGCCGACCGTATGCTCGATATGGGCTTCATTCGAGACATCCGAAAGATACTCGCGCTGCTGCCCAAGCAACGGCAGAACTTACTGTTCTCGGCCACGCTATCGGATGAGATTCAGATACTCGCGGACAATCTACTCAATAAACCGGTGATGATCGAGGTCTCGCGTCGTAATGCGACCGCTGACAAGGTGACCCACGTCGTGCATCCGGTGGACCGTGAGCGTAAGAGAGATCTGCTCGCGCATCTGATCAAGCTCCACCGCTGGCAGCAGGTCTTGGTATTTACCCGGACTAAGCATGGTGCCAATAAATTGGCAGAGTACTTGGTCGCGAGTGGCATTCCATCGCTCGCCATCCATGGCAATAAAAGTCAGGCGGCACGCACTCGGGCACTGGCAGAATTCAAGACCGGTACGCTACCCGTGCTGGTGGCAACAGATATCGCCGCACGTGGTATTGATATCAGCGATCTGCCTCATGTGGTTAACTTTGAGCTCCCCAATGTGGCAGAAGATTACGTCCACCGTATCGGCCGAACTGGCCGTGCTGGGGCGGAGGGTGATGCGGTGTCATTGGTATGCGTGGATGAACGCAAACTACTGTCCGATATAGAGAGGCTAATCAAGCGAGATCTGCCCAGTAAGATTATCGCGGGTTTTGAGCCAGATCCTCGCATCAAGGCCGAGCCGATCATTAATGGACGTAGTGGTGGGCCTCGAGGCGGGTCATCCACACGTAGCCAGCCAAGCGGGCGGACCGGTGCAAAGCCTGCAGCCAGACGATCATCCGGGTTTTCGCACACACCGACTGACAAGGCGACTGCGATGAAACGCTCCGGTGGGCGTGGTCGTTAATCATAGGGCTATACAAATTGTCCTGCCGCGTATCCTGATGACCAGGCCCACTGAAAGTTGAATCCACCCAGGTGGCCGGTCACATCGAGCACCTCCCCGATAAAGTATAGCCCGCTTACTTTTTCTGATTGCATTGTCTTGGATGACAGTTCCCGCGTATCAACCCCACCCAGTGTCACCTCCGCCTTTCTGTAACCCACGGTACCGCTGGGTATAACCTGCCAGTCCTGAAGTTGTACCGCGATATCTTGAAGCTCACGCTCGCTGTAGTGTTGTAGCGACCGCATAGGCTGTATTGAGGGGGTGAAATCACACCAGACTTGGGTGAACCGTCTGGGCAGATATTGCGCGAGAAGATTGGACAGCTGGGTGGAGCTGTGGCGTTGATCGAGTAGTAACGCGGCCGGATTAAGATCGGGTAATAAATTGATATGAATGACGTCGCCGGGCCTCCAGTAGGAGGAGATTTGCAACATCGCGGGCCCGCTCAGCCCTCGATGCGTGATCAATACATTCTCACGAAAGTGCTTGCCGTTGCAGCTGACTTCAGCATCAATCGTCACCCCTGTCAATCCGGCAAACTGGAGGAGCTGATCTGGAGCAAATGTCAGAGGAACCAAACCCGGGCGTAGCGGAGTCACCGCAATGCCGAACTGCTCAGCAACACGATAACCGAATGGGCTGGCGCCGATTTGTGGAATGGACAGGCCTCCAGTTGCAATCACCAGTGAATCGGTGATCACGCGACCCTGATCGGTCTTAAGCTGAAATCTGCCACCACTGTCAGGACCGGGCCCAAGCAGATTGATACTCTGAACCTGGCACGGCATCCTCCACTCCACACCGGCTGCCGAACACTCTTGCCGTAGCAGATCGATGATCTGCTCGGAGCTCTCATCACAAAAGAGCTGGCCCAATTTCTTTTCGTGGTATCGGATTCCATATTTTTCCAATAACACAATAAAGTCCTGTGGGCTGAATCGTGCCAGTGCAGATCGGCAGAAGTGGGGATTGTGAGACAGAAAATTCTCAGGTCTAGTATAACGATTGGTAAAGTTGCAACGTCCCCCACCAGAGATACGGATTTTTTCGGCGAGCTTAGTCGCATGATCTAGTAATAGGACCTTACGACCCCGCTTACCGGCTTCCAGTGCGCACATCATGCCAGCGGCCCCGGCGCCGATCACGACCACATCCTTTTTTGAATTCATCATGTTCATTGATGTAACTTATCCTGGTGATTGCGCCGACTAAACTGGTGAACGTAACTCATCCCAACCCCGCTATAATAGAGGTTGTATAAACAATCTGCTGCAATGACGTAACCATGACCCGACCATCTCAGCCCAACTTTAAATCCCACTTAAGTGAAATCTTGCAGCATGCTCTGCATGAAGTTGCACCCGAGGAGCGGAGTGTCGTTATCGAGTTCGCACGACCCAAACAAGTCAGCCACGGAGACTATTCCTGTAATCTTGCGATGCAGTTAGCTAAGCCACTGCGTAAGAGCCCGAGAGAGGTGGCCGCCTTGTTAATAGAGGCGATGCCAGAGTCCCCTCATCTAGAAAAGATCGAGATCGCGGGCGCAGGGTTCATCAATTTATTTCTCAAGACCTCATCCAAGCAGCAGTTTCCGGGCCACGTCCTGACAAGTGGCAGTCATTTTGGCCACAGCGACATCGGTTTGGGTCAAAAAATTCAGGTGGAATTTGTATCAGCGAATCCCACTGGGCCGCTGCATGTTGGCCATGGCCGTGGTGCTGCATTTGGAGCGAGTCTGGCCAATGTGCTGACGACAGCAGGTTTTACCGTCGAGCGTGAGTACTATATCAACGACGCGGGTCGCCAGATGGATATTCTGGCACTCTCCACCTGGCTACGATATCTGGAGATAGGAGGTGCTGAGATCAGTTTTCCTGGGAATGCCTATCAAGGGGACTACGTGCGCGATATGGCGAACCTGATTCATGAGGCGCACGGTGATCGGTACGTACACCAGCTTGCAGAGGTTCCTCCTGCCACGGAAGAAGGCTCTGGTGAGGCTCAACTTGACAGCTTGATTGCCAATGCAAAGAAACTGTTGGGGCAGGATTACGCGTACATCCATAACTTTGTCTTGACCGAACAGCTGGGAGATTGCCGCAACGACTTGATGGAGTTCGGCGTGGTATTTGATAACTGGTTCTCGGAACGGTCATTGTTTGACAGTGGGCTGGTCGCTCATGTAGTGCAGTTGCTCGAACGAAAAAATTATCTGTACCAGCAAGATGGGGCGATGTGGTTTCGGTCATCCGATTTCGGTGACGAGAAGGACCGCGTAGTGAGACGCGAGAATGGTGAATTTACATACTTTGCTTCCGATATCGCTTACCACCTTAACAAGTTTCAGCGTGGCTTTGATCGTGTTATTGATGTGTGGGGTGCTGACCACCATGGTTATATCCCGCGGGTGAAGGGGGCACTGCAGGCATTGGAGCTTGATCCTACAAGACTCGAGGTCGCATTGGTGCAGTTTGCGGTCCTCTACCGAGATGGCAAGAAGGCATCCATGTCCACCCGATCGGGCGAGTTTGTCACACTGAGGGAGTTGCGTCAGGAAGTGGGGAATGATGCAGCACGATTTTTTTATGTGCTGCGTAAGAGTGAACAGCATCTGGACTTTGATCTGGACTTGGCTAAATCGCAGAGCAATGAGAATCCAGTCTATTACGTGCAGTATGCCCATGCCCGTGTCTGTAGCGTTCTGACCCAGTGGGGAGAGGATCCATCGGTACTGGCAACAGCCGACGCAGGCCTTCTTATCAGTCCCGCAGAGCTCGCGCTGTTGCAGTGGCTGATCGATTATCCTGAGACGGTGGATGCAGCAGCAAGAGAGCTCTCTCCCCACCTGATCGCGTTCTATCTACGAGAATTGGCAGCTGAATTCCACAGTTACTATAATGCAACCCGATTCCTTGTTCCTGAGATACCGTTGCGGCACGCGCGCTTAGCGCTGATTGCGGCGGTGAGGCAGGTGCTGGTGAATGGACTGACACTATTGGGCGTGAGCGCGCCCGATAAGATGTGATCGGGTAGATAAACTCCATGAAGGATTTCCATGAGTCGGGATTACAAAGATCCATCTAACTCCAAAAATTCCGGTAAGCGTGGCTCTCTAGTGCTGGGGCTGTTTATCGGCTATGCATTGGGTCTGATCAGTGCGATGGGCATCTGGATGTATATGAACCAGACTCAGAGCCCATTCATTACCCAAGAGAGGGCTGCCGATAGCGCGACCAAGAGCGAACCAAATCCGATTATCCAGAAGGGCGGGCAGGTAATCGGGAAAGACGACAAATCGGCGCAGACTGAGGATGGAAAGCCGCGGTTCGAGTTTTACAAGATTCTCCCCGGTGCTGTGACGGAGCCGGCCGTCGATCAGAAGCAGACTCAGCAGGTTGCTCCACAGGCCTCATCTAAGGATAGTTACTTCATTCAAGCGGGATCATTTCAAAGTGCCGAGGATGCCGAGAACCTGAAAGCAAAGCTCGCGATGATGGGGCTGGAGGCCTCTGTTCAGGCGGTTGATCTGGCAGATAGGGGGACCTGGCACAGGGTCCGTGTGGGCCCCTTTGCGGAGATCGGTGAGGTGAGTCGGGTACGGTCCTCCCTTCAACAGAATGGCATTCAGACCAGTCTAGTCAAGGTGCATGAAGGGGCGCAGTAGTCTGCATTCAATTCTTATCGCGAGGAAAAAAATGAATCCGATTCGTTTTCTGACGACCCTGTTGTTATTTATTGGTTTGGGTTTAGTAACAATCTCGAGCGCCCGAGCTGAGATCATGGAGGGTCGCGACTACACTACCCTGACCGACCCACGCCCGACGGAGAGCGGCAAGAATATTGAAGTACTCGAATTCTTCTGGTACGGGTGTCCGCACTGCTATGACCTTCATCCACTGATTCAGGCCTGGCAGAAAAAAGCGCCTAAGGATGTGAGCTTTCGCTATATTCCGGCAGTGTTCCGTGCTAACTGGATTCCCGGCACTAAGACCTTCTACGCGATGGAAGCGCTTGGTATCAGGGAGAGGCTACACGATAAAGTTTACGATGCCATTCATCTAGACAAGATCGATCTGAGCAAGGATGAGTTGCTGTTCGACTGGATGGCAAAGCAGGGTATCGAGCGGCAGAAGTTCATCGATACCTATAACTCCTTCTCTGTGCAGAATCAGGCAACTCGATCCGCCCAGATGTCCAAGGATTACAACCTCTCTGGTGTGCCCGCATTGGTGGTGGATGGTAGATACCTGACCAGCGGCAAGATGGGTGGTACGCCGCAAGACACCATCAGAACACTGGAAGAGTTGATTCTGAAAGTGCGCAAGGAGAGGGCGAAGAGGTAGCATGTCAGACAGTCTCCGGACGGCGCCAGAGTGTCGTTAACAGTCCTCATCAGCGGTGCCTCCAGCGGTCTGGGTAGATCCTTGGCGTTGCAGTACGCAAAACAAGGCGCGACTCTAGGGTTGATAGCACGTCGCAGGGAGTTGCTGAAGGAACTCTCGCAAGAGATCCCCGATGCAGCCATTTATGTTGCCGATGTGCGTGACTCTGATGCCATGCAAGCGGTTGCACATGATTTTGTACTACACCACGGACAACCGGATATTGTCATTGCTAATGC
>JBAWVG010000012.1:0-32896 GCA_037147395.1 Nitrosomonadaceae bacterium | reverse complement strand
TGACCAACGTTCCTGATCTTGAGGGACGACTAAGGATTGGAAACGCTTACCCAGTAAATCACCCCTCTCCACCCCCAATAGATAGGCCCCCGTCAGGTTGATCTCTGAGATCGCCCCATCAGAACTCAAGGTCAAATATCCGACCGGTGCAGACTCATAGAGATCACGGTAATGAGCACGAGAATTCTCAAGACTGCCCCAAGCCTTCTGCAGGGCCTCGTCCTGAATCTCAAGCTCAACCTGAGAGACCTTGATCTCGTGCAGGAGATCCTTGATCGTACGAGCGAAGGATTCTGGGATGGGATCTCGGGGGGCTTTCCCGTTGGAACCCGCCCCATTGTGTGGATCCTCCCCCTCCTGATCTAAGTCATTCTTATCGATGCCGTTTCCTTATTGAGTGGTCCTGATGGTTGCACATCGCATCCCCCTTCAGTCATTTTCAAGGGAGGGATATATCCTCTTCAATTTTTATAGTACATGCCTCCTGCCGCCGCCAATATTACGCACTCATCCAGCTGAATTTTTATCGAACTATCGTGCGCGGAACATTGAATTCAATGACTATAGTGGGACGCCCCTCCTAAATTAATTTTTTAGAAGGAGACGGGTTTTGGGGGGGTACTTTAGATGAACTGATCTAAAAAATTGACCGATCATTCTTCATGACCGTGGACCACGGAGAGACCTCTTAATCAGGGGTCCTGTTGCTCATCACGAGTGCGATGAACTGTGTGAACTGATGACGACTAAAGTTATTATCCGAGACCAGTATCACCGTGGATTTTCCCTCAAAGATTGGGCCGAGGGTGATCCCCTCGATATTGTCGAGTGCGAGTGAGGAACCATCATCGTTCTTCAGGTCCGATAGATCAACGATCAGTATCTTATCGACCGCCTTGACTGTGTGACCTGAGATGGATTCAAGGCCCGATATATCGCTCGCCCCCCTGGCATCGATATAGAAGAGTCGTACCGTCTTACCGGTGGTGATGGACCCTCGGGTCTGTGCACCGATCGCGTAGGAGCGCTCGATACTGATGAACTGACGGTCACCGATTGCAACCATATCGGTCAGTCCATTGGTTGAAAACAATCCCGGTAGGATGGGGGGGGTGGCAACCCTCTCAACCGGATAGAGATACTCCTCACCCGGGAGGCCTGTTGCGATATCAAATGACAGGATACGGGCACTTGATCCATTCCCCACCCCTGAGGGGGGGCTATCCTGTGAAAGACCATTCTCAGTGGCGGTGTAGAGGGTCTTACCATCGATGGAGAGTGCCAGACTTTCGAGTGAGAGATTGTCATGAATCCCTCGATCACCCGTCCTTAAGCCACTCCTTGATCCTGAGGGATGATAATGATCGGGCACTCTAAAATCGCGTACATGGCTACCATCCGGGTTCATCTCCCTCACGGTCGGTCCCCGGTATCCGAAACGGCTGCGCTGACCCTCATTCACCCAGTAAATCTTATTGCGTGATCCGTCATATCGAAGACCTTCAGGGTCGACCATATTCCTCTCAAAGGGGCCCCCATTTTGGGTCTGTAGGGTGGTCACCGCGATAAAGGTCACACCTTCATCCCCAGGCTCAGGGGATCTCTGAAACTTAGAAAGATCCAGACTCAGTTCATAAAATCGAGCCGGATTGTTGGCGCTACGGTCATCACTCACGGCAAGATAGTGACCACTCGCAGGGACATAATCGATCGATGACAGTCCCCCGACCAGGGTCCCACCGAACTGGGTTCCTGAGGGAACGATACTCTGACCCAGATAGCTCAGAGTGGGGACTTGAGATTGTGCGAGTGGGGAGACAAATGATAAGAACGTCATCCCGATCAGTGCGCTCTTTATCTTAAAATTTAATCGTGTGGGCCCCTCTCTGGGAATGACGTCCCCCCATGACAGGTTATAATCATTTTTTTCACATGCGATCTTAGGGGGTACTGTGTTCAGAATCATTGCCGGCCTTTTAGGGTATTACTTCCTCGGTCTTGTTGGGGCATTCATTGGATACCTCTTGGGGAGCATGGCAGACCGTTTCAAGGCTTATGGGATGGGTGGCATTAATCCATTCAGCAGAGGACAACGTCAGTCGATCTTCCTTGAGACGGTCTTCATCCTGATGGGCAAACTCGCCAAGGCCGATGGCCATATCTCGCAAGGTGAGATCGACCATGTCGAGCAGTTCATTCAGAAGCTGGGGATGTCTTCCGAACACCGTCAAAAAGCGATTGCGCTCTTTGGGAAGGGTGCATCACCCGATTTTGAGATTGAGACTAGTCTAAACCAGTTCATGTCTGTCTGCGGTCAGACTCACAGCTTAAGACAGATGCTGCTGGTCTACCTGATCGTGATGGCACTGTCTGATGGCGGGATTCATACGTCAGAAGAGAACCTTCTGAGGGAGATCGCACGACACCTGGGTTATGACGCCTCCGCATTCCAGCAGATGCTGGATATGATTCTGAATCAGGCCCACTTTGCGGGGGGTCAGTCCAACTCTGCCAATGCGCTGGAGGATGCTTATAAGGCCCTCGGCATCAGCAAGGACAGCACCGACCAAGAGGTCAAGAAGGCCTACCGTAAACTCATCAGCCAGTACCACCCCGATAAATTGATCGGGCAGGGTGTCCCTGCAGACATGATCGCGGTGGCGACCCGTCAGTCTCAGGAGGTCCAGGTGGCCTATGACTTAATCGAGAAGAGTCGCAAGAAATAGCGCTTTACCGGAGATCAGTGCCGAGAGGCGGATCTCTTTCCTTGTTTTTTTGAGATATCCCGGACCCACTCCCTCTTCATCAGCTCCGTCACTCTGGGTGGATTCACCACCTCCACGGGATGGGTATCGAGATCCTTCTGATACTCTCTCCCCTCAACGAATACAACCTGAAGCATCGCCTTAAATTCTAAGTACGGCATCCTTTTCAGGGTCTCCCACTGATCCTCTGTCAGGACCATCTCCTGATCATCACTCATCTGAAATGAGTTTAATTGTTCCATTTTAAATCTCCTCTAAGTCATGCGGTCATACATCAGTGTCATAGTCATGATGCATATTAGCGTTCGCCCTGGGCCTCGTCATGAGGCGATATGACTTATTCTTATAGGTAGAATGTATTACACTGAACGAATAAACCGTAGTGAGAATCTACCATCCGAACTGGTATAAATGTTCCATAAGGCCCCCTTCGAAGGACCCTCCAGACGTGCGGCTCTGGGTCAATCTTCAATCGGTGAGAACAGGGTTTATAGGTCTTTGACCGCTTGAATCGAACGGTCTATTAGACGGCGGTTGAGACTACTTAATCCCCAAGACGGACATTGCCTTACCGAGGACCTCAACTGACTCCTTGTGATTGCCACGATCATGCAAAGAAGCTCCCTCTAACCGCATTTTTTTAATCTCCGATAACTGAGCTTCGCTCAATTTTGGATTCTTTTCCAAGGCCGCATCGATCTTCCTCATATCGATCGTGCAGTGGTATGCAAGTGCTGCGCTACTGAACAGAGTCAGAACTGCAACACCCATAAACTGACGTACCCTCATGTAGTTCTCCTATTGAGAAATGATTGGTTAGATCATGGAAAATTAACCGAACATCTGATGATGTATGTACAAATTACCAAGCACCGGTCTGAATCAAATGATTTTGCGGAACTTTTTTACGAAAATACTTATCTCAGGCATTCTTGTTCGAACTTATCCACTTTCAGATCAATGTGACCCCCCCCTATGCCTAGAATTGAAAAGTCAGTCCAGATGAATCACTCAGCCAGCCAAATGTTCGCCTTGGTCGATGGTGTTGAGAGTTACCCGAAGTTCCTACCATGGTGCTCAGGATCATCTGTCGTTGCATGTGATGAGGGGGTCAATCATGCAACGATTGTGATCAGCTACCTCCATCTCAAGCATAGCTTCACCACTGAAAATATTCGGGACATTCCAAAATCAATCAAGATGAGATTACTGAATGGACCCTTTAAACATCTCGATGGCAAATGGAGTTTTATTCCGCTCTCGGACACCACTTGCAGGGTTGAATTTTTTCTTCATTACACATTTTCAAATATCCTTCTCGATAAACTGGTAGGACCCTTATTCTTCAATATCGTTAATAGCTTTGTGGGCGCATTTGCTAAACGTGCAAAAGATATTTATGGAGATTAGCTTTTGACTGAATGACCCTTCTCATTGTCACTCCATTTTAAGCGTGCGGACTGACACCCCTTCCTGGTACGACCCTCAGAAGTAACTCATCCAGAAACCATCACACATCACATGGCCCTATCTGTGTCCTTTTAAGGCACCACCCCGACGGTTGCCCAGTGTCCATCCTCCCTCTTACAGGCCTCAATCCGAGTGGTCGCCTTCAGACCGTTATAGGCATAGTTCGAGATCGTCAGGATTCGGCAGAGGTTACCCTCAAAACGGCGCCTTGAATCGACCACACCGACCTCACCCCCATTACGAGAGGTCTCGCTATGCCAACTTTTTTGAGATTCACTTACGCCATTCTCGAGCATCTCTGTAATGGTTTGGTGATACATCTTCCGATCCAAATCGTTAAAGTAAGCACCGGGTGTATCATGCATCCACCAGACATTCTGTGCACTTACGTTCGAGATCCAAAGGCTGGCTAGAATCACGCAAGAAAGACGACACACTCTCCGAATAACCATTCAAAACCTCCCAATAGTATTTCATGATCACGGCTGGGAGGATCCAACTTACCCCCCCCTCCTACCCTTAAAGGTAGATCAGGATCGACCCATGTCAAGGAGTCGGGTTAGGTTGAGGGTGCACCTCCTGCCCCCTCTCCACGTATGGAATCTCTCGACGGATTGGATGACCCTCCATAAGCCCCCCCATTTTTTCCATCCTCTTAAGAGTTCACTTCAAAACTGAACTACTCACCCCATCTCCCGGTCCAAAAGTTAACCCTCCCGCGGCCAGTCGACGAGGGCTAGGGGGCGCTGATTGGGACTCACTCACTCCTATTCGAGAGACCGATTCAAGTACGAAAAGGCCACTATTCGGTATAATCGCTCTCCACCCACTCTCAACCAGAAACGTGGGGTGATCGATCTGAACCGAGATCGAATGCTGGACTGTGTCACCGACTTAGGTTAAATTTTATGGGTGTAAGTCGCCCTAAAATCGGTTGAATGAATGACCCCTACAAATGACCCGAGCATTTAAATAAGGAGTATCTGTGAGAATAAGATCGACCGTTATTGCATTGATCGCCATCATCCTGTCATTCCCGATGACGGCCTGGTCTCAATCCACCAAGTCACCCCCCCAAAAGGCCTCATCCCCTCTCATGAGTGGGGATGGATGGAAGTTAATCCGATCGGTCCAGCTCGGTACATCGAGTCGGTACATCCATATGGTCCTGATCGATGCCAAGAGGGATTCCGATAAGACGGTCTATGGTGCTGCATTAAAGAGCATCTGCCGGTCAGAGCCTGAATTCTGCCGGGTCCGCTTCTGGAATCAGGCACGTGATGTGGCGGACAAGATCACCTTTACAGACTCCCAGTTCAAGATGCTTCGTGCTGAATTCAATCTGAACCGTGCAGGCGGTATTGAGGAGATGCGGTATGCATGTACCGTCGCACCCGAGAATAAGCAGTGCTTCTCACACTAATCACGATTAAAATTGATCGGTAGACCCCTTTTACTTTAGGGGGAGTGGCGAGATAATTCGTATCCCCCTGAATGACACTGATTAAAGGCGAGAGAATATGACCCGACGATTGATTAGCTCCGGATCCACCTTCGAGAAGGAGATCGGGTACTCACGTGCGGTGGTGGATGGGGACTGGATCTTCGTCTCCGGTACCACCGGTTTCGACTATAGTAAGATGACCATCTCGGATGATCTTCTGGAACAGACCGATCAGTGCTTTCGTAATATTGAGATGGCACTGAATGAGGCTGGATCAAGCCTAAAGGATACCGTCAGGGTGACCTACGTCCTCCCTGTCGCTGCCGACTTTGAAAAGTGCTGGCCGGTGTTACGCCGTTATCTCGGTGAGGTACGGCCTGCTGCAATGATGATCTCTGCCGGTCTATCAGACCCACGCATGTTGATCGAGATCCAGATCACAGCACGGACCCATTCAGGAACTTAATTTAATGAACACAGACCTTATCAATTCGCTCACTCATAGAGGAAGAAACTAAATGGCCAAAACGAATACCGTCTTCGTGAGCTTCGCTCTGAAAGACATCAAGCACCGTGACCGGTTGCTCGAACAGCTCAATACCCAGCAGAGCACCTTCTCATTCGTTGATATGCCGGTCAAGCAGTCTTGGGAGCCCGACTGGAAGAAAGACTGCAGGGCCGTGGTTGAGGGGTGTGATGGTGTGATCGCTCTGGTGACCCATCACCTACTCAGGGCCGATGGACAGCAGTGGGAGTTAAGATGCGCCTATGACAGCAGGCTCCCTGTCCTTCTATTGCAAGGGGATTCAGAGAAGTTACCGGGGAAGTTGCCTGAGGTGGGTGAGCGTGAGGTCGAGGCCTGGGAGTGGGATACCATCTCTTCATTCTTAAAGAGACTGTGACCGCAACACGCATCCAAAGTCAGTAGTTCACACTCAGCGGCCATTCAGATTCTGAATGGCCGCAGTACTTTAGTCCCCCTTGTTTTCCCACCCCAAACTACTCCTCCCTGAGCGCCTCAACAGGGTCCATCCGTGCAGCCCTCATCGCGGGCACCACCCCAGCAGCCAACCCCACCAGAACCGACAGCGCCAGTGCCCCCATCACGTAATTCCAAGGGATACTGACCGGAAGACCACTGACAAGCGTCTTTAAGAGCCATGCGATGGAAGTTCCCACCACGAGCCCAATCACGCCACCCAGTGTCGACAAAACAGTCGACTCCATCAGAAAGAGTATCCTGATCCGGGCACGTGTTGCCCCCAGTGCGGTCAATAGGCCGATCTCTGAGACCCGTTCCGCCACCGCAATATGCATCAGAGTCACCATCCCAACCGCACCCACCATGAGTGACACTCCCCCCAGTGCTGCGACCGCGAATGTCAGCACATCCAGGACCGTGGATAAGGTATCGAGCATCTGCTGCTGAGGCCTCATTGTGAAGTCTTCACGTCCATGACGCGCGATCAGGATTCTCTTTGCATCCTGGACCACGGCATCTAGGGGTGCTCCGGGAAGATATGCGATCTGGATCTCCATCACACCCGTCCGGTTAAAGATCTCCAATGCACGTGCTGTTGGGATATAGACCGTATCATCCAGATCAAACCCCAGTACCTGACCCTTGGATGCCATGACACCGATCACTCGAAACCGCGATGACCCGACCTGTATGCTCGCCCCTAATGGATTCTTGCTCCCGAATAACTCTGTCCGAGTCTTTGAACCCAGTACCGCGAATGCACGAGGATTACGGGGGTCATCCTCAGGTAGGAACTGACCGATCGCGATCTTCATATTGAATGCACGTGCAAAGTCGGGACCCTCTCCCAATACACTGACACGCCTGTTAAGACCTCCTACACGGACCTCTGCATTCCCCATCAGACCTGCATTGGTGTACTGCGCATAGCTCGTTGACTTGAGTGCGATTGCATCATCAATGGTTAAAGGTCGTGAGCTACTGATCGCACCGACCGATGCACCGTGGGTGCTGGTCTTACCGGGATTGATGCTGATGATATTGGTCCCGAACTGGGTGAACTCGGACAGCACAAAACGCTGTATCCCTTCCCCGATCGAGGTCAGAAGGATCACTGCAGCGATCCCGATCGCAATCCCCGATGCAGATAATAAAGTCCGGAGTCGGTGTGAGTTGAGTGAACCCATCGCAAAGCGGAGTGTGTCGAGGGTATTCATCGACCCGCCAATGCCTTGACCGGATTCATCTTCGCAGCACGGGAGGCCGGCAGGAGACTGGCCAGGATCCCTGTCAGGATCGCGATCGTGACCCCCGCAATACTCGCCCAGACCGGGGGCCATGCCGGGAGTTGAGGGTATACCAACCTGATCATGAGACTGCCGAACTGTCCCAACACAAACCCCAAAACAGCCCCTGCAAGAGAGAGCCACAAGGACTCTGCAAAAAATAATCTCCTGACATCGGATGAAGGTGCACCGATCGCTTTCAAGAGTCCGATCTCAGCCGTTCTCTGACTGACCGCGACCAGCATCACGTTCATGACCAAGATCCCTGCAACTGCGAGACTGATCGCTGCAATCCCTGCAACACCCAGTGTCAGCGCTCTGAGTATCCGGTCGAATGTGGCCAGTACTGCATCCTGCGTGATGACCGTGACATCCTCCTCACCATCATGACGTCTCTTCATCAGTTCCCGAATCGACTCCTTCGCAGATACGATATCACTTCGACTTCTGGCCTCGATCAGGATCCGAAATAAGGAGGAGGTATTGAATAGGGATTGCGCATGCTCAATCGGAATGATGACCAACTCATCCGAGTTAAATCCCATCGACTCACCCTGCACCGCCAGAACACCGGACACCAGAAAACGGCGATCCCCCAGCCTAACCCTCTGACCGATGACATTCCCCTGGGGGAAGAACTCCTGGGCAATCTTAGAGCCTAAAACGATCTGAGCACTGTACTCAGATCCTTGTGCGAGAAAGCTCCCCTGGCCGAGCTTCATATGCCTCACAGGCAATAGATCCGCGGTACTACCCAGAACGGTCACCTCCCTCAGTCGGCTCGCGGCTGCGAGCTCGACCACACCCACATTGAGTGGGGCATAACGTTTAACCTGTGGCAATTGCCCTAAGAAATGAGCATCTGCAAGGGTCAGCTCTCGTGGTGTCTGTGCCAGTAATGCACCCGGAAATCCACCCGCGGTCTCAGCCCGTCCGGGTAAGACGATGATGAGGTTGGTCCCGATCGATGAGAACTTTCCAACCACATAGCCCCTGGCACCATCTCCGAGCGCGGTTAAGACCACCACGGCAGCAACACCGAGCGCCATCGCGAGCACAATCAGGATGGACCGTGTCCGGTAGCTGACCACGGTCTTTAATGAGATCTCGAGTGTATCCCTCAGGTTCATTGCTCATCCGCCACAATCTCCCCGTCCCTCATCGCGATATGCCGGTGGGCCCTCGCACCCAGCTCTCTGTCGTGTGTGACCAGTATCAGGGTGGTCCCAGCCTGGTGCAGACTCTCAAGCAAGTTCATCACCTCAGCACCGATCTTGTGGTCGAGATTGCCGGTCGGCTCATCAGCTAGGAGTGCGGTCGGTCTTAAGATGGTGGCACGTGCGATCGCAACTCGCTGTCTCTGACCCCCGGATAATTCTGAAGGTCGGTGTTGGGAGCGATCGACCAGATCAAAGCCTCTCAGTGCTTCATCCACTCGGGACTGACGCTCCGAGTGTGGAACCCCTGCCAGGATAAGAGGCAGACCAATATTTTCTGCGGCGGTGAGTCTTGGGACAAGGTGAAATGACTGGAATACAAAACCGATCTTGTCCCTCCTGACACGTGCCTGATCGGTTTCCGAGAGGTCGGTCACATCAACCCCATCAAGCTCATACCGACCGCTATCGGGTCGATCCAGAAGACCGAGTACATTTAAGAGTGTGGTCTTGCCGGATCCTGAGGGTCCCATGATCGAGACATACTCCCCCGCATTAATTAAGAGGTCCACCCCATTCAGAGCGAAGACATCCTGATCCCCCATTTTAAATACACGCTTGATCGCGGTCAGACGGATCACGGACGAGTCTTCTGATTGACCTTTGCACCGACCACCAGACCCTCCTGATCAACCGACAAGAGGACCTTTTCTCCGACCTTCAGACCCCCTGTAATCTCGGTATAGGCCCAGTTTGCAAGTCCAGTCTGGAGGATTCTCTCCTGAACCCTCTTGTCGTTATCCATGATCAGGACTCGACCCCCTTGGCGGATGGACTGGGTCGGGATCCGTAGGATGTCATCCCTCCTATCAACCACAGACTCCACATCAGCGCTATATCCGACCAACAGTGGGAGCTTCGGCGGCTCATCAAAATCAACCTCGATATCGACCGTCCGTGCCTGCTTTTCAATCTCGGTCACGTAGGGTGCGATCCTCCTCACCCGTCCTAAAAAGATCTGTCCAGGGATGGCATCGAGTGTGACCCGTGCGATCTGTCCGACCCGTAACTTAGGCGCATCCACCTCATCCATCGGAGCACTCACGTAGAGGCATGTATCATCAATTAAGTCGATCGCAGGGGGGGTTGGAATGCCTGGGGGTGAGGGTGTTGCATACTCACCCAATTCACCCGTGATCCGTGCCACGATCCCTGCAAAGGGGGCTGTCAGGACCGTCCTCTCAAGGCCTGCCTGTGTCACCTTAATCTGAGCCTGTGCACGCTTGATATCGGACTTAGCGGACTCACAACTCGCCTCCCGGGAACGGGCTTCTGCCTCAACGGTCTCGCTCCTTTGTGCGCTTACAAACCCTTGATCGGCGAGTTGACGAGTCCGTTTTGACTCACGTCTCGCATTCACCGCCACCGTACAGACCTCGGTCCGCCGCTCCTCTGCCATGGTGAGTTGCCTTCTGACCAAGTCCTTCTGTGCGGAGAGGTCGTCATTCCATAGCTCGAGAAGATGCTGACCCTCCTCCACACGATCCCCCTCCTTGACTAAGAGCTTCACGATATGACCCCCAGCAGCGGGCGCTAACTTCGCCCGTCTGCAAGCCTTGATGGTGCCTGCACGGGTATTTACCACCGTTGACTCGACCAGACCCATCTCTGCTGTGGCCACATCCACTTCGATCGGGTTGGGACGGGTAATGAACCAGGTCACAATACTGATCAGTGCGATCAGGAGTCCAAGGAGAGGAAGTCTAGGTAATTTTTTTATTTTTAACATGTGATTGGTGGGGAAATTACGCTGGCGACAATGTAACACCCGACCCCTCTTAATAGAAGTGCTTCACGAGTCCGTCCATGACTTGACAGTGTCAGACCTCGAGGACATCATTCGGTAGCGATTTTTAATGGGTTGAGGCGGGCCTATCTCTGACCTCAATGAACCCCATCATCCAATCAATCCCTCTCACCCTTAAACCAATGACCGCATAATACGGAACAGATGCAAACCACAACACACACACAGGGACGTCTCCATCTACTGGTTCTGATGACGCTCTTCATAATCGCACTAGCCTACTGGCTGTGGAGGGCTCATAGCCAGGTCACGCTCGAGATTAACCTTGCATGCAGTCAGTTAAGTCGTGACGCCTGTCTGGCTGCGGAGTCTCGGTATCTAAATAATCTGTTAGCCGGTTGGGTGGGTCAGATGTTTCCATGGATCCTCCCCTTCGTCCCTGCATTCATTTATGTCTTTTTCTTCCGATGGCTAAGGAAGGATAGACCGACCTGACCGAACGAACCCTGATGGGTTCACTATTGAGGGGTCAGGTGCAGTTCCTGCTGGTGCATGTCAGGCCCCGCGTCCAATTGACCGGTGGCAGACAGGGACCCTGCCCTCACACCGAGAAGACGTATCCTCCTGTTGAGACTCACTCGTCTCAAGCAATCCTCCCCAGCCCGTCTGATCAGTGTTGCGTCATCGGTTGGGTCAGTGATCGTGATATCCCGTGTCACGGTATGGAAGTCCTCAAAACGTATCTTAATTCCGATGGTCCGACTGAGGTACCCACGACCCTTTAAGTCTTGTGAGAGTCTGTCACACAGATCGGTAAAGATCGTAGATAACATCGGCCGATCATGACGGGGATGAAGGTCACGCTCGAAGGTCGTCTCACGGCTGATGGAACGAGGTTCCGAGTGGGTCACCACAGGCCGATCATCGACCCCATGGGATGCCGATTGCAACCACCTTGCATAGTTCAGACCGAACGTCTCCTGAAGTGTTGCAGGGTCCGCATGCGCGAGTTCTTCGATGGTATTGATTCCGATTAGCGCCAGTTTCTCGGTTGCTTTTGGACCGATTCCATTAACCTTCCTGACAGGAAGTGGCCATATCCGGGAGGGTATATCCTCGACCCCAAGGATAGTGATGCCATCGGGTTTTTCGAGATCAGAGCAGATCTTTGATAGCAATTTATTAGGACTCACACCGATTGAGCAGGATAGTCCAGTCGCATCACGGACCGATTGCTTAATCCGGCGTGAGAGTGGAAGAGTTTCTTCCGGGTGCTGTGTGAGATCGATATAAATCTCATCGATCCCGCTATCCTCGATTAAGGGTGCAATCCCCGCAACCGCCTCCTTAAAGAGTCTCGAGTAGCGACGGTAGGCATTAAAATCAGCAGGTAGCAAAACCGCATCAGGGGCGAGTTTGGCCGCCTTCATCATCCCCATCGCTGAGAAGACCCCGAGTCCACGTGCCTCGTAGGTGGAGGTGGTGACAACACCCCGACCGGCATAGTCTCGTAACTTTGCGAAGTGTCGTACCCCTTTCGAATCCGTCATCGGATGCTGATCATCTCCTCCCCCAATCACGACCGGAAGGCCTTTTAGTTCGGGGTATCGAAGCAGTTCGACAGATGCATAGAAGGCATCCATATCCAGGTGTGCGATCCGACGACCGGGTGGATTCATTGACGCGAGTGTTGAATGTCCATCACCGCCCACTCAAAAACAGAGTCCATTCGAGATCACCCTCAGGCAATCTTTCGAAGGATCGTCAAGGGAGTTTGTGAGAGGACAGAACGTGTTCCCATCAGTCCCGCGACCGTCACCCCAACCACCCCCGTCGTGAGACCGGTGACCCATATCCAGGGGTTAAAGCTATAACTTAAGTTCAGAGCATACTCACCAATGGCATACCCCAACGCGCTCGCACCCGCTGCCGCGAAGACCCCTGCAAGTCCCCCGATGATGGCAAACTCTGCCGCCCAAGAACGGACCAACTGACTACGCTGAGCACCGAGTGTCCGAAAGATTGCAGCCTCATGAATCCGCTCATCCTGGGTCGATGCAATGGCCGCATACAGAACTGCAAACCCTGCCAAGAGCGTAAATAAGAAAACAAATTCGACCGCTCGACTGACCTGGTCCATCACCTTTTGGACCTGATCAATGATGGATGCAACATCGATCACTAAAAAGTTCGGGAATGCCCTGATTAAATGGTTCATGAGATCTGATTGCTTGGGAGGGAGGTGGAAGCTCGTGATGTAGCTTGAGGGGTAGTTATCCAGCACACCGGGCGGCGTCACCACAAAAAAATTCACTCTGAATGAATCCCAATCCACCCTCCTGATACTGGTCACGTGGGCAGTGAACGGACTCCCAGCAACATCATAGGTGAGTGCATCCCCGACCTTGATCCCAACCGTCTTAGCAATCCCCTCCTCAACAGAGAGGACCGCCTTTCCGGTGTCACCCCTCCCCCACCAATGACCCTTAACGATCAGATTATCCGGTGACATCTCACTCGCCCAGGAGAGATTGAACTCACGCTCGATCAGCCTTTTAGCCCGTGTATCCGTAAAATCGCCTGACACAATATTCTTTCCATTGATCGCAGTTAGACGCCCCCTCACCATCGGAAATACCAGAGGCTGAGAGATCGCATTCTCTTTGAAGAATGCCTCCAGAGGTTGTAACTGATCCTTCTGAATATTCACTAAAAACCGGTTCGGCGCATCGGGTGGGAGGCTCGTCTTCCAGTTCTGAAGAAGATCATCTCGGATGAGTGTCAGAGCGAGTAGCGCCATCAATCCCAGCCCCAGTGCAACAGACTGGACCACACTCCCGGTTGCCCGTCGTCGGATGCTCGCAAGTCCATACCTCCAAGCACCTCCCCCCTGACCGCTCATTCCGGAGAGTGCCCTAACCAACAAAAACCCAATCAGACCGAAGAGCAAGATCGCGACCACGAACCCCCCCATGACCGAGAGGCCCAGACGAATATCCCCCGCCTTCCACACAAACAGCACCGTCAATGCGGCCAACCCGATCGAGTATCCGGTCAGTCCGTGGCCGCTTGCCAACCCGATATCACGTCTGAGGACGCGTAATGCGGGGACACTACGAAGGTTGAGCAATGGCGGCAGTGCAAAGCCCAGAAGAAGGATCATCCCTGTCAATAATCCATGGACGGCAGGGACCATGCTCGGCCATGGGAGTTCCTCGTCCACCAGTACCGAGAGCCAATAGACCAAAGCCTCCTGAGCGACTAATCCGAGTCCACATCCGATTAAGCTTGCGATCAGTCCGAGGAGTGTGAAGTGGTATAGATATAGCCTGAGGAGCGTGGATTGACTCGCACCTAAACATCTCATGACAGCACATCCATCCAAATGACGATGACTGAACCGTCTGACCGCGAGTGCGATTGCAGCAGCAGCTAGAACCACACTCGCAAGTGCTGCAAGGCTTAAGAATTTCTCAGCACGGTCCAGTGCTGCCTTGATCTCGGGACGTGCATCACGGATCCCCTCGACCCTCTCACCCATCATTAGATGTGATTGAGACCACTCCCGGAATGTTTCAACCACCCCTGCATCCCCCGCCACCAGAAGCCGGTAGACGATCCTGCTCCCCTGCTGGATCAGTCCTGTTGCAGGAAGGTCATCTGCATGGATAAGGATACGGGGCCCTAAATTGATGAACCCGATCGAGTGATCGGGCTCCTGAGTAATCCTCGCGGCCACCTTCAAACGTGAATCCCCAATCTCGATCTCGTCCCCACGTTTGAGTGAGAGACGGGCCATTAACTTGTCATCGACCCAGACGGTTCCCCTCTCTGGAATTGAACCAGCAACCCGATCTACCGGTTCTGATGCCCCTCCAAAGTCCTCTGTGATCCGTAACTCCCCACGTAGGGGGTATCCTGGGGTGACTGCCTTGATCTCACTCAGAAGACTGATATCGCCTCTTGATGCCATACTCGGAAACTTGAGTGAGGATGAGACCGATAGACCGAGTCTCTTAGCCTCATCCTGATAATGGATGGGCAGCGTTCGGTCGGATAGGATGATTAAATCAGCACCGAGGAGTTGATTCCCTTGGCGAGAGAGTGCGAGCTGAACGCGATCAGAAAAGAATCCGACTGTGGTCATCCCTCCCACCGCCACCACAAGTGCGAAGATCAGAACACGCAACTCGCCCGCACGCCAGTCACGTTTAAGCATCCTGAAAGAGAGTTTAAGAATATTCATGGAATTTCATTACCCTGTGAGGGTTCATTCAATCGTGTCCAACCACCGACCTCCCCGCCTCCAAGCGGATGCGCCTCTTGCATCGACTTGAGATGGATTCGTCGTGTGTGACTAAGATGAGTGTTGTCCCCCTCTCTTGATTGAGTTCAAACATGAGATCAATGATCTGGGCACCGGTTACAGAATCTAGATTACCGGTCGGCTCATCGGCCATCACCAGATGTGGCTGTGTGACAAAGGCACGTGCGATTGCGACCCTCTGCTGCTCACCCCCTGAGAGTTGCTTGGGGTAGTGTCCCAACCTCATCCCCAGACCCACCCGATTCAAAAGATCCATTGCAGCTGGTTGTGCATCACGGACACCGGCTAATTCCAGCGGGAGCATCACATTCTCAAGCGCGGTCAGCGCAGGGAGTAGTTGAAATGATTGGAATACAAACCCCAGTAACCGCCCTCGTAGGGCAGCACGTCCATCCTCATCTAGCGAGAAGATATCCTCCCCCGCAAGGTGAACGCTCCCGCTAGACGGTGAGTCAAGTCCTGCCAGGAGCCCTAGCAGTGTGGACTTACCGGATCCGGATGATCCGATCACTGCGAGTGATTCACCCTCAATCACGGACAGATTAATGTCATGAAGAATGACCAGATGGTCACTGCCGGTACTGACTTGCTTGGTCAGTGCAGTTGCCTTCACAATAGGGATTAACTTAGGGTCTTCTCTCATGAACTATTTCCTGATTATTCTGTGTATTCTATCAGTCGCAGCATCCCCCAATGCGGTGGCTTCGAGTCCCTCCCCCACATCCGGCACGGTTATGGTCTTTGGGGATAGCATCTCATCCGGTTACGGACTCCCCCCCGGGTCCGGTTGGGTCAGCCTCTTAAGTAAACGTCTTCAAGAACGAACCCCCAGAACTTCAGTCATCAATGCCAGTATCAGTGGGGACACTACCTCGAGCGGTCTTGCCCGGATCGAGCAATCACTCGAAACACACCGTCCCGAGATTGTCATTATCGAGCTTGGGGGGAATGATGGACTTCGGGGTTCATCCATCGACTCGATCAGTCGTAACCTCGAGACCCTGATCGAGTCCTGTCACCGCAGACAGGCCAAGGTCCTTCTGGTCGGGATGCATCTCCCTCCCAATTATGGACTGAGCTATACCCAGAAATTCCAAGAGATCTTCCCCCATCTGGCGAAGAAGCATCAGATTAAGGTCGTCCCATTCCTGTTGCACGGTTTTGGCGATCAACGTGAGTTCTTTCTCGCTGATGGGATACACCCGAATGTGCAGGCTCAAGAGAAAATTCTTGAGAATGTGTGGCCCACTTTAAAGGGGATG
Organism: Nitrosomonadaceae bacterium; assembly: GCA_037147395.1. GTDB lineage: Bacteria > Pseudomonadota > Gammaproteobacteria > Burkholderiales > Nitrosomonadaceae > VFJL01. The sequence continues at coordinate 16,396 of JBAWVG010000012.1, read as the reverse complement.
TTGAGGTAAGATGATTTAACCCATTCCTCTTAAAATATTCCACTGAACTTACCCTCGGTCGGGCTATACTCTTAAATTGAGGGTGTGATCAGCTCACACCACACTGGACTTATGATCACTCTTCATACAGACCCCTCACGACACACCCAACCTCGTACTTAAACACTCACTCTAAAAGACATCATGATGACACCCTTCCTCGGCGAATTGATTGGTACCTGCATCTTGGTGGTTCTGGGAGATGGGATCGTTGCCAACGTGGTCCTAAATAAGACCAAGGGTCATGGTAGCGGCTGGATCGCGATCACCCTTGGATGGTCGATGGCGGTGTTTGTTGCGGTCTACTCGGTTGCAGCAGTGAGCGGTGCCCATATCAACCCCGCTGCCAGTATCGCTTTAGCCGCATCCGGTAAGTTCCCCTGGGCTGATGTCCCGCTCTACATTGCAGGACAGATGATCGGTGCCATGATCGGTGCACTGATCGTGTGGATTAGCTACCGGCAGCACTTTGAAGAGACCCTCGATGGTGATGCCAAGCTCGCGGTCTTCTGTACCGGTCCTGCGATCAGGAGCCCACTCAACAACCTTGCCTCAGAGATTGTGGGTACCTTTGTACTGATCTTTGGGATACTGAGCATGGTCTCCCCCCACAGCAGTCTCGGATCATTGGATGCACTCCCAGCGGCATTGCTGGTTCTGGGGATCGGACTCTCGCTCGGGGGCACTACAGGATTTGCGATCAATCCGGCACGTGATCTAGGCCCCAGAATCATGCATTCCATCCTCCCAATATCAAATAAACGGGATAGCGATTGGGGGTATTCCTATATCCCAGTAGTAGGTCCGATTGTCGGCGGATTATTGGCCTCATTCGTCCATGGGCTCTTGTAGCCTCCCGATCCGTCACTCGAAACCGTTATGAATGATTATCAGAAGATTCTTCTTGCGGTAGAACTCTCGTCTGAGGATGACCCGGTCATCCTCAGGGCACAGCAGATGGCCAAACAGTATGGGTCAGCGCTCAGCATCATTCATGTCCTGGATAATATCCCCATGCCCGATACCGCGTATGGGACCGAGATCCCGCTCTATGACGGTCTCAATGATGAACTGCTCGAGGCTAAAAAGGCGCGACTAAATGATATTGGATTGGGTTTGGATCTGGATGCATCCCGTATCAGGATGGTCTGGGGATTACCCCGTCAGGAGATTATTCGATTGGCTGAGGAAACCTCAACCGATCTGATCATTGTCGGCTCTCATGGTCGTCATGGACTAGCACTGCTACTAGGCTCAACCGCGAGCGGGGTACTCCACCACTCACCCTGCGACGTCTTGGCTGTCCGGCTGAACCGTCAACCCCCTCTGAGTGATCTCGTTCTTGACGCTCACAAGTAGGTTGGTATTGGATTTGATTCTCTTGTCCCCCTGATACCAGGAGAACATGATGACGCAGCCCAGTGTAATTTCAAATGCATTCGGTGCAGTGACGCCGGCCTGAATGCTATTAAAGAGTCCATCGATCACCGCATAGGCCCCGGCTAAGGCCGTGAACTGCCAGAACCGATTCCCCCATTTAGAGGATTGATGCTGTAACAGCCATCCATCCAACTTCTCACGCATCGCGATGAGTTCTTCATCTGTCAGGGTCGTTAGATCCATCCGAGTCCTCGCTCTTATCAGATCATTTAAAGGTGACTTACACAAAAAAGCCGGTATTCAGCCGGCTTTTTTGATGGTGAGACTGAATGAATGCTCTCTTACTTGTCGGTAGAAGAGGTCGTTGATGGGGTCTCAACCTGTTCAGGCCGATCCATCAACTCAACTAGAGCCATGGGTGCATTATCCCCTTGGCGGAATCCAAACTTGAGTATTCTTAAGTATCCGCCATTCCGATTCAAGTAACGGGGTCCGAGCTCAGAGAATAGCTTACCCACCATATCACGGTCACGAAGACGGTTAAATGCCAAACGCCGATTCGCAAGTGTCGGCTTCTTACCGAGTGTAATCATCGGCTCGATCACACGGCGCAGTTCCTTAGCCTTGGGGAGGGTGGTCTTGATGACCTCGTGCTTTAACAACGAGTTCGTCATATTTCTCAGCATCGCCAGACGATGGCTGCTGGTCCGGTTGAGCTTTCTCAGGCCATTATGGTGCCGCATGACTTATTTCCTTTTTGCTTTTCTCAAGATTGACGGGGGGCCAATTCTCTAACTTCATCCCCAACGAAAGTCCGTGTGAGGATAGAACCTCCTTGATCTCATTGAGTGATTTACGACCCAGATTAGGCGTTCTCAAGAGCTCAGACTCGGTCCTTTGAATCAGGTCCCCGATATAGTAAATATTTTCAGCCTTCAAACAATTAGCCGATCTGACCGTCAGTTCAAGGTCATCGACAGGACGAAGCAGAACCGGGTCTACTTGAGGGGTCTTGGGTTGCTCGATCAGGATCGGTGTTCCCTTGAGATCTGTGAAGACCGACAACTGCTCGACCATGACCTTGGCTGCATAACGGATCGCTTCCTCAGGGTCGACCACTCCGTTGGTCTCGATATCCATGACCAATCGATCCAGATCAGTACGCTGTTCAACACGAGCGCTCTCAACGGAATAGCTGACACGACGGACCGGGCTGAACGAGGCATCGAGTAAAATACTGCCGATGGTACGACTTCCCTTCTCGAGCTGGCGCATCGTACCAGGAACATAGCCACGACCTTGTGCAACAGTGATCTGCATGTCTAACTTTCCGCCTGCGGTCAGGTTCGCCAGAACATGATCCGGATTCAGGATCTCGACATCATGGCCTGCCTCGATATCCCCTGCCGTGACCACTCCAGCGCCTTCTTTCTTCAACATCAGTACCGTCTCAGTACGGTTATGAAGTTTCAGAACGATCCCCTTGAGGTTGAGCAGGATATCAACAACATCCTCTTGTACCCCATCAAGTGCTGAGTACTCATGGACCACACCGCTGATCAGAACCTCGGTCGGCGCAAATCCTGGCATGGAAGACAATAATATCCGACGCAATGCATTGCCCAGTGTATGACCATAGCCACGTTCAAATGGCTCCATGGTGACCTTGGCATGGAGTGGCGATATATTCTGAACATCAATAATGCGTGGTGTTAGAAATGTATTACTAGACATGGCCTAATCCTTATGCGGGAATCTTGTTATGGAATTACTTAGAGTACAGTTCGATGACCAAAGATTCATTAATCGTTGACGGTAGCTCAGACCTCTCAGGCTTCGCCTTGAAGGTCCCTTTCATGGCCTTAACATCCATCGTGATCCATTCTGGGAAGGTCCTCTGTTCAGCCGCTTCCAATGCCGACTTAATACGAAGATGGTTACGAGCCTTTTCAGTGACCTCGAGCACATCACCCGGTTTCACTTGGTATGATGGGATATTCACTCGACGTCCATTCACGAGGATCGCGTTGTGTCTCACGATCTGACGCGCTTCTGAACGTGATCCACCAAAACCCATTCGGTATGAGACGGTATCCAAACGGCACTCAAGCAGTTGAAGAAGATTCTCACCGGTGATGCCTCTTTGACGATCAGCCAGCTTGTAACTGTTACGGAACTGACGCTCTAAAATTCCGTACATACGGCGAATCTTTTGCTTTTCACGGAGCTGAACACCGTAGTCAGACAGACGACCACTCTTCTGTCCATGCTGACCTGGGGCGTAATTACGACGCTCGATGGAACACTTATCGGTGAAACATTTTTCTGCCTTCAGGAATAGCTTCTCGCCTTCTCGGCGGCACTGGCGGCATTTAGGATCTAGATTTCTGGCCACAAATTACTCCCTTAGATACGACGTTTTTTCGGTGGACGGCATCCATTATGTGGAACCGGCGTCACATCCGAAATACTGGTGATTTTAAAGCCCGCTGCATTTAATGCACGTACAGCAGATTCTCGTCCGGGTCCGGGTCCCTTGATCCGTACCTCAAGATTCTTAACGCCGCACTCCTGTGCAACCTTACCCGCCTGCTCTGCCGCGACCTGGGCTGCGAATGGAGTGCTCTTACGTGATCCCTTAAAACCTGCCCCACCTGAAGTGGCCCAGGAGAGTGCATTACCTTGACGGTCGGTGATCGTCACGATCGTATTATTAAAGGAGGCATGAATATGGGCGATCCCTTCCGCCACATTCTTCTTGATCTTCTTTCTTACCCTGGTGGCTGCTTTTACCATGTCTGGCTATTCCTTAACATTACGGCTTAAATTCTTCAACGACTCAGATTTATTTTGCGGCTGGTTTTGCATTGGTAGAACGGACCGCCTTGCGTGGGCCCTTACGTGTCCTGGCATTGGTACGGGTCCTCTGACCCCTGACCGGTAGACCACGTCGATGACGGGTACCGCGGTAGCATCCTAGATCCATCAGCCGCTTAATATTCATCGATACCTCACGTCGAAGATCACCCTCGACCGTGAACTTGGCAACGCTGTCACGAACTTTCTCCATTTGAGCGTCTGTGATGTCCTTGACCTTGGTCGATCCAGGGATGCCGATTGAGGCACAGATTTGACGTGCTCGAGTCCGACCGATACCAAAAATCGAGGTCAATGCAATCTCTGCGTGCTGATGATTTGGGATATTTACCCCAGCGATACGGGCCATACGTTTTTATCCTACAAATAAAAGTGCAAAATTATAACACTGAATGACCTGACTGCCCATTCAACCTTGGCGCTGTTTATGCCGCGGATCGGTACAGATCACACGGACAACGCGGTTACGCCGGATGATCTTGCAATTCCGGCAAATCTTTTTTACTGATGCCCAGACCTTCATAACGTCTTCTCCTTGCGCTACTTGGCACGGAAGGTGATCCGTGCCCTGCTTAAATCGTATGGTGTCAGATCAACCGTCACCTTATCACCCGGTAAAATTCTGATGTAATGCATCCTCATCTTGCCGGAGATGTGCCCCAGAACAACATGTCCATTCTCCAGCATGACCCTGAATGTCGCGTTGGGCAACGTCTCCAGGATCTCTCCTTGCATCTGTATCGTTTCTTCCTTTGCCATCCTATCCTTATTCGACTCTACCGCGCCGACAATCCACCGCCACCCTTGAAGTTGGTCTTCTTCAAGAGGCTTTCATACTGTTGCGACATGACATACGACTGGACCTGTGACATGAAGTCCATCGTCACCACCACAATGATAAGGAGTGATGTCCCCCCAAAGTAAAATGGAACGTTCCACTTCAGAATCAAAAACTCTGGCAACAAACACACCAATGTGACATAGATCGCACCTGCCAAGGTCAGACGGAGCATGATCTTTTCAATATACTTAGCGGTCTGCTCACCCGGACGTATTCCGGGAATAAATGCGCTACTCTTTTTCAGATTCTCTGCCGTCTCCTTAGGATTAAAGACTAAGGCGGTATAGAAGAAACAGAAAAATATAATCATCGCTGCATACAGAATCACATAGACCGGTTGACCTGGCGACAGTGCCCCGCTGATATCTTTGAGCCATGCCATGGACTCACCGGTCGCAAACCACCCAGCCAGTGTGGCAGGGAATAAAATCATGCTCGACGCAAAGATCGGCGGAATCACACCCGCCATATTCAGTTTCAACGGTAGATGAGAGCTCTGACCCCCATACACCTTATTACCGACCTGACGCTTGGCATAATTGACCAGTATCTTGCGCTGACCCTTCTCAACATATACAACAAATGCTGTGACCAGTGCCACTGCTGCAAATATTCCAAGGGCCACCAGAAAGTGCATCGCACCGGTACTCACTAAATCAAGAGTACCCCCAATGGCACTGGGTAATCCGGCAACGATCCCCGCAAAAATAATCAGGGAGATGCCATTGCCGATCCCCCGTTCTGTAATCTGCTCGCCCAACCACATCAAAAATATTGTTCCTGTGACCAGCGTGACCACGGTCGTCATCAGGAACATCGGACCGGGCTGTATGACAAGACCCGCCTGTGACTGTAATGCAATCGATATTCCATACCCCTGAACAAGTGCCAGACCCAGTGTCCCGTAACGGGTGTACTGAGTGATCTTACGACGACCGGCCTCTCCTTCCTTCTTCAGCGCTTCCAGGTACGGGAATGCCACCGTCCCCAATTGCATGATAATCGATGCCGATATATAGGGCATGATCCCGAGTGCGAATATCGAAAAACGCGAGAGCGCGCCCCCAGAGAACATGTTAAACATTCCGAGGATGCCGCTCTGCTGAGAGTCAAATAAATCCTTCAGCACCACAGGATCAATCCCCGGAACTGGGACATGCGCCCCGATCCGGTAGACGACCAATGCCAGCACCAAGAACCAGAGACGCCGTTTCAGGTCACCTAGCTTTCCGGAAAGACCTTTCAGAGAATCATTAGCGGCCAATCTCTCTCCCCGTCGCGCTATACAGTACCGATACTGCCGCCGGCAGTCTCGATGGCGGCCTTGGCACCCTTAGTGGCTGCAATCCCTTGTAATGTCACGGCACGTTCAATCTTTCCCGACAGAATGACCTTGGCATAAAGCGCCCCACCCGGAATAACCCCTGACTGTTTAAGAACCAGGATATCGATCATATCTACCGGCAAACGGTTCAGATCAGACAGCCGGATCTCAACGGTATTGCCTCTGGTGGGAGAGATGAAACCACGCTTAGGCAGCCTACGTTGTAGAGGCATCTGCCCCCCTTCAAATCCGACCTTATGAAATCCGCCAGTACGCGACTTTTGACCTTTATGACCACGACCAGCCGTCTTTCCGATCCCAGAACCAATTCCACGACCGACACGTCTCTTTGCGTGCTTGGCACCCTCAGCCGGTTTAATCGTATTGAGCTTCATTTCTAGGCCTCAACTTTAACGAGGTAATTGACTTTATGAATCATTCCACGAACCGATGGTGTGTCCTCGAGCTCAGACTTGCTGTTCACACCCCGTAACCCTAGCCCACGGACAGTGGCCCGGTGTGACTGCTTGGTTCCGATGATGCTTTTAATCAGCGTGAGCTTAATCTTCTTGACGTCCCCGCTCATTTTGCAGTCCCCATAATCTCTTCTACACTCTTGCCGCGTTTGGCAGCAATATCTGACGGCGTATTCATCAACTGCAGTCCATGCAGTGTTGCACGGACAACATTGTAAGGATTGGTGGAACCGATACACTTGGCAAGAATGTTATGAACACCCATCACCTCGAATATGGCACGCATCGGACCACCGGCAATGATTCCGGTACCCTCTGATGCAGGCTGCATGTAGACCTTAGCTGCCCCATGACGGCCAATCACGGGGTGGTGTAACGTCCCGTTCTTTAGGTTGACCTTGATCATTTTACGTCGAGCCTCGTCCATCGCCTTTTGTACGGCAACCGGAACTTCACGGGATTTACCCTTTCCCATTCCGACACTACCATCTCCATTACCGACGACGGTGAGTGCCGCAAAACCAAGAATACGACCGCCCTTAACGACCTTGGTCACACGATTAATCGCGACCAATTTCTCCTTAAGTCCATCCCCACGATCATCACCCTGTTGAGATTTACCTTGACTCCTTCCTTGCATCTTAGCCACTATTTAATCCTCGCTTAGAATTTGAGGCCGTGTTCACGGGCAGCTTCGGCCAATGCTTTAACCCGTCCATGGTATCTGAAGCCAGAACGGTCAAATGCAACAGTCTCGATCCCCAGACTTTTAGATTTCTCTGCAATACGCTTACCGATTGTTGCTGCTGCATCGATCGTTCCGCCCTTCTGAAGAAGGGTACGAACCTCGGGTTCCAGAGTGGACGCACTGGCCAATACTTTCCCGCCAGTGCCATCGATGACTTGTGCGTAGATATGGCAGTTGGTCCGGTGTATAGACAGACGGACCACCTTCAGCTCTGCGATCTTGGCACGGGTTTGACGCGCACGGCGCAGTCGGGATTCGTTCGAGTTCAGCATATCTTCCTTGATTACTTCTTCTTGGTCTCTTTCATGACGATGACTTCATCCGCATAACGTACACCCTTGCCCTTATAAGGCTCAGGCTTACGATAAGCACGGACCTCGGCAGCAACCTGACCGACCTGCTGCTTATCAATTCCCTTGATTAGAATCTCGGTCTGGGTCGGTGTTTCGACCTTGACCCCAGCAGGCATCTTATGCGCAACAGGATGCGAGAATCCTAGAGTTAAGTTCAGCATCTCGCCCGCAGCCGCAGCTCGGTATCCCACCCCAACGAGTAGAAGTTTCTTCTCGAATCCCTTAGTCACTCCGTGCACCATATTGGCGAGGAGCGCCCTCATCGTTCCCGACATCGCGTTGGATTGTTTTGAATTGTTGGCAACCTTAACCAGTAATTGATCACCGGTATGTTCGATGGTGACATCTGAATTAAGAGCACGTTGCAAGGTTCCCAGAGGACCCTTCACTGAAATTTCAGTTGAAGTCATCTTGACCTCAACATTCGAGGGTACGGGGATCGGATTCTTTCCTACTCGAGACATGTTCTATACCCCTAAGCTACGATACACAAGACTTCGCCGCCGATACCACTCGCACGAGCCTTACGTTCGGTCATGACACCCCTTGATGTCGATACGATCGCGACCCCAAGACCATTCATTACGGTCGGGAGCTTGTCGCTGGACTTGTAGATGCGTAAACCAGGACGGCTGATCCGTTCAATCTTTTCAATGACAGGCCTTCCTGCATAGTACTTAAGATTGATCTCTAGCGTCGGCTTCCCGTCTGACTCTCTCATCGCAAAGTGATCGATATATCCTTCATCTTTTAATACCTGAGCGATGGCAGACTTCAATTTAGAGGCCGGCATCGCTACCGCGGTTTTTTCAGCGAGCTGAGCGTTACGTATACGCGTCAGCATGTCTGCTATGGGGTCACTCATGCTCATCGAGGGGTACCTCTAGAAATACAATCTATGTCAGAGACTCTGATATCAACATTTACATTTATTTGCACGACACTCACCTAAAATCTTTGTTATTCTGAATGCTCATAACCGCCATGACTACCAACTGGCCTTGGTCATTCCCGGGATCTCACCCTTCATCGCGAAATCGCGTAGCTTGCTACGACCCAGACCAAACTTGCTATAGACACCACGAGGACGACCGGTCAGTGAGCACCGATTCCGCAGTCGAACAGGGCTCGCATTACGTGGCAGTGCCTGAAGCTTAATCCGTGCTGAATGACGGTCGTCATCACTTGCCTTGGAATCATTAATCACAACAAATAACTCCGCACGGTAGGCAGCATACTTCTTGACCGTCTCACGTCTCTTCAAATCTCGGTTGATTACAGCTATCTTGGCCATGACATCCTCAATTCTTAAATGGGAACTTAAATGCTGCCAGCAATGCCTTGGCCTCTGCATCGGTCTTGGCGGTAGTGGTAATGGTGATATTCATCCCTCTCAGAGCATCGATCTTGTCGTACTCAATCTCTGGAAAGATAATCTGTTCCTTAACACCCATATTGTAATTACCACGACCATCGAATGCCTTTCCTGAGATTCCACGGAAATCTCGGATCCGAGGGATCGCAACACTGACCAGACGATCTAGAAATTCATACATCCGAACACGTCTTAGTGTGACCATACATCCAACTGGATAGGCCTCACGCACCTTAAAGGTCGCGATCGACTTCTTGGCCTTGGTCACGACTGGCTTCTGTCCGGCTATTTTTTGCATATCGCCAACGGCGTTATCCATGATCTTTTTGTCCGCAATCGCCTCTCCCACACCCATGTTCAGTGTGATCTTGCGAATCCGGGGCACTTCCATCATGGATTTGTAGCCAAACTGCTGCATCAGCTGTTTAACGACGGTATCACGGTAATATTCTTGCAAACGAGCCATTATTCCCTCATTCCAACTCAGGCGTTGAGCAACTCGCCATTTGATTTGTAATATCGTACTTTGCGCTTGTCTTCTAACGTCTTAAATCCAACCCGATCGGCCTTTTGAGTTGTTGGATTGAATATCGCTATATTTGAAATCTGTATCGGCTTTTCCATCTCAATGATCCCACCGGTCGTTCCCTTGCCAGGATTTGGACTCTGGTGCTTCTTGACCTTATTGATACCCTCAACCAGGATCAGATTGCTGTCCGCAACACGCAACACGGTCCCGCGCTTTCCTTTATCCTTACCCGTGATGACGATCACATCATCACCCTTCTTTATCTTTTGCATACTGACTCCTTGCCGTGCGCTTAAAGAACTTCTGGCGCAAGTGAGACGATTTTCATAAAGCGTGCATTACGCAGCTCACGTGTTACCGGGCCAAATATACGGGTCCCGATCGGCTCTAGCTTAGCGTTCAACAACACGGCTGCATTACTATCAAACTTGATGAGCGATCCGTCTACACGTCTCACTCCCTTTGCGGTCCTTACAACGACTGCATTGTAGATCTCTCCCTTCTTGACTCGACCACGAGGAGCTGCATCTTTAATAGTGACCTTAATCACATCACCAATCCCTGCATAGCGGCGTTTAGAGCCCCCCAAGACCTTGATGCACATGATCGATCGCGCACCGGTATTGTCGGCCGCTTGTAGAATGGTTTGCATTTGAATCATTTTTACTCACTCTTCCAACTTTTCCATTTAGGTTGCCCTGTGTGGATAGTATTGGATCCCGTTCGGGTTATGACGTTGTCAGTTATTGACCGGCAACGCGTATTAAAAATCTAAAAACCAATTGCCTGAAGAGGCGGAATTATACGGGGCTTTTGGCAAGTAAACAATATCTAAACCTGTTTAATCCAAACTTCTTAATGAATTACCTGCCCCTTTATTCAATTACTATTTTTCATTCCTAACTCGTCAGATCAATCAGGCTGCATTGCCCTTTTCGATTAGCTTGGTCACCCGCCATGCCTTGGTCTTGGAGAGTGGCCGACACTCTTCAATGGTCACCAGATCACCCATATGAAACTCATTGGTCTCATCATGTGCATGGTACTTCTTGGTACGGACCATGATCTTTCCATAGAGTGGGTGCTTGACCTTTCTCTCAACCAAGACGGTGATGGTCTTGTTCATCTTATCACTCACCACCTTACCCGAGAGACTGCGTCCTGAATTCGTTTCGCTCATGATTGTTTCGCTTTCTGACTGATGATGGTTTTCGTGCGCGCGATATCACGTCGCACAATCTGTAACTGATTGGTATTGCCCAGTTGCTGAGTAGCATGCTGCATCCGTAATCCAAACTGCGCCTTCAGCAATGACATTAATTCTTGCTGCAATTCAGCAGGGCTCTTATCTCTGAGTTCACTTGTCTTCATCATTAACCGCCTAATTGTCTGACAACAAATGTGGTTTCAATCGGTAGCTTAGCAGCGGCCAACCGGAATGCCTGACGTGCCAACACTTCATCAACCCCGTCCATTTCATACAGCATCTTGCCTGGCTGAATCTCTGCCACGAAGTACTCAGGATTCCCCTTTCCATTACCCATACGAACTTCTGCTGGTTTGTGTGATATCGGCTTGTCCGGGAATATACGGATCCAAATGCGACCCCCACGCTTGATATGGCGAGTCATGGCCCGTCTTGCTGCCTCAATCTGCCGCGCTGTCAGGCGACCTCTACCCACGGCCTTGAGTCCATACTCACCAAAACTGACCTTAGCACCCCGGGTCGCAACACCCTTGTTGCGGCCTTTTTGCTGTTTACGGTATTTTGATCTAGCTGGTTGCTGCATCTTTAGCTCCTGGCTTTACTGTTTTTACGGTCTTTTTGACCGCTGTCTTGACGGGGGCCTTCTCGTCTGCACTGACCGTTTTCTTAACTGTCTTGACCGCAACCTTCGTCTCATCGCCAGTCTTGGCTTTCGGCTTGGCCTTGATCGCAGGCTTCGCGGCATCTGCAGCTACCTTAGGTAGCCCTGCTGGTGGCCTCTTAGGGGAGGGTGTTGGTAGACGCTTCTTCTCGATCTCGGCTGCAGGGGTCGCTGTAGCGGGAGTGCTCGCCACTGCATTTTGTTCGTTATGCCCAATCACCTCACCCTTAAATACCCATACCTTGATGCCGATGATCCCATATGTAGTCTGAGCTTCGGATGTACCATAATCCAGATCAGCCCTTAAGGTATGGAGTGGAACACGTCCCTCACGGTACCACTCTCTGCGAGCGATCTCGATCCCGTTTAGACGACCCGAACTCATGATCTTGATCCCCTGAGCACCCAGTCGCATTGCATTCTGCATGGCCCTCTTCATGGCCCTACGGAACATGATCCGTTTTTCTAGTTGCTGAGCGATATTATCTGCGATCAGTTGAGCATCAATCTCTGGCTTACGAATCTCTTCGATATTGACATGGACCGGTACACCCATTCTCTTCTGTAGTTCACTACGAAGGACTTCGATATCTTCACCCTTCTTACCAATTACAATTCCTGGACGAGAGCTGTAGATGGTGATCCGAGCATTCTTAGAAGGCCTCTCGATAATGACCTTGCCAACCGATGCATGTGCTAGCTTCTTTTTGAGATATTCACGTACCTTGATATCTTCATTCAGCATCACCGGAAAATTCTTGCTATTGGCGTACCACTTCGATGACCAATTCTTCAGTACGGAGAGTCGAAAGCCTGTTGGATGTATTTTCTGTCCCATAATTCCCTCTGCGCCCTTTTATTTTTTATTGCCGGCTTTGTCGCCGACAGTGAGAAGTATGTGACAGGTTGGCTTGACGATACGATTGCCACGTCCCTTGGCACGTGTGCTCGTCCTCATTAGCGAGGGCCCTCGATCGACATATATCGTTGCCACTTTGAGCTCATCGATATCAGCACCCTCATTATGTTCAGCATTGGCAATTGCGGATTCCAGCAATTTACGAATGATGACCGCACCCTTCTTTGGGCTGAATGCGAGTAAGTTGAGTGCACGGTCCACCGGCAAACCGCGAATCTGGTCTGCGACCAGCCGGCCCTTTTGTTCAGATAACCGAACCCCACGTAGTATTGCAGTTGTTTGCATATTCATTACTCCTATTTCTTCGACCCAGCTGATGCCTTCTTGTCGCCAGAATGTCCCTTGAATGTACGTGTGTGGGAGAACTCACCCAGCTTATGTCCCACCATATTCTCGGTTACGTAGACGGGTATATGCTGTTTTCCGTTATGGATTGCAATAGTCAGCCCGATAAAGTCTGGCAAGACGGTAGAACGACGTGACCAAGTCTTGATCGGCCTCTTATCGTTGGTCGCGCGCGCCGCCTCGACCTTGTTTATCAGGTGCAGATCTACAAATGGGCCTTTTTTTACTGAACGTGCCATGATTTATTATCCCTTGTTCGAATAGCGGCGGCGTACGATCATGCCGTCAGTGCGCTTGTTGCCACGGGTACGGTAACCCTTTGCAGGCGTTCCCCACGGACTGACCGGATGACGACCTGCTGCAGTCTTTCCTTCACCGCCACCATGAGGATGGTCGACCGGATTCATGACCACACCCCGTACAGTCGGTCGAATCCCTCTCCATCGGTTAGCTCCCGCCTTTCCGATGGATCTCAGATTGTGTTCTTCATTACCCACCTCTCCGAGTGTGGCACGGCAGTCTACATGCACCTTACGAATTTCACCTGAACGTAGACGTAACTGCGCGTAATCCCCTTCCCGAGCCAGTAACTGAACCGATGTACCCGCAGAACGGGCTAGTTGAGCCCCCTTTCCAGGAAGCATCTCCACGCAGTGTATGGTACTTCCAACTGGAATATTGCGTAGCGGCAAGGTATTACCATTCTTGATGGGGGCATCGCCTCCGTTTAGCAGTTGCATCCCAGCGCTAATACCCTTAGGGGCAATGATGTAACGACGTTCACCATCTGCATAACACAATAAAGCCAGATTCGCGCTACGGTTCGGATCATATTCTAACCGCTCGACCTTAGCAGGGATTCCATCCTTATTACGGCGGAAGTCGACCTTACGGTAATGCTGTTTATGACCCCCACCCATATGACGAGTGGTGATATGACCATTGTTATTGCGACCGGCGGTATGGCTCTGCTTTTCCAGAAGCTTTGAGTAGGGAGCACCCTTATGCAACTCTGGATTAACGACCTTAACAACCGCGCGCCGCCCCGGAGAGGTTGGTTTAACTTTAATCAGTGCCATTATTTACCCCCTCCTTGTGCGATTTCAGCAAAATTTATTTCCTGCCCAGACTTGATCCCAACAAAGGCCTTCTTCCAATTACTGCGTCGACCCATAAACTTGCCAAAACGCTTTTCCTTGCCCTTGATGTTGGCCACTTGTACCGTATCTACTTGAATGCTCTGTGCCTTCCACATTAACTCGACCGCTGCCTTAATCTCAGCCTTGGTCGCATCCTGAACGACACGAAAGATGATCTGGTTATGCTTTTCAGCGATGAGTGTCGCCTTTTCGGAGACCTGAGGGGCCAGTATGATCTGCATCAGCCTTTCAGGGTTGAATGTTTTTGTGGTCATGCCAGCAACTCCTCTATTTGTGTCACCGCACTGCGAGTCATAATGACATGAGCAAAGCGAAGTAGGCTGACGGGGTCGGCATGGCCGACCTCAACGATCATGACATGCGGTAGATTACGTGAGGAGAGGTACAGATTCTCATCCACCTTATCAGTGATAATCATCACCTCATCCATCCCTAAGCTCTTCAGTTTTTGCGCGAGCGTCTTAGTTTTCGGCGTGTCTACTGTGAAATTATCGATCACTGACAACCGGCTCTCCCGAACCAATTGGGATAGGATTGCGCCTATGCCAGCACGGTACATTTTCCGGTTTAGTTTATGGCTGAAATTTTCTTCAGGACTATTAGGGAAGATCTTTCCGCCCCCACGCCACAATGGACTAGAGGCCATCCCCGCCCGTGCACGCCCTGTTCCTTTTTGCCCCCATGGCTTGCGAGTGGATTTAGCGACATCTGAACGTCCTTTCTGAGCACGGTTGGCGCTACGTGCATTTGCTAGGTAGGCTGTGACAACCTGATGGACGAGTGACTCATTATATTCGCGTGCGAACAGTGCATCTGATGCCGTAATATTAGAATCAGACTGACCGTCATCTTTAATAAGTTTAATTTCCATTATGCACCCACCTTCTTTCCAGCCTTAGGATCAATCTTGACGACTGGCTTAGCTCCGACCCTCGGAGTCTTGACGCTGGGATGTACGACCACATCACCACCCCTTGAACCGGGGATCGCGCCTTTAATTAAGAGTAGTCCGCGCTCAGAGTCAACCCGAATGATGACTAGGTTCTGGGTGGTTCTTTGTACACTTCCCAGATGTCCTGACATACGCTTACCTGGGAATACTCGACCTGGGTCCTGTGCCATCCCAATGGATCCCGGAACATTGTGTGATTTTGAATTTCCGTGTGTGGCACGATTTGAAGAGAAATGATGTCTCTTGATAACACCGGCAAAACCCTTGCCGATTGAGATACCCGTTACATCCACCTTCTGCCCAACTTGGAAGATATCGACCCCAATGACTTCACCGGGCTTGAGACTGGAGAGTTGATCCGTGGTGACGCGGAATTCCTTGAGCATGTGGCCAGCTTCAACTGCAGCTTTAGCGAAATGCCCCGCTGATGGTTTATTAACACGACTGGCGCGTCGTTTACCAAAGGTCACCTGCACGGCAGAATAACCATCTGTATCAGGTGTTTTGATTTGTGTGACGCGGTTGTTTGACACATCAAGCACAGTCACCGGCTGGCTTTCACCATCATCCGTAAAAATGCGAGTCATGCCAACCTTGCGGCCGACGAGTCCTAAGCTCATTTTAATTTCCCTTTTTAAAGGTGCCGATTACAATTGACCGGCAGATTACAAGCTTGTTTGAGCTACTTTTTCAAAAAAGTGATCTGAAAATAGTGAACTCAAAACTCTTTTTTATAAAACTACAATTTTATTTCTACATCCACGCCCGCAGGCAAATCCAATTTCATCAGGGCGTCGACCGTCTTATCGGTTGGATCAATGATATCCATTAAACGTAAATGGGTGCGTATCTCAAACTGGTCACGAGAGGTCTTGTTGACATGCGGCGATCGTAATACGTCGAACCTCTCAATCCGGGTTGGCAGAGGTACGGGGCCCTTAACTACTGCGCCAGTGCGTTTAGCTGTTTCAACAATCTCCATTGCTGATTTGTCAATCAGACGATAATCAAATGCCTTGAGGCGGATACGAATTTTCTGGTTTTGCATTTATGTTAAACCTCAGTTAAACCTAGGGATGGAGGATACAGGATTCTGGATTCGTTAATTTGCTTTTTCAGCACTTATTTCAGAATCCTGTCGCCTTAGTCCGTCATTACTCAATAACTTTCGCCACGACGCCGGCGCCAACGGTTCTTCCACCCTCACGGA
>JBAWVG010000011.1:0-35297 GCA_037147395.1 Nitrosomonadaceae bacterium | reverse complement strand
TACGAGATCAACAGCACTATGTAATGCCAGTTGTTCACTTTATTGCCCCCGGTGAAGTTCGAAGCACTGTCGGACTAGGTTTTGGTGAAACGAATGGATCAGACTCCGTGCTCCTCAAAGCTAACTTCACCTTTGGCGGGAGAGGAACTTACTGGGACTAAGGGCTTGTTAGCGTAAGCTGGCAAGCTTATATTTACATCACCTAACAAGACAATACTGACTTAATTAATTCTGGAGATTACCGATGAGAAAAATACTAAGGTCCCTACCAATACTCTTTGCATTATTCTTTTCTTTGCCTCATACAGCAATGGCGGAAAGCGCACCAGATTACCTCGATAAAGTTGGCGGGAAATTAGAGAATGGTATCGCAAATGCGGTCGGCGGCTTTCTCGAACTCCCGAAAACTATAATGGTAATGAGCCGTAATGAGGGTCTCATCTATGGCATGACCGCTGGAGTGATGTTAGGTGTGGTACATACGATGGCGCGCACGATATACGGGGCTGTTGATATTGCAACATTTATGATTCCTACCAGGCCTTTGATCGAACCTAGCTATATCTGGGATAACTCTGACAAGATGACCACCTATAAATCAAAAGTGCAAATGCAATAATTTCTGGAAAACTAAAGCGACTCGTATCCATCTAACCCAATTATAAATAATCGTATTAATAACAGCATATCGAATGCGCAGGGGTCAGTTATCTGCGCATCATTGTTGCAATTAAAGTCGGATAAGAGATGAATATGATTTCTGATTATGTAAATAGAGTGGCCATTACGGGAGTATTCTTAGTCGGTATTAGCTGTTCACTCACGGCACAATCAGCGGTGAGAGAATACTGGGTCGCTGCAGAAAAAGTCTCCTGGAATTATGCCCCATCCACTCAGAATCTGATCGAGCCTGCCGATGAACTCGGGGTATGGGGTGAAACGCTGACATACACTAAGTACCGTTATATCGGCTATACCGACGGCAGTTATGCTTCCCCTTTACCTCAGCCTGCGTCGATGGGGATACTGGGCCCGCAGTTGCGTGCAGTGGTGGGGGATACCCTCAAAATTCATTTTCTCAACCGGACGGACCGGTCGCTCTCCATGCATCCACATGGAGTTCTATACGACAAAGATAATGAGGGCGCTGACGGTGGTGCGGGCGCAAAAATAGCGCCTGGAAATAGCTATACTTACACTTGGATTGCCGATTCGGCTGCAGGACCAGGCCCAGCTGACCCCTCGTCAATCGTTTGGCTCTACCACTCACATGTCCTGGGTGAGGAGGAGATGAACTTAGGTCTGATCGGCACACTCATCATCACCCGGAAGGGGATGGCTCGCTCCCCATCGAATCCATTACCACGAGATGTGGACCAGGAGTTAACTGCGCTGTTTATGATTTTCAACGAAGAAGATGGCAAAGAGAGCGGTATGAAACATACCATCAACGGTCGCATTTTCGGCAACCTCGAACGCTATGAAACTCGCCTCGGTAAGCGAGTTCGCTGGCATGTCGCTGCGTTGGGTAACGAAGAGGACAACCATACGGTACATTGGCATGGACAGACCGTACTTAACCATGGCCGCCGCACCGATGTGGTCGAGGTATTACCAGCCAGCATGACATCAGTTGACATGGTTCCACGCTCACTCGGTGACTGGTTAATACACTGCCACGTCAACGATCATATGCTCGCCGGAATGTCTGCACGATGGCGCGTACTGCCTTAAAAGTGATCTGATCTGATATACCTTCACAGAAGAAAAAGCCCAGTACTCGAATTCGAGTGCTGGGCTTTGTTTACATCATTGCAGCAGGTACCCACTAGAATGGAATATCGTCATCCATATCCTCAAACCCATTGCCGCTTTTGGCAGAAACCGGTTTAGTTGATGTACTGGCCGGAGAACCTTCTTCCCTCTCCACCACCTCAAAACCACCACTGCCGGGTTTACTACCCAGCATCTTCATATCACTCGCAATGATCTCGGTGGTATAACGCTCAGCTCCCGCTTTGTCAGTCCACTTGCGCGTTTCCAGACGCCCTTCGACATACACCGGACGGCCTTTTTTAAGATACTCTCCGGCAATCTCTGCCAACTTGCGATAAAACGTGACGCGATGCCATTCGGTTTTCTCCTGCTTCTCGCCACTCTTGTCTTTCCAAGTTTCAGTAGTGGCCAGAGTAATATTAGTTACCGCCTCGCCATTTGGCATATAACGAGTCTCAGGATCCTTGCCCAGATTACCGATGAGTATCACCTTGTTAACTGATGCCATTTACGCTTCTCCCCCTAGTAATTGAACAACCCTCTCTTCGTTAAAACCCCGCATATCCACTTTTAGATAGGCAACCCTTTCATTCGCCAGTACCAGCGCCTCATGCACACCGGACAGCGACGCTAGTTCGCGTGACAAGTCACTCGCCCTGCTCGTATTCATTTCCTGAACATGATACATCTTAGTACGCACAGCAGCCGGCGCTTTCATAGTGGCAGCAAGCACCAGCCATAATGCCAGGAGAATACCGCAGAATGCAAATAGTGCTAATCCGCCATGATTTCCATATAGGTAGCCCCCTGCAGTAGCGCCGGTAAAAGCACCCAAAAATTGGACACTACTATAAACCCCAATGGCGGTACCCTTCGCACCGACCGGAGCAATCTTGGAGATCAGCGATGGTAAGCTCGCCTCCAGCAAGTTAAATGCGGCAAAGAAAACCAATAATGCAGCTGCCGTCCCCCACACTGAATCAAGTGCCATCCCCAGCAGCAACTGACTCACAAGCAACAGGGCCACAGCGATGGTAAATACCGGCTTGAGCTTTGCCTTCTTCTCCGCATAAATAATCGCCGGAATAATCAGCAACATGGAAACGACCAGTACCGGAAAATATACCTGCCAGTGCTGATCCACTGCCAGCCCCCCCTGGCGCAAAGATAATGGCACCACCAACCACAGCGCCATGAGAACCGCGTGTAATGCAAACACTCCGAAATCCAACCTCAGCAATTCGGGGTCACGCAGCACGTTTCGAAAGCGCCCGGCAGATGCTTCGGTATCAGAATGAAAACGACTGATCAGCGGATCTGGAATGACCTTGTACACCACCACCATTGCCAGTATTGCCAGCACACCAGTCATTGCAAAAATTCCCGGGACACCGATAAGCTTATTCAGTGCTGGGGCCGCGATCAATGAAATAGCAAAAGTGGTGCCAATGGTCATGCCAATCGTAGCCATCGCCTTGGTGCGGTGCTCTTCGCGAGTCAGATCGGCAGCCAACGCCATTACGGCAGCAGAAATCGCACCCGCGCCCTGAATAATGCGGCCGAAAATAACCCAGTAAATATCGGTGGCGGATGCAGCAATAAAGCTACCGATGGCGAACAGAATCAAACCAATATAAATCACTGGTTTTCGTCCTATACGATCAGACAACCAACCGAATGGGATCTGCAGTATCGCCTGGGTCAGTCCGTAGGCACCAAGTGCAATGCCAATTAGAAGGTAGTCATTCCCGCCGGGCAAATCCTCAGCATAGAACGCGAATACCGGCAGAATGATGAACATACCGAACATTCGCAGCCCATAAATGCCGGCCAAACCGGCAGTAGCGCGTAGCTCAATAGGGGACATCTTTTCGTGGGATGATGATGCGGACATGAATCAGATTGGGAAAACGCTGTGAACTTGAGTATATTAGCAGGTTGACCGACACTCCGGTAGCCAATGACAGCAGTCGATGGAACTAATCAAAATTCGTGGCGCACGAACCCACAATCTCAAGAATATCAATCTCGATCTGCCTCGCAATAAGCTAATCGTTATCACCGGGCTATCAGGTTCCGGCAAGTCGTCACTCGCCTTTGATACGCTCTACGCAGAGGGGCAGCGACGTTACGTGGAATCACTCTCTGCGTATGCACGTCAATTCCTACAGTTGATGGAAAAACCCGACGTCGACCTGATCGAGGGGCTCTCACCTGCAATTGCTATTGAACAAAAAGCGACCTCGCATAATCCACGCTCCACCGTCGGTACCGTCACTGAAATCCATGATTACATGCGTTTACTATTCGCACGCGTAGGAGATCCACAGTGCCCCGAGCATGGCATCACTCTGACCGCACAAAGTGTCTCGCAAATGGTTGATCATGTATTGCAACTGCCGGCAGACACCCGATTGATGATACTTGCGCCGCTTGTGGTTGGCCGCAAGGGTGAACAGGTGGACCTATTCGATGAGTTGCGTGCGCAGGGTTTCGTACGTCTACGGATCAATGGCAAAGCGTATGAAATAGACGCTCTACCAAAATTGCAAAAGACTAAGAAGCATACGGTGGAAGTGGTGGTAGATAGGCTGAAAGTCTCTGTCGATGCCAAACAAAGACTAGCCGAATCATTCGAGACCGCGCTACGCCATGCTGATGGCCGCGCACTGGCAGTAGAAATGGACTCAGGCCACGAGCATCTTTTTTCAGCAAAATTCAGTTGCCCGGTATGCAGCTACTCCTTGCCAGAGTTGGAGCCACGGCTATTCTCCTTCAATAATCCAATGGGAGCCTGCCCTAAGTGTGACGGTCTTGGACACATCACCTTTTTCGATTCCAAGCGTGTTGTTGCTTTCCCGCATCTATCGCTCGCTGCCGGTGCAATCAAGGGCTGGGACCGGCGCAATCAATTCTATTTCCAAATGTTGACAGGGCTTGCCGGTCACTATCACTTTGATCTTGAAATACCTTTTGAACAACTTGCCGCAGACATTCAAAACATCATCCTCAACGGTTCAGGAAAGGAGAAAATCGTGTTCTCCTATCTGAACACCAACGGCCGAAAAAATAAGCAGGAACATACCTTTGAAGGCATTGTTCCCAATCTAGAGCGGCGCTACAAGGAGACTGACTCTCAGGCGGTGCGGGAGGAGTTGGCAAAATACCTCAACTCCATGACCTGCCCCGAATGCGCGGGGACCCGCCTGCGTAAAGAATCCCGTCATGTACGGGTTGGAGGTCAAGCCATTTACGAGATCAATGCCCTCCCGCTGAAACAAGCCAAGATATTTTTTGACCAAGTACAACTGACCGGGCACAAGCACGCTATTGCTGAAAGGATTGTCAAAGAAATCTCCAGTCGCATTCAGTTTCTCAACAATGTTGGATTGGACTATCTGTCACTTGACCGCTCAGCAGATACGCTCTCCGGTGGAGAATCCCAGCGTATAAGGCTTGCCAGCCAGATCGGTTCGGGTCTGACTGGGGTCATGTATGTTCTGGATGAACCCTCTATCGGTCTGCATCAACGTGACAATGCTCGCCTGCTAGACACCCTCAAAAATCTACGCGATCTTGGCAACAGCGTGATTGTGGTGGAACATGATCAAGACGCCATACTCGCTGCTGATCATGTGGTCGATATGGGCCCCGGTGCGGGTGAGCACGGCGGATTAATCATGTCTCAGGGTACGCCGCAATTCATTCAGGAGGATACAGCCTCACTCACAGGAAAATATCTTTCCGGAAAATTGACCATTGCACTTCCGAAAAAAAGGACCCAACCCACCAACGGTCGATGGCTCAGGATTGAAGGTGCATCCGGCAACAATCTAAAAAACGTCAACCTCAACCTACCTGTAGGGCTGTTCGTGTGCGTCACCGGCGTCTCTGGTTCAGGTAAGTCGACTCTCGTTAATGACACCCTCTACCATGCCGCGGCGAGACACCTGTACGGCAGCAGCGCCGAGCCTGCGCCCCACCAAAGTCTTGAGGGGCTCGCCTTTTTCGATAAAGTCATCAACATGGACCAGAGCCCTATCGGCCGCACCCCCCGCTCCAACCCGGCCACATATACCGGCCTTTTCACCCCGATCCGAGAACTATTTGCAGGGGTGCAGCAGGCGCGAGAACGCGGCTACGCACCAGGACGATTCTCGTTCAACGTTAAGGGAGGTCGCTGCGAAGGCTGTCAAGGAGATGGCATGATCAAGGTGGAAATGCATTTTCTACCAGACATTTATGTGTCCTGCGATGTGTGCCATGGAAAACGCTATAACCGCGAAACGCTAGAGATAGAATACAAGGGTAAAAACATCAATCAGATTCTACAAATGACGGTAGAGCAAGCATATGACTTCTTCTGTCCGGTTCCAATAGTGGCCAGGAAACTCAGAACTCTACTGGACGTAGGACTTGGCTATATCACCCTCGGACAATCCGCAACCACCCTTTCCGGCGGCGAAGCTCAACGGGTAAAACTATCGCTGGAACTTTCCAAGCGCGACACCGGACGCACTCTTTATATTCTGGATGAACCGACTACCGGATTGCACTTTCAAGATATCGATCTGCTACTAAAGGTACTACACCGACTGAGGGACCATGGCAATACCGTGGTTGTGATCGAACACAATCTCGATGTCATCAAGACCGCTGATTGGGTCATCGACCTAGGTCCCGAAGGCGGTGATGGTGGCGGACAGATCATCGCTGAAGGGACTCCACTGGAGGTTGCGCAGCAACCAGCCAGTTTTACTGGTCACTTTCTGAAGGGAGTTCTCAATCCTCATATTGTCACGAAACTGCAATAATATTTTCATACCATTGCAACATCTAAGTAATGTATCTCAACCCAATGCATCTTAAACAAAAGCAGGGAGAGACTGATGGCAGCAACAATATTGGTAGTGGAAGATGAACCGGCGATCCAAGAGTTAATCTCGTACAGCCTGCGGCAGGCCGGTTATGTTGTTTTTTGCGCAGAAGATGCCGAGCAAGCCATGTCAGTGGTGAATGATGCACTTCCAGACCTAGTGTTACTTGACTGGATGTTACCTGGCATGAGTGGAGTCGAATTTGCTCGCATGCTGCGTCATGCAGCGCGCACCAAGACCATCCCCATTATTATGTTGACTGCCCGAGCAGATGAGAGCGACAAGATAGCTGGCTTGGAGATCGGCGCTGATGATTACATCACCAAGCCATTTTCTCCACGCGAATTAATTGCCCGAATTAAGGCGGTTCTACGTCGACGCTCACCAGAAGTTTCCGATGATACGATTGAAATTGGTGGTCTGAAGCTTGATCCGGCAACACACCGTATCACTGTAAATGATCAGGAAGTTGCGCTCGGACCGACCGAGTTCCGCTTATTGCATTTCCTGATGAGCCACTCTGAGCGAGTACACACCCGCTCACAACTACTGGACGGCGTGTGGGGAGACCATGTGTTCGTGGAGGACCGCACTGTCGACGTGCATATTCGCCGCTTACGCAAGGCCCTGGAAATTGTCGCCAAGGATGATTTGATACAGACCGTCAGGGGATCAGGTTACCGCTTGTCAGATGCACGTGGAGGTATGAGATAATATGAATGTGGCACTCTATTTCCATCTCAAAGGATAATGCACGTGTCTGGCCTCCGCCAGCGCCTTACTAGCGTCTTCTTACTCACCATCTCAAGCGCCGGCCTATGGCTGATACTGGGGGCTATCCCTGCGTTGATATTTTATAGTTTTTCACTTCTGCTGCTATCTCTCCACAACCTGCGCTATCTAGCAGCATTGGATGAGTGGCTACAAACTTCAGCACCTGCAACCTCAACGCTGCCCAATACCACGGGAGCATGGGGAGACGTATTTACCCGTTTATCACGCCTGATGCGCAGCCAAAGCCAAAGCCAGCAGCAGTTAAGCACAGCACTGGAACGTCTACGCCGCGCAACCTCAGCGATGCCTGAGGGTGTTGTGATTCTGGATGAATCAGACCGCATTGAATGGTGCAACCCGGTGGCTGAGCAGCATTTTGGTTTAGACTTTAATCGTGATACTGGTCAGCAAATAACTTATCTAGTTCGGCAAACACAATTTGCTGAATACCTAGCCACTCGCAATTACAGCGAGCCACTTATTGTCCGTCAATCGCGCCAACAGGAACTTATCCTCTCGCTTCAATTAATACCCTATGGTGACAAACAGAAGCTACTAATTAGCCGAGATATTACCCTGCTTGAACGAGTCGAAACCATGCGGCGCGATTTTGTTGCTAATGTTTCGCACGAGTTACGTACCCCATTAACCGTAATCGGCGGTTTCCTTGAGACTCTTTCGGAAGAGGACCAAACTGGCAGCAAGATAGGTAAGCGTGCGCTCACATTAATGACCGACCAGACTTTGCGTATGCAGCGCCTGGTAGAGGACTTATTAGCTTTGTCTAGGCTGGAGAATACCCAGAACCCGGTCCGGGAAGGAAACGTCAATATTGTTGAAATGCTACGTGAGCTTTATCATGAGGCACAGTCCTTGAGTGCGGGGCGTCATCATGTCAACCTCAAACTCGATACCGATGCACAGTTACGAGGAAGTGCGGATGAGTTACACAGCGCCTTCAGCAATCTTGTCAGCAATGCCATACGATATACCCCCAGCGGCGGGGAGATACTCCTGAACTGGAGAATTGAGGGTAGCCAGGGGTTATTCTCGGTGCAAGATAGCGGTATAGGGATCGAGTCTGAGCACCTACCGCGTCTAACAGAAAGATTCTACCGGGTCGATCGGAGTCGTTCGCGCGAAACTGGGGGCACTGGTCTAGGACTCGCCATCGTCAAGCATATATTAAGTCGACACCAAGCCCATCTCGAAATCGTCAGCGAGCCTGGAAAAGGGAGCCGGTTCATTGCCCGATTCCCAGAGAATCGATTGATAATAGCGCAAGATAATCCAATGCCAAAACAGCCCTAAAATAGTTATAACAATCGCCTGATCTTATCCGCATGTCCAAACCTCCTCTGGATCTCACCGAAACCCAAGTCAGCAGTGTATGTGTATTTGATGGCCACCTTCTGCAGGTTCATTCCGACCAGGTCAGGTTACCAGATGGCAAACAGATGCCACGCGAATACATCACCCATCCCGGCGCAACTGTCATCATCCCTCTATTGGACAATGGCGAACTGGTACTGGAGCGGCAGCACCGTTACCCACTTCATCGAGACTTTTTCGAATTACCTGCTGGGAAAATCAGTTTAGGCGAAGATGCACTAGTATGTGCGCAACGAGAACTTTTGGAAGAGACTGGCTATACTGCGACGAACTGGCGTTATCTCGCCACCCTGCACCCCTGCATCGGCTATTCTGATGAGAAACTTGTGTACTACCTAGCACAGGGACTCGCGTTCCAGGGCGCCAGTCCCGATGAGGGTGAGCACCTAGAAGTATTCACGCTAAGTCTGATGGACGCACTCAGATGGGTTAAGGAGGGGAAAATCACCGATAATAAAACTGTCTCTGGCCTATTCTGGACGGAGAAAGTATTAAACGGTGGTTGGTAGGTATTATTCGGTAAAGAACTCACGCACCTTGTCCATCCAGGATTTCGCTCGGGGACTATGACGGGAGCTATCTTCCTGGTTAAGGGCTTCCAACTCCTGCAATAACTCTCTCTGACGAGCAGTAAGCTTGACGGGGGTTTCCACTATCATGTGGCACAACAAATCACCATGTGCATGGCTGCGGACACCCTTGATACCTTTGCCGCGGAGGCGGAAAATCTTTCCACTCTGGGTCTCGGCTGGTATTTTAATTTTAGCGTGACCATCAAGTGTTGGGATTTCAATTTCTCCACCCAGCGCAGCGGTGGTGAAACTGATTGGCATCTCACAGTGAAGATCATTGTGATCGCGCTGAAACACCGAGTGGGGTAGTAAATGCATGACCGCATACAGATCCCCTGAGGGACCTCCATTGACACCGGCCTCACCTTCACCGGATAAGCGGATACGATCACCTTCATCCACACCAGCAGGAATTTTCACCGACAGTGTCTTATGCTGCTTGACACGCCCAGCACCGTTGCATGTGCCACAGGGACTGGCAACATATTTACCATTGCCATGACATTTTGGGCAGGTCTGCTGAATTGAAAAAAATCCCTGCTGCACCCTCACCTGCCCATGACCATTGCAACTAGGACATGTAATAGGCTTAGTCCCTGCCTTAGCACCACTACCATGACAGGTCTCACAGGCCTCCATTGTAGGGATTCGGATCTTTGTTTCTGTACCACGTGCAGCCTGCTCTAACGTGATCTCTAGGTTATAGCGCAGATCCGCGCCACGATAAACATTAGACTGCCCCCCCCCACGCCCCCCAAAAATGTCGCCAAAAATGTCGCTGAATGAATTAGCAAATCCTTGCGCATTGCCTCCAGCGCTACCCGAATCCACTCCGGCATGACCATACTGGTCATATGCAGTCCGCTTACTCGCATCCGACAAAATTTCGTAAGCCTCTTTGGCTTCCTTGAAATGCTCCTCCGATTTGGGGTTATCTGGATTACGGTCAGGGTGATGCTTCATCGCCAACTTGCGATAGGCTTTCTTGATTTCGTCTTCGCTGGCGTCGCGGTTAATCCCAAGCACTTCATAATAATCGCGTTTGCTCATATGGATCTTCCTGCTACTAAGTCATGACACATACCTCTGAATACCCCCCCAAATGCAGGCGGCCGCCTTGTCCGTTCTGCTCTCTTTCGTTTTCTACTGAACAGGAGTGTCACTGGAAATTACCTCACGCTCGGATTGATTTGTCTTTCGTTAAATGCCAAAAACGCAGAGAACAACGGAGAACTATCTAATCACTTCTCCGCCCCTCTGCGCCTTGTAAAATCAAGCACCCACTTACTTCTTGTCTTTTACTTCCTCAAACTCGGCGTCGACCACATCACCTTCTACGGTCTTCTCACCCCCACTTGCATGAGGTGCTTCTGCCCCCCCGCCAGACTGAGCCTGCTCCTGACTATACATTTTCTCTGACAGCTTATGTGAGGCTTCCGATAATGCTTGGGTCTTCGCCTCAATATTGTCCTTACTATCCGACTTGAGAGCCTCCTCCGCATCTTTCAATGCGTTTTCGATAGAGAGCTTCTCGCTGTCTTCCAGCTTGTCTCCATGCTCCTTCAACAACTTGCTGACCGAATGTATCATCGCATCGCATTGATTACGGGCTGTCACCAACTCAAGTACCTTGTGATCCTCCTCCGCATGGGCCTCAGCATCTTTCACCATGCGCTGCACTTCCTCATCTGAAAGACCGGAACTCGCTTGGATCTTGATCTTATTTTCTTTTCCGGTTGCTTTATCCTTAGCCGACACATGCAGTATCCCGTTGGCATCAATATCAAACATCACCTCGATCTGAGGCATACCACGCTGCGACGGAGGAATGTCGCTCAGATTAAACTGACCTAGGCTCTTATTGCCGGATGCCAGATCACGCTCACCTTGCAGGACATGGATGGTCACCGCTGTCTGGTTATCCTCGGCGGTGGAGAATACTTGCTGCGCCTTGGTTGGGATCGTTGTATTTTTCTGGATTAACTTTGTCATCACCCCACCCATTGTTTCAATACCCAGTGATAGCGGGGTGACGTCCAGTAGCAGCACGTCCTTTACCTCGCCTTGCAATACGCCACCCTGAATGGCTGCACCCATGGCTACAGCCTCATCTGGGTTTACGTCCTTGCGTGGTTCCTTGCCAAAAATTTCCCGGACCTTATCTTGCACCTTGGGCATACGAGACTGACCTCCCACCAAGATGATATCCTCGATATCAGCGACATTCACACCCGCGTCCTTGATGGCGGTGCGGCACGGGCCCACAGTACGCTCGATCAACTCTTCCACCAGGCTCTCCAACTTAGCACGGGTAATTTTAATCGCAAGATGCTTGGGCCCGGAGGCGTCTGCCGTAATATAGGGTAAATTAACCTCAGTCTGCTGGCTAGATGAGAGCTCGATCTTGGCTTTTTCTGCTGCATCTTTAAGGCGTTGCAGTGCGAGCATGTCCTTCTTTAAGTCTATGCCGCTTTCCTTCTTAAATTCATCCGTCAGATATTCGATCACGCGTGAGTCAAAATCCTCGCCACCGAGGAAAGTATCGCCATTGGTGGCCAAAACTTCGAATTGATGCTCCCCTTCGACTTCTGCAATCTCAATAATAGAAATATCGAAAGTTCCGCCACCCAGATCATACACAGCCACCTTGCGATCACCCTCTTTCTTGTCCATACCAAAAGCGAGCGCTGCTGCGGTCGGTTCGTTGATGATACGTTTAACCTCCAGTCCAGCGATACGTCCCGCATCCTTGGTTGCTTGACGCTGCGAATCGTTAAAATAAGCTGGCACAGTGATGACTGCTTCGGTAACAGTTTCCCCCAAAT
This sequence comes from Nitrosomonadaceae bacterium, assembly GCA_037147395.1. Taxonomy (GTDB): domain Bacteria; phylum Pseudomonadota; class Gammaproteobacteria; order Burkholderiales; family Nitrosomonadaceae; genus VFJL01. The sequence goes on along the minus strand of JBAWVG010000011.1, from coordinate 23,081 downwards.
AATCCTCAGCCGTTTTCTTCATTTTTATGAGTACTTGCGCAGATATTTCCGGTGGCGCAATTTTCTTACCGCGCACCTCTACCCAGGCGTCATTGTTATCAGCCTTGATGATGCTGTAGGGCACCATATCAATATCCTTCTGCACCATGTCCTCATTAAAACGGCGACCGATCAAGCGTTTCACGGCAAATAGGGTGTTCTTTGGGTTAGTGACCGCCTGCCGCTTGGCAGAAGCACCCATCAGGATCTCTCCATCTTCCGTATAAGCAACGATGGATGGGGTGGTGCGTGCGCCCTCAGAGCTTTCTATCACTTTAGGCTTGCCGTTCTCCATCACGGCTACACATGAATTGGTGGTACCCAAGTCAATACCGATTATTTTTCCCATGATTTAGTCCTTGTAAAGATTTATATTGTTATTTTAAATAGGGGTTCTGGCCGGGATTTCAAGTCTCTTTAACTTTTGAAACTCCAACTAGCGCTGGCCGGATTACCCGGTCGTTTAACAGGTAGCCCTTTTGCATCACCTGTACTACCGTATTAGGGGCTAAGTCAGAATCTATCGTACACATGGCCTGATGCTGATGCGGGTCAAATTTCTCTCCAACCGGCTCAATCGACTTGATGTTGAATTTATTAAAAGCTGCGGTGAGCTGTTTAAGCGTCAGCTCCATGCCACTCTTGAAATTTTCTACTGTGGCACTCTCTACTGCTAGTGCGGCTTCCAGGCTATCCATCACCGCCAACAGTTCCGTAGAAAAATTCTCAATAGCGTATTTATGTGCACTGGCAATATCAACCTGAGCTCGCTTTCGTATATTCTCAGCATCAGCCTTTGCACGTAGCCAAGCATCATGATGTTCAATCGCATCAAGTTCGGCCCTCTTAAGCAACTGCTCCAGACTGGGCATGGTTTCACCTTCCAACTCAGCCGGTTTATTTTCAATATCTTCCCTTAGACTAGATTCACTGGTGTTTCCATCTATTTCTGGGGATATCTGTAGATCCTGTGGTTCTTGCATCTCCCTCTCCTTACTCTTGCGTTTCATATTTTTAGAATATTGGGATAACTTTTATAATTTCAAGTACAGACTAAAGAATTTAATACAAAGTGCGACGGTGTTAATCCGTAGAGTCAAGATGGAAGAGAGAATAGCGGGGGATTACAATGCGTTACTTATCGATATTACTCGCCAGCTCTGAGGCTTTACCAGTATAGTTTTGTGGTGTCATTTTGAGTAAGCGCGCTTTCTCAGTTTCTGGCACGGCGAGTTTGGTGATGAACTGGTGCAGAACTTGTTTTGTTATACCCCCCTTGCCACGCGTCAACTCCTTCAGTTGCTCGTAGGGATTAGGCACACCGTAACGACGCATTACTGTCTGAATTGGCTCTGCCAAGACCTCCCAAGCATTCTCCAGGTCCTGTATTAACCGCTCCGGACTGGCTTCTAATTTATTGAGTCCCTTGCTACAAGAGTCGTATGCTAACAGCGTATGCCCAAGCGCCACACCTAGGTTACGCAATACGGTTGAATCTGTCAGATCACGCTGCCAGCGCGACACCGGCAGCTTCTCACTCAGGTGCCTCAACAAAGCATTAGCGATGCCGAGATTGCCTTCCGAGTTTTCGAAGTCAATTGGATTGACCTTGTGCGGCATGGTCGACGAACCAATCTCGCCTACTTTGGTGCTCTGCTTGAAATACCCCAACGAAATATATCCCCAGAGGTCACGATCCAGATCCAACAACACGGTATTGACATGTGAGTAGGCATCCAGAAGCTCTGCAATTGCGTCATGCGGCTCGATCTGGGTCGTATAGGGATTAAACTCTAGGCCAAGTCGCTCGACAAAAGCTCGAGAAAGTTTTTCCCAGTCAAGATTAGGATACGCAGCGAGATGAGCATTGTAATTGCCAACCGCACCGTTGGCTTTACCAAGCATAACGATGCCAGACAGCCTTTTGGAAGCGCGTCTCAGGCGATGAATAAAGTTGGCAAGCTCCTTTCCTAGGGTAGTCGGAGTAGCAGGTTGACCATGCGTGCGTGCGAGCATTGACGTTGCCGCCAACTGATGAGCCATGTCGCCGAGTCTGATAATGATATTTTCCAGCGCCGGTAACATCACTCGGTCGCGGCTATGCATCAGCATCAGTCCGTGGGAAAGATTATTGATATCTTCTGAGGTGCAAGCAAAATGAATAAATTCTAATGGCGCTACGATTTCAGCATTCTGCATCAGACGCTGCTTCAGCCAGTATTCAATTGCCTTAACGTCGTGATTGGTACGAGCCTCAATCGCTTTAACTGCTTCTGCGTCATCTTCGGAGAAATTCGTTACTAAATCATCAAGATACTCGATATTTTCGGTAGAAAACGTCGACACCTCGCTAATCTCAGGCTCCTGACTCAGTGCCTTGAACCATTCAATTTCAATCTGAACACGATAACGAATCAGGGCGTACTCACTGAAGTAAGGCCGCAGAGTAGAAACTTTGCCGTGGTAACGGCCGTCAAGGGGGGACAAGGCAGTGAGAGTGGATGTATTCATATTCTTGATTCTGCTGATAAAACATTTTAACACAGCTAACTAGGCTTCCTACCTATGCCATACATCATTAAAAGTCCGTATAATCCGCCGCTCGATTGGACTGATAGCAGGATCATATTATGAAGCTCTTTGGATCACTCACCAGTCCCTACGTACGAAAAGTTCGCATCGTTCTGGCGGAAAAACGTATCAACTGCACGTTCGAAGTTGCCGCTCCATGGGGTGCGGACAGTGAAGTAGCAAACTACAATCCATTAGGCAAGGTACCGGTACTGATATTAGAAGACGGAACCCCGTTATACGACTCTCACGTGATCGTCGAGTATCTTGACAGCATCAGTCCGATATCGCGCTTGATTCCGAACTCTAACCCGGACCGTATCATGGTCAAGCGTTGGGAAGCCTTATCAGATGGAATCAGCGATGCAGCTGCTACAATTTTTCTCGAACGCAAGCGGCCCACACTCCAACAAAGCCCAGAATGGATCCTTCGTCAGCAACAGAAGATTACGCGCGGTCTGGAAGCCGCCGCACAGGAACTGGGTACTAAGAAATGGTGTAACGGCAGCGCCTACACACTGGCTGATATCGCATTAGCTTGTGCGCTTGGTTATCTGACCCTTCGTTTTCCGGAGATCGCATGGCAAACCACCCTCCCTAATCTTGAAGATCTTTCCAGCAAGCTGGAAAAAAGAGAGTCCTTTGTGGAAACTTTACCCAAGGGATGATTCGTCAGCACAGATAAAAGTCGCGGCGGCAGCAGCGCCCCCCCCCCTTATCCTAGAATTACCCCCCCTCCTAGGCATACCTTGCTCTCGTAAATCACCACTGACTGACCTGGCGTTATCGCCCACTGCGGTTGGGCAAACTCGATATCGCATCTGTCGCCGTCAAGGTGCGTGATGGAACAAGGGGCATCTGACTGACGATACCTGATCTTGGCCGCGTAGACCCAATTGCAGTGCGGCACCTGTTGACTGACCCATGTCAGATCAGCAGCGCTGAGTCTAGGGTTAAATAATGAAGGATGGTCGTGACCCTGTACCACGATCAAAGTGTTTCTCGCCATATCCTTGTCGGCCACGAACCATGGCTCCCCATCCCCATCCCTAGTTCCACCAATACCCAATCCCTGTCGCTGTCCAATGGTGTAGTACATCAGACCAATATGCTGCCCCACCACTACGCCATCAGAAGTTTGTATTTCTCCCGGCTCATGCGGGAGATAGCGATTCAGAAATTCACGGAATGGACGTTCACCGATAAAGCAGATTCCGGTACTGTCTTTCTTGGCAGAATTTGGCAGACCGTGGTCACGGGCAATTTTGCGCACGTCACGCTTGTAGAGATGGCCAATCGGGAATAGCGTGCGCGCCAACTGAGCTTGGTTCAATCGATAGAGAAAATAACTCTGATCTTTAGTTCCATCCTCAGCCTTCAGTAGCTGAAATAATCCATTTATCTCTCGTACTTGGGCGTAGTGTCCAGTGGCAATATGTTGTGCGCCGAGGCTGATAGCATGATCAAGAAACGCCTTAAACTTAATTTCCGCGTTGCATAAAACATCTGGATTAGGTGTACGTCCCGCCTTATATTCGACCAAGAATTGGCTGAATACTCGTTCCTTGTATTCGGTAGAAAAATTCACCGCCTCCAGAGGGATTCCGATAATGTCAGCCACCGATGCCGCATCGATCAGGTCCTGGCGTGAGGAGCAGTATTCATCAGTATCGTCATCCTCCCAATTCTTCATGAACAAGCCAACCACGTCGTAACCTTGCTGCTTCAGCAATAACGCCGCAACAGACGAATCGACCCCGCCCGACATCCCAACTACCACGCGTTTACGGCTTGTCATCATTTGAATCAAAATGGCTAAAAATATCCAAAGGATAACGCTTCCCTGCCAAATGATCCTCAATACACTGCATCACTAAAGGGCTGCGGTGACGTGAGATCAACCCACGAATTTCATCCACGCCAAACCATTCAGCCCGCAATATACCCACATCCAGCGTACGAGCAGGATCGTGGCCCGCAACCAACCCCGTAAAGGCAAAGCGCAGGTAAATGACATCGTTAGCGCGCGAATGCCAGCGATAGATGCCTAACAAGCTCTGCGGAACAAAAGTATAGCCGGTCTCTTCTAGGGTCTCCCGAATTACGCCCTCGATGATCGACTCATCCGGCTCCCAGTGCCCTGCTGGCTGATTGAATGACTGATCACTATCCGATTCCTCTTCCACCAGCAAGTATTTTCCGTTCTGTTCAATGACCGCCGCAACCGTAACATTAGGTTTCCAAACCATACCTTTATTCCGTTAATGCGCGCCAAATCGACGTAAGCCAGCATTCTAGCGTCTTGGTCAGAGGAAAGGAACAAGCATACAAACTGACATCTGCAACAACAAAAGGGTGCAGCAACACGGTGTACCAGCGCTTAGGGTAAAATATAAACACTCTCTTGCCATACCAATTACTGGCTCAATCCTCTACCCAATTACCAACCACTACGGAGACACTATGTATCAGCACATCAAGCCGCCGACCAAGGGTGAAAAAATCCGTGTCAACGCGGATTTTTCCCTCGATGTACCTGATCACCCAATCATTCCATACATTGAGGGTGACGGTATCGGCGTAGACATTACGCCGGTGATGCAGAAGGTAGTCGATGCTGCTGTAGCCAAGGCTTACTCTGACAAACGCGCTATCTCTTGGATGGAAATCTATGCAGGGGAAAAGTCTACCCGCGTCTACGGTGAGAATGTATGGTTACCTGAGGAAACTCTACAGGCTGCAAAGGAGTATGTGGTATCCATTAAAGGGCCACTGACTACGCCAGTGGGTGGCGGCATCCGTTCGATTAATGTGGCATTGCGCCAGGAGTTGGATCTGTATGTGTGCTTGAGGCCCGTGCGCTATTTCAAGGGGGTACCGAGTCCGGTCAAGCAGCCCGAGAAAACTGACATGGTTATTTTCCGCGAGAACTCAGAAGATATTTATGCGGGCATTGAATGGGAGGCAGGTACGGATAAGGCAAAGAAACTAATCGATTTCTTGATGAAAGATATGGGGGTCACCAAGATACGCTTCCCACAAACGTCCGGTATCGGTATCAAACCGGTATCCAGCGAAGGCACCGAACGCCTGGTTCGCAGAGCGATCCAGTACGCAATCGACAATCAGCGCGAATCAGTAACCCTGGTGCACAAAGGCAACATTATGAAATTCACCGAGGGGGCATTCAAGAACTGGGGATATGCCCTCGCGGCAAGAGAATTTGGTGCTGAACTACTTAATGGTGGTCCGTGGATGAAGCTGCCAGCCGACAAAGGTGGAATCGTCATTAAGGATGTGATTGCCGACGCATTTCTGCAGCAAATCCTACTACGGCCAGAAGAGTATGACGTAATCGCCACACTTAATCTAAATGGTGACTATATTTCCGATGCTCTAGCCGCTCAGGTAGGAGGTATCGGTATCGCGCCGGGTGCAAACCTCAGCGACACGATTGCGGTATTTGAGGCGACCCACGGAACCGCACCCAAATATGCCGGTAAGGATCAAGTCAATCCTGGTTCCATTATCTTATCAGCAGAAATGATGCTGCGGCACATGGGCTGGACTGAGGCTGCCGACCTGATAATTCGATCGGTTGAGAGAACTATCCAGGACAGAATTGTGACCTATGACTTCGCACGTCAGATGACTGGTGCTCAGAAAGTATCGTGCTCCGCATTCGGGCAAGCGCTTGAAGAGAGAATGACGTAAAAAAGCCCTTGCCAGTTTCCCGGCAAGGGCTTGTTGCATCCAATGATTATTACTGATTGCAGCGCTGAGCTGCGTCAGCAGAGAATCGTTAGGCAGCCTGAATGTTTGATGCTTGTTTGCCTTTCGGACCCTGAGTGACTTCAAAGCTCACCTTCTGACCCTCTTTGAGGGTTTTGAATCCTGACATGTTGATTGCGGAAAAATGCGCAAATAAATCTTCGCTACCATCATCTGGGGTAATAAAACCAAAACCCTTAGAATCGTTAAACCATTTCACTGTACCTGTTGCCATTTTTACTTCCTATATATAAAAACCGGGCCGGAAACCCGAATACTGTTTGAGTTTCAAGACCGCAAACGGCTGTAACCGGTGCTGCAGAACACTTGAAGCCAAACGCCAAGGTTGGTTTTACGCAAATCCTGTCCCCAAGTCAAGTGGTCATATCGAATTTTGTAAAAATGCAACAGAATAATTTTATCAAGTTACTTGAAAATTCCTCAGTAATCGTCAAACATAAGAGATGTCAGACATTCTGTTACGATTAATGAGCAAATGAAGCGGGTGACTATGGCAGCAAGAAACCACGGAGATGCCGTAGTAGAGGCCGAAAAGAGTAAACTGAAGCCTCCTCCGATGTTTAAAGTGGTCCTGCTTAATGATGACTTCACACCGATGGAATTCGTGGTCTCGGTGTTACAAACTTTTTTTTCCATGGGCCGAGAGCAGGCAACACAAATAATGCTCCAAGTTCATAAAGAGGGTGTAGGGGTATGTGGCGTCTACCCTAACGATGTCGCTACATCGAAAGTGGATCAGGTGGTCACATTTGCCAGACAGCATCAGCATCCGCTACAGTGCGTGATGGAGAAAACCTAAAATGATTGCTCAAGAACTAGAAGTATCCCTACACATGGCATTTGCCGATTCGCGGCAGAAGCGGCATGAGTTTATTACAGTCGAACACTTGTTATTGGCGATGCTCGATAACCCTACTGCGGCCGATGTACTCCGAGCCTGTTCAGTCGATATAGACGACCTACGCAAACTGCTTACAGAACATGTTGACGAGAATACACCCACTGTATCTGGCAGCGGCGAGGTGGATACACAGCCAACCCTTGGCTTCCAGCGAGTAATCCAGCGTGCCATCCTGCATGTCCAGTCCTCCGGAAAGAAAGAGGTCACCGGCGCCAACGTCCTGGTCGCGATATTCGGCGAGAAGGACTCGCATGCTGTTTATTTCCTCCACCAGAAAGGGGTGGCGAGGCTAGACATTGTTAATTACATTTCCCATGGCATCAGTAAAGTTCCTCAAGGTAGCGGCGCTAAGACTGAGGGCGAAGCTGAGACTGAACAGGAAGTTGGTGCCAGCGGCGCATTAGAAAGCTATACCACAAACCTCAATAGTCAGGCATTGGCTGGCAAGATCGACCCTTTGATCGGCCGGGAAAAGGAATTAGAACGGGTAATCCAGACTTTATGCCGGAGGCGCAAGAATAACCCTCTGTTGGTGGGTGAGGCTGGGGTTGGAAAAACTGCCATTGCTGAGGGTTTAGCGCGACGCATCGTCGAAAAAGAAGTACCTGAAATTCTGGCACACCATCAAGTCTATGCTTTGGATATGGGAGCGCTGTTGGCCGGCACCAAATACCGGGGAGACTTCGAGCAGCGTTTGAAGGCCGTTCTAAAACAGTTACTTGAAGATCAGAATGCCATTCTTTTTATCGATGAAATTCATACCCTAATCGGCGCCGGCGCAGCCTCTGGCGGCACGCTTGATGCCTCCAATCTTCTCAAGCCAATACTCAATACCGGTCAACTCAAATGTATCGGCGCCACTACTTACAGTGAATATCGTGGAATTTTTGAGAAGGATCATGCGCTGTCGAGACGTTTCCAGAAGGTTGATGTTCCTGAACCCAGCGTGGAGGAAACTATAGCCATCCTGCGCGGACTAAAGTCCCGCTATGAGACATATCATGGGGTTAAATATACGGCCATCGCGCTCTCCACCGCGGCGGAGTTATCAGCACGCTTCATCAGTGACCGACACTTGCCAGACAAAGCGATCGATGTGATCGACGAAGCAGGCGCAGCCCAACGCGTCCTACCCAAATCAAAGCAGCGCAAGATTATTAGTAAGCATGAGATCGAAGACATCATAGCGAAGATCGCCCGCATACCGCCCCAGAGTGTCTCCAGTGATGACCGGAACACACTGAAGACGCTCGAACGTGATTTGAAGGCTATTGTCTTCGGTCAGGATAAGGCTATCCATGCGCTCACAGCAGCGATCAAGATGGCACGTAGCGGGCTGGGTAGTCCACAAAAACCAGTCGGCTCATTCCTCTTTTCTGGTCCTACCGGCGTCGGGAAAACTGAGGTGGCACGGCAACTTGCTTATGCATTGGGTATTCAACTGCACCGTTTCGATATGTCTGAGTACATGGAACGGCATGCAGTTTCACGACTGATCGGCGCACCTCCCGGTTATGTTGGTTTTGACCAGGGTGGGCTACTCACCGAGGCCATCACCAAACAGCCCTATGCAGTGCTGCTACTGGATGAAATAGAGAAAGCCCATCCAGACATTTTTAGCATTCTGCTTCAGGTGATGGATTATGGCACTCTAACCGATAATAATGGCCGCAAAGCAGATTTCCGCAATGTGATCATCATTATGACTACGAATGCTGGGGCAGAATCGCTCGCCAAGACTTCAATTGGCTTCACCAAGTCGGCGCAGGCAGGTGCCGAAATGGCCGACATCAAACGCATGTTTACGCCGGAATTCCGCAATCGACTCGATGCAATTATCTCCTTCTCAGCGCTGGACCGAGACGTGATTCTGCGGGTAGTAGATAAATTTCTGATGCAACTGGAATCTCAATTACATGAAAAGAAGGTGGAAGCTGTCTTCACTGATGAACTAAAGTCTCATCTGGCAAAAGATGGTTTTGATCCGCTGATGGGTGCACGGCCGATGGCAAGGTTGATTCAAGATACCATTCGCAGCGCTCTGGCGGATGAACTACTGTTCGGCCGTCTCGCCAACGGCGGCCGTGTGACAGTGGACATGGGTGCCGATGGCAAGGTGAAGCTAGAGTTTGAAGAGGAATCCTCCCCCGTTGTATAGCGCTTGCCGCTCAGTAAAGTGAGGAATAAAAAAGGCGCATATCAGCGCCCTTTTTATTCCTCACTCCAGTTACCTACCTTACTTACCCTTTGCTTCGTACTTAAAAGACAAACTTACTCGGGCCCGATAGCGAGTCACTTTGTCTTTCTGGATCACCATATCAAGCTTCATAATCTCAGCAACTCTTAGGTCACGCAGTGTCTTTGAAGCAGTCTTAACCGCATTCTTAGCCGCATCTTCCCAAGATACCTTGCTGGTCCCAACTATCTCCGTTATCCGATAAATACTTTCTTCTGCCATGATCTCTCCTTGTTTTGGGTTAGTTGATGCAGCACTGACAAATCAGCCCATTCGCTTGCAACCATCATTTTCAGTCTATGGCTAATCTCACTAAATTACAAACAAGCCCATCTAAGCCACTTACTGCGCTTCCTCTACCTTGACCAATACCTTGCGCTGCTGGCCATTCGTCGTGATGCTGCGAGAATTGTTAACCTGTTCAGCTCGCCCTTGCCCCACACCACCGATCTCAATCCATTCACCCATCCTGCCAGAAACAACCGTGGCCATCTGCTGAATATCAATACTGCTAGGGTTTTGTACACTGGACCTATCCCGCTGCGAGCTAATTTCTAGCATCACTTGTTTACCATAGACACGGGGCAATACACTAAAACCAGTGACAGCATCCCGCATCTGCGCATTCTCCACCACTCTCACGTCTCCTTGAGGTGAATAAATCAGGCCCCTCGCAGGCAGTGGTAACGACTGCCCGCTCCGGATGAAGGCACGATTCCCTTCTAGGACCTGTACCCGCTGAGTATTACGATCGCTCTCCAGTGAGCGACTGCTGATCGTGCGCGCACTCTGTCTACCGGGTTGCTTCTGACCTCCTCCTGGCACACGACCAGAGTCGTCTTCGCTGCCGGTGATGGCGATACGTCCACCCGCTCCACTACCGCTTCCTAAAGCATCGCGCAGATGCTCTTCAGTGGCTCGGTCTACATCCTGTTTCACGATTATAATCAGGAGACGCGGCGCAACATCAATCTCAGTCAGCAACCGTTTAATTTCCTCTAGATTGATCACCGTGGTCCGTACGATGAGCTGATTCTGTATACCGCTAACCGCCCCCTGCTTATCCAGAAATGGCTGCAGTACCGGTATGATCTCTTCACTGACTCGGTGCTGCAATGGAATCACTTCTGTAACCATCTGTCCGCTCGCCGTGAAAGTTGAAATCAGTAACAAGCCGCACAAGCCAGCAGTAACAAAGCTCCGTCTCATGGTCGCCGTACCTCTCTGAAAAAGGTTCTCCTGTCTCATCTTTAATCTCACCGCTTCAAGCTCCGAATGATTAATGCCCGCTGCTCCAATAATTCTGCCTCTGCTTTCCTGTCAGTCTTGCGATAGAGTGTTGCTCTATTCTCCAGGCTTGTGGCCACATCGGGATGGCTCGGTCCGAGCGCCTTTTCCCAGATTGCCAGCGAACGGTTGTACAGCGGCTCGGCCTGGTCATATTTACCTTGAGCATCATATAACAACGCAAGATTGTTTAAGCTCGTGGCAACTTCAGGATGATATGGGCTCAGGATCTTCTCCCAGATCGCACGCGAACGTTTATAAAGCAATTCGGCCTGCTCGTATTTGCCTTGGGCACGGTAAAGCTCCGCCAGGTTATTGAGGCTCGTCGCTAGGTCAGGATGATCTGGATCGAGCGCATTCTCCCCGATTTCCAGCGCACGCTTGTAGAGCGGTTCGGCCTGCTCGTATTTGCCTTGGGCATAGTACAACGCTGCAAGATTGTTCAGACTGTGGGTTATATCCGGATGATTAGGGCTTAAGACCTTCTCCCAAATTGCCAGTGCACGCCGATAAAGTGGCTCGGCCTGAGCATGGCGGCCTTGAGAATAGTACAGCGACGCTAAATTGTTGAGACCTCTCGCCACGTCAGGGTGATTCGATCCGAGAGTCTTCTCCCAAATAGCCAATGACCGCTGGTAAAGCGGTTCAGCCTGTGAGTACAACCCCTGAGAATCGTACACCATTGCCAGACTATTCATGCTCGTAGCAACTAAAGGATGGTCCGAGCTAAAGATCTTCTCCGTGACCGCCAGTGCACGCCTGAAGAGTGCCCCCGCTTGCTCGTCCTGACCTTGGGCAAGGTATGACTCTGCCAAATTATTTAGACTCGCAGCCACCAAAGGATGCTCTGGACCAAGCGCCCTCTCCCTGATTATCAGCGCACGTGCGTGCAGTGACCTTGCGAGCTCATTCTGACCCTGAGCTCGATACAGCTCGGCAAGGTTGTTTAGGCTCATGGCCACATCAAGGTGATCCGGTCCACCGGCCTTCTCAGCTACCTGCAAAGCTCTCCTTGCGGTGGCAACAGCCTGATCATAATGACCCTGTCGGTATAAAAACATGACCTCGCCATTAAGCCTCTTCCATTCTTTCCCTTGAGCATGAGTGGACAAGCTTATCGGGAGAATAAGTAGAAAAGCTACTAGTCCAGATATCACCCTTCTCATGGCGAACTGATACTGAGAAAGAAGGGCGTGCCCCTTCGCGGATGAATATGTATAGAGGCCTATTCGCCGCACCTCAAGAATTCTTACCGCTATGATTAGTTGTTTATTATTTCCAATATTCATAAAGCTTCAATTCATGAGTAGTATGCGCGGTCAGAAGCTCTATAACTTTATGGGTAGTACATACCGAGACCAAACTATTTCCCCCGAATTTATCCCTCATTTTCAATAGCTGACACCAAGTTATCCAGATTCTTATTGATAACTATTATCATTCGTATATAATCAAATCGCAAGCGCACCCTTGATTTTGTTGTTAATTTTATCCGGAGTAAATGAAAATGCCGAGACCACTCTTAGGCCGTTATCTTGTAGCAATACTTGGTTGCGCCGCGTTGCTTGGCGCTAATTACGTCCATGCTGAGCAGGTGGTGGTCTATTCTGCGCGTATTGAACAACTCATCAAACCGATGTTTGATGTTTTTACCAAAGACACCGGCATTGCGGTGAAGTTCATCACCGATAATGAAGGTGCCTTACTCGCACGCCTCAAGGCGGAAGGGAAGAATACACCAGCCGACATGCTCATCACGGTTGATGCAGGTAATCTGTGGGAGGCTGCACGCGAGGGGCTTCTGAAACCAATAGAATCGAAGACACTTGATGCCAATATCCCGACCCACCTGCGCGACCCTCAAAAACAATGGTTCGGCCTTTCAGTACGTGCCCGTACCATGGTCTACAACACTCATAAAATAAAACCCGGAGAACTTTCCAGCTACGAGGATTTGGCCGAACCAAAGTGGAAAGGACGCCTATGTCTGCGCTCATCCAAGAAGGTGTATAACCAATCTCTGATCGCAATGATGATTGCCGAGCACGGAGAAGCCAAGGCAGAGCAGATTGTTAAGGGGTGGGTCGCAAATCTCGCCACTGATCCATTGTCGGACGACACTCGCGCGATGGAGTTCGTCGCAGCTGGAAAATGCGACGTGACACTGGTCAATTCCTATTATTATGGTCGCCTATTGGCAAAGAACCCCTCGTTACCATTAGCAATTTTCTGGCCCAACCAGACCGGTAATGGTGTCCATGTCAATATTTCTGGAGCAGGCATCACCAAGTATGCCAAGAACGAATTAGCAGCAATTAAGCTGCTGGAATTCTTGTCAATGGATAAAGCACAAAACCTCTATGCCGAGGTGAACATGGAGTATCCAGTCAATCCTAAGATAAAACCTGATGAGGTGGTCTCGGCGTGGGGCAGTTTCAAGCAGAACACGATAAATGTAGCTACCGCTGGTGAACTGCAGGCAGCGGCAGTCAAGCTGATGGATCGGGCCGGCTACCGCTAAGGCAGCGAAGGTGAAGGTTGAAACACTCAGTGTTGCGGTGCGGAATGGAAATAAGTTAACCAGCCTTTCCCGCTACCTCTCTTCTAATCATCGTCCAGCATCCGTCTGGCGTCTAATCCCTTTTCTGGTGGCTGCACTGGTGCTGATCCCGATCGGCACCATCCTTTCCTCGTTCTTTGCCCCCACCAGCGATATCTGGCAACACTTGGTTGAGACCACCCTGCTAAGTCTTCTAATCAACACTTTCTGGCTTGCACTGGGCGTAGTCTGTGGTACCACGTTGCTAGGCGTAAGTCTCGCCTGGCTCACCGCAGTCTGTGAGTTTCCTGGGCGGAAATTATTTTCCTGGGCACTGTTGCTCCCCCTTGCAATCCCCGCCTACGTCACCGCATTCGTGGTACTCGGACTATTTGATTTCACAGGCCCAGTGCAGACCGCATTTCGCTCGTGGCTGGGTCCGGATGCTTGGTTCCCTGAAGTGCGTGGACGGATGGGCGTGATCACAGTCATGGTGCTGGCTTTCTACCCCTACGTTTACTTGCTCGCACGCAATGCTTTTCTTACACAAGGAAAACGCTCGTTGGAAGCTTCGCAATCACTTGGGCTTAATCGCACACAAGGTTTCTTCAGGGTGGCCCTACCAATGGCACGTCCATGGATCACCGGCGGGGTGATGCTAGCTCTGATGGAGACCCTGGCAGATTTCGGCACAGTGGCAGTATTCAATTACGATACATTCACCACCGCCATTTACAAAGCATGGTTCGGCATGTTCTCGCTACCAGCTGCTTCACAACTAGCTTCGTTGCTGATCGTAATCGTCTTTGCCTTGATCGTGGTGGAGCAACAGATTCGCATCCGTATGCGCTATGCCGAAGTTAAGCAAAGCGCGCGCGCTGGCCGCATCTTGCTTGCCGGATGGCGCTCCGTAACGGCAACTGCACTAGCCTCGGGTACATTATTTCTTGCCTTTTTGCTACCGATCGGACAGCTGCTCATTTGGGCAGCTAACAGTTTGGCGCAGGATCTCGACTCTCGCTATCTAGGGTTACTCTGGCATTCGCTGCTGCTGTCCACACTTGCCGCACTGCTGACCTGTACAGTAGCGCTACTACTAGTATATGCAGCTCGCCGTCACCAAGATGCAGCCACGCGTAATGCGGTGCGCATCGCCACCCTCGGCTACGCTTTACCGGGCACGGTGCTAGCTGTGGGTATGTTTGTGCCATTAGCCAACCTAGACAATTGGATTGGAGAAATAACGTTGCAATTATTCCAGATCGAAACTGGTCTCATAATCCAAGGCACCCTCGCTATCATGCTACTCGCTTACCTGACACGATTTCTCGCAGTCAGTCACAGTCCGATCGATAGCGCGATGCAGCGCATCACCAGCAGCATCGATGAAGCATCAATGAGTATGGGTATAAACGGATGGATGATGCTACGACGGGTACATCTACCAATCTTGAAAAGCGGTATCTTTACCGCTGGCGCACTGGTCTTTGTCGATGTAATGAAAGAGATGCCCATTACCCTAATGACCCGACCATTCGGTTGGGATACGCTGTCGGTACGGATCTTTGAAATGACTTCGGAAGGAGCGTGGGAGCAGGCCGCATTACCGGCAGTGGCGCTGGTAGTCGCAGGCTTGATACCGATCATGCTGTTTATGCGGCAAACGGAAAAATAATTTATGCTGCTCGAACTAAAAAACATCCAACAAGCTTACGGTCAGCAACTAGTGGTAAATAATTTATCGCTGACCCTGGAGAAAGGTCAGATCGGCTGCTTACTGGGGCCGAGCGGTTGCGGAAAGACCTCCGTATTGAGATGCATTGCAGGGTTCGAACCCGTTATAGCGGGAGAGATTCTATTGAGTGGTGTGAGGGTAAGTGGTAACGGTGTCTTTCTACCGCCGGAACAGCGTCATATTGGCATGGTATTTCAGGATTACGCACTATTCCCGCACCTCACTGTTATCGATAACATCGGCTTTGGACTACATCAACTACCAAAAAATGATCGGGGGCCACGCGTCAATGAATTACTAGGGACTGTCGGTCTATCCGATGCAGCCAACAAATATCCACACGAACTCTCCGGCGGTCAACAGCAGCGTGTGGCGCTGGCACGTGCTCTAGCACCGCGGCCTGATCTGCTGCTGTTGGATGAGCCATTCTCCAATCTGGATGTCAGCCTGCGTGAACGTCTGAGCCTCGAGGTGCGCGAGATACTAAAGAGTCAGAATACTACCGCCATACTAGTGACTCATGATCAGAACGAGGCCTTTGCCATTGCAGATGAGATCGGAATTATGCATCGCGGCGAGATCCAGCAATGGGACAGTGCCTACAATCTATACCATCGCCCTGCCAACCGTTTTGTCGCGAACTTCATTGGTCAAGGCGTGTTCCTACCCGGACAGGTGTTGGACCCAAACCGAGTAGAAATCGAACTGGGTGTGCTAACAGCAGACATCCCACATCAATGCTCACCAGACGATCAGATTTGTGGGAAGGGCTGCCGAGTTGATGTGCTCTTGCGACCGGATGATATCGTGCACGACGATTCCAGTTTGCTGCAAGCAGTAGTCCTCCACAAGTCTTTCCGCGGAGCCAATATTCTCTACACACTCAACCTGCCAAGCGGTGCTAACGCGCTATCATTGGTACCCAGTCACCATAACCATGCCATCGGAGAGAAGATCGGCATCCGCCTTGAGGCCGATCATGTGGTGGCCTTTCCTAGTTCCTAATCCGTAGAGTGGGCCCAGCACTTATTGAAACCAGAGGCATACTCACATCCAACATCAAAAGTCATTGACACGACTTCTTGCGGCGTAAATTTCTTCAGCTAGTTGCCATACTGACATGGCGTAATAAGTGCTGCGATTATAGCGAGTGATGACATAGAAATTGTTGAAGCCCAGCCAATACTCCGGCCCATCCTTACCCTCCAATACAAACAACGCAGCCATACGCTCGCCAACGAGATCTGCTCGCCCCACCAGAGGTGTGACTCCAAATTGTTTCATTTGTGATAACGTCAAACTCGGCTTAATTCCGGCAGCCAGAGCCTCTTGATAACGCTCGCTACTGATTTGCGCACGAACTGCCACTGGCTGCCCCTGTTCCCATCCGAACATCTTGAGATAATTAGCGACACTGCCAATCGCATCTGCGGGACTTTGTAATAATTCCTTTCGAGTATCGCCATCGAAATCGATGGCGTAACGTCGATAACTACTCGGCATAAATTGCGGGATGCCAATCGCACCCGCGTACGAGCCTTTGAGCTTTAATACATCAGCACCCTGCTCCTTCATCAGCAAGAGATACTGCTCCAACTCGTCGCGGAAAAACTCAGAGCGACGAGGATAATCGAATGCCAGCGTGACCAATGCATCGAGCACGCGATACTTGCCGGTCTGAGTGCCGTAGATAGTCTCCACTCCAATTACCGCCGTCACAATCTCCTCGGGGAGACCGTACTCCTTACTTGCCCGTTCTAGTTTCTCCGCATGGTTATTCCAGAAGGTGACTCCACCCGATGTACGTCGCTCATTGACAAATAAAGGCCGATACTCATACCAGGGTCGAGCAGTAACTGGTTGGGAAATAGCACGGATAATCGCCGACTGAAATTGCGCCTTACTGAATATACGTACAAGCTCAGCCCGCTCGAATCCGTGACGGTCAACCATCTCACCAATAAAAACACTAACTTCCGGACGTAACTGACCCGCTATGGACGGGGTGCCACAACCGATTGCAAGCAAGCTAAGTACTACCAAAGATACTGCCTTAAAACTAATATTTTTATGGAATAAGTGCATAACCATCCAGGTAAAGAGTCTGGACATATTCTAACAAACTTGCCTGGTCGACTACCCTCTACATGCTAAGACTAATGGACTATGATTGTATTGACCCATCATTCTGATACGCGTAAGGTTGAATATCCAAATAGGATAACCGTAGGCTCCCATCCTATCGCAAGTGTTCCCCATCCACCCAAATGGAGATTTACACCATGTCCAACTACCCTGTTCTTCCTGCAAAGCGCTTGACCGGATCGGTACAGATCTCTCGTCCCGCTCCGCCAAAATCTATTTCTCTCGACTCACCTGCCCTCGATGTGATGACCGATCTTCGCTACATTTATGCCGCTGTGATCGAGCCGAGTATAACCATGGAATCTGCCAATACATTCATGATACTGAGGGGAGTCCGATCATTACTGATATTGAACCAGGATCGCGCCCTTGGTGGCATCATCACCGCAACGGATATTCTTGGTGAGAAGCCACTACGCTTTATTCAGGAGCGAAGGGTGAAACATAATGAAATACTGGTCGCTGATATCATGACCCCGCTAGATCAGATGGAAGCAATCCCAATTAGTGAGGTAATGCATGCCAAGGTTGGGCATGTGATATCTAGCTTGCGTGAGAGCGGGCGACAACACACCCTAGTGATAGAAAATAATCCCGATGGCGAGCCTGTTGTATGCGGTATTTTTTCCTTGACGCAAATCGAAAAACAATTAGGATCGATCATTCCATCTACCGAGGTTGCCAAGACTTTTGCAGAGATTGAAGCAGCCGTGATCGCGCATTAACCCTATTAGTGGTCCAGTAACCAACACACCTTAGAGAACACTACGCATAACCATTCTCACTGAGCCAACTTGCTAAAACCAGACTCGGACCAATGCAGGGTTTCAAGGTGAAAGGGACCTGACGCTGAGATAAAGTTTTAGTTTTTCCTGTGCTGGTTTATCATGTACACGTCTGTAATAAGGGATGTGATATGGCAGGCCTTGGAAAAGATACCCCAAAAGCCACTGAAATAAAACTGCACCGGCGATCCAAGTTATTGCAAATTTCTTTTGCGGATGGCAACACCTTCCAGATTCCGTGCGAATTTCTTCGCGTCTATTCGCCCTCAGCGGAAGTGCGTGGGCATGGCTCCGGACAAGAGGTGCTTCAAACTGGCAAGAGAGATGTCAATATAGACCACATCGAACCAGTCGGGAGCTATGCAATTCAACTGAATTTTTCTGATGGACACAATACCGGCCTTTATTCGTGGGACCTACTCTACGAATATGGGTTACATCAGGATAAAATGTGGCAGCATTATCTACAGCGGCTAGAACAAGCTGGCACAAGCCGCGAACCTTCTTAGATTGAAAATCTGAATATTCATGACTAAAACCACTCACTTCGGTTTCAATACCGTTCCCGAAATAGAAAAAGCCCGCAAGGTGGCAGGGGTATTTGATTCGGTAGCAGAGCGCTACAATCTGATGAATGATCTTATGTCAGTGGGCATGCACCGCTGGTGGAAGCATTTTGCCGTGGAAGCCAGTAGAGTCAAGAGTGGCGGCCGAGTGCTCGACATTGCTGGCGGAACTGCTGATTTGAGCGCACGGTTCATTGAACAGGTCGGCGAAACTGGCGAGGTTTGGCTCACCGACATCAATAACTCAATGCTAACGATCGGTCGAGACCGTCTGCTAGATGAGGGCAGGTCAGCATCGGTGGCACAATGCGATGCAGAAAAACTACCCTTCCCGGCTAATTATTTTGATTGTGTCAGCGTAGCCTTTGGTCTCAGAAACATGACCCACAAGGATACTGCTCTTAAGGAGATGCTACGTGTACTCCGCCCCGGGGGTTGCGTCCTTGTACTTGAATTTTCAAAGATATGGAAACCACTTCAACCTATTTATGACACTTACTCATTCAAGATCCTGCCGGCAATGGGGAAGATTATTGCTAAGGATGAGGATAGCTACCGTTACCTTGCTGAGTCCATCCGTGTACACCCATCCCAGGAAGAGTTAAAGCTATTGATGCAGGAATCTGGTTTCGAACGGGTGGAGTATTTCAATTTGGCTGCTGGCGTAGTTGCATTACACCGCGGCTACAAGTTCTAAGGAATCCCTTACAGAGCCTCTGAGGCGATTCCAAGAGGCAGTTGCCACTGTTCCACTGGCGCCTGTGAGTAGCGTCAACAACATCACTCGGTAGACAGTACTGCGCGGCACTTTCACATTAACCGCAGGATCAAGTAGTCCGGAATCAACCGCAACACGCCGCAAAGTTTCCCCGGCTAGCAAGATCGGCCAGATGCACGCCAACCGCTGACGGATCTCAGAAGACGGGATCGCCATAGTATAAATCCACCCTTGATTAAGATGCTCCATTGCAAGCGCGATGAGCCGGTGCAACACCGGTCTGAATCTTATCAAACTACCTGCGTGCAACAAATCAGCCGGCTGCAGTCCAGCTTCCTGAAGCAACGATTGGGGCACATAACAACGGCCGTGATGAATGTCTCGGGCAATATCTTTGACGATATTGGTCAACTGTAAACCCTTACCGAAACTCACACCGATAGCCGACATCTCCGCAATGTCCCACTGCGCCATCGCTGGCCGATGCGCGCACACCATCCTTGTCCAGAACTCCCCGACACAACCCGCAACATAATAAGTGTAATGATCTAATTCATCTAGTGTGGCTAATGCAGTAAGATCTGCCGCAGATTCTCCTGGAAACCTGACCAAATCCATCTCCATCCCCTTGGGCAGAACTTCCATTAACCACTGGATTCGTTCCCGATCATCGGGAGAGTATCGCTCATATAATTTAAGACAATCCCCCAGCCGCTGTAACAGAACGTGCTCGGCCGAGTTCTGCTGATGAGGGAGAAGAGCCGCCTGGATTCTCCGGATAGCGTCCCATTGAATGTCACCGCCTTTGAACTGTGAGCGAAACTGATTTAGATACTCCAGTCGCTGGGCGCGACTGATTAGATCGGTATCAGCTATCGTGTCAGCCGCGCGCGCAAATAGATATGACAGCCCCATTTGATCGCGCACATTTGCTGGCAACACATTGAGCGTGAGATAAAATGAACGGGATACCTGCTTGAGGATACCGTGAAGAAGTTCGTGTGTGGCAGGATCAGTATTCAAAGGTAAATTCCACAACGGCCTTTCAATCGGGATTGGCGAACATTACATCCTGCTGCTCTTGCTGGTCAAGGGAACCACTTCAGGAGTTACTGAGCCCGGTACGGTCTGATAGAATATATACTCCATGCGCGCCACAAGCCGCTACCCCCTGTCGATCTAGACTGTACACAGCACGCATAATAATCATGGAAATAGAATTCATACTAGATGGGCAGGCGGTCCACTGCCCGGAAGGATTCACTGTTATTGGCGCCCTGTTCCATCTTGGTCGACGGGTTGTACGAGTGACTGCAAGCACCGCAGCCCCACGCTCACTATTCTGCGGCATGGGTGTTTGTTGTGATTGCTTGATGCAGATTAATGAACGTACAAGTGTCCGCGCTTGTATGACCCTGGTGCAACCAGGTATGCGTATCGTGTCCGCCCAAGGGGCAGCAACTACTGCATACCAAGTATGAACCACCCCAGTATTGTGATCATCGGCGGCGGTCCCGCCGGTATGAGTGCAGCTATTGCCGCTGCAAAACAAGGCCTCAGTTGCACGATTGTCGATGAGGGATTCGCTCTGGGCGGCCAGATCTACCGCATGCCGACTAATCCGGAGCGCGCACCAACTCCACATCCGCGAGGGGAACAACTGCGCACAGAAATAGCAAAGCTCACACAGTATATTGAAATACGAAACGGTTATAGCGCTTGGGGGATCTTCGACGAGCTGCGCGTTGCTATCACCTCTCCTGATGAGCATACCGAACTGCTCCAGCCACAGGCCCTCATCCTCGCCCCGGGTGCCCATGAACTTGTACCACCTTTTCCTGGATGGACCTTACCCGGTGTAATGACGCCTGGCGCTGCGCAGTCACTCATAAAGACCATGGGAGTTACGCCAGGAAAGCGAGTGATGCTCGCCGGCACCGGCCCGTTCTTGTTAGCGGTAGCGTGCCAACTGATCGATGCTGGGGTGCACGTGGTCTCGGTACTGGAAGCATCATCTCGTCCAGCCTGGCTCCGTCTGCCGCTGCACGGATTTCGCACACCGAAAATCCTTGTTGAGGGATTCCTCTACCTAAATAAACTTCACCAATCCCGCGTCCCAGTCCGCTATGGCCGTATAGTCGTCTCTGCTCAAGGTGAAAGTGAGCTCAACGCGGTCCAGCACGCCCCTGTTAATGCGGAGTGGTTTCCGGACAATAATGGTATTGAAACCGAGAGAGTAGATACACTGCTAGTGGGCTACGGTTTTGTCCCGCGTAACCAATTGGCACAAATGGCTGAGTGTAAACTTGAGCTCCGTCCTGAAGTCGGTGGCTGGATTCCAATTCGGGACCGTAACCTTGCAACCAGCGTTGCCGGTATTTTTGCTGCAGGTGACGGTGCAGGCGTTGCCGGCTCTTTAGTTGCAGCACATGAAGGGAAACTTGCTGGAATGTCTGCTGCCTTTTTTCTCGGAGCAATCGACGAAGCAAGGTTTACTGCTGAACGCGATTTGATCGAACAGAAACTCTCTCGTCTGATGCCACTTCGTCGCGCCCTAGATAAGATCTCAACACTACAACCGGGCCTCATGTCTCTGGTGCGTGATGACACTCTAGTGTGTCGCTGTGAAGAGGTAACCTGGGGCGAAGCCCGCGAGGCGGTCTGCGCTGGATCAACTACCTACCGTAGCCTCAAGATAACTTCACGCGCTGGTATGGGCGCCTGTCAAGGACGTTTCTGCTGGCCATTCCTTTCACGTCTAGTCGCAGCGGAAGAGAAATGTTCGGTGATGGATATTGGTCCGCCGAGTGTACGCGCCCCACTTGTGCCGATAACTCTCGGATCACTTGCTCCAGAATCGCTCAAAAATTAATGGTAATGCGAAAATTTTCAGACGTGGTTGTCATTGGCGGCGGCGTGATCGGATCAAGTGTCGCCTTTTCACTGGCTCGGCGCGGCGCCTCGGTCACACTACTCGACGCCTCAACTCCTGGTCGCGCGACTTCTGCCTCTGCTGGCGGACTCTGGTCGCTAGGTGAATCGCTTGGCCTTGGCTGTGGCGTAATTCTGCACACCTCGCAACAAGGTGCCGGGGCCGAGCCGGCGCCTTTGCCACTCAAATTCATGGACTTTCTGTGGGAAAGTAACCTGTTGTTCCCTGAACTCGCAACTGAACTCCTAACGCTTTGCGGAATTAATATCGAGGCCGAATCAGCAACCGGGCTGTTGTATTTGATCTATGACGAGAGCCAGGAAAGTCATGCCAGTCGTATCATTTCATGGGCAGGTAGTGACCATGGGGCACTAGAACAGTGGACACCACAACGCATCCGCGACAGAGATCCGTTGATTACTCACAACCTGCGCAATGCAATTCATTTTCCAGGCGACAATCAGGTAAATCCAATACTGCTAAATGAGGCACTCAAGCGCGGGGCCTGTGCTAAGGGCGCATGCTTCATTGCTGAAGCACGAGTGCACGCACTCCGCTGCAATAATAGGCGAATCGTCGAGGTCCATTCGGATAAGGGAAGCATAGCGTGTGGAGCAGTAGTCAACGCGGCTGGTGCTTGGAGCGCTCAGATTGCTAAGCTTGCCAATATTGAAATTCCTATCCAGCCAGTGCGTGGGCAAATTATCTGCACTGAGGCACTGCAACCAGGTACGCTGCGCTCGAATCTAAGCACGCGTGACTGCTATATCTTGCAGAAAGCGCATGGTGAGATCATCATCGGAAGCACTACGGAGTACTCTGATTTCAGCACCAA
>JBAWVG010000010.1:0-37168 GCA_037147395.1 Nitrosomonadaceae bacterium | reverse complement strand
TTCCAACGACCCTCGTAGCCTAACCCCTACCCTTTTACCTGTCAAGAAATTTACGGAGGAAATTCATGTGAGATATATCCTCTGTTTCTCTTTCAAAGTGCACCCTTAAATTTTCAAGATAGCATTGATATATAAAGTAAATCTCGGCTTTATGATAGTACTGCACTCTTAAACGAATTCTTCTTCTTGTTATCTGTATAGCGATTAGACTATTCCATCTGCTTTTAACGTTTCTTGCGCTGCTTCGTCATATCCTAAGCTGTGGAGAACTTCTGCTGTATGAGCGCCGAGTTTTGGCCCAATCCAACGGATTTCACCTGGTGTTCTTGACAGTTTTGGAACAATTCCAGGTAACTTTACAGAACATCCATCTGGAAGCTCAAACTGCTGAATCATCCCCCGGGCTTGGTAGTGAGGATCATTGACGATATCAGCGATATCATAGATTTTTCCTACGGGGACCTCTGCCTTGCTGAGAGCTTCTAGAATTTCATCCAAGCTATGTTGCATTGTCCATGCCGCAATTACCTCATCAAGCTCTTTGGTACGAGGTACTCGTCCATCGTTATGAACGAGCTCCGGATCATTGGCAAGATCGTTGCGGCCAATAGCTATCATCAACTTCCTAAAAATACTGTCGGCGTTAGCCCCAATCACCACGTACTTCTTGTCACGGCATGGATATGTATTCGATGGGGTAATGCCGGGGAGAGCTGCACCGCTACGATTCCGGATGAAATCAAACATTCCGTACTCCGGTAGTAGGCTTTCCATAAGATTAAATACCGATTCATATAATGCTACATCCACCACCTGACCCTTACCATCTCCTGTAGTACGCTGATGCAAGGCCATCAATGCACCCATTACGCCATGCATTGCAGCGATAGAGTCACCTATTGACACTCCTACCCTTACCGGTGCCTGTTCAGGGTACCCGGTGAGGTGACGTAGGCCGCCCATGGACTCTCCAATCGCGCCAAACCCAGGGCGGTTTCGGTATGGTCCTGTTTGTCCATACCCAGAGATTCGTACCATTATGAGCCCTGGATTGATCAAACTAAGTTGATCCCAGCCTAAATTCCAACCTTCCATCACACCCGGTCTGAAATTTTCTATGACAATATCGGCATCTTTAACCAGTTCCCTGATAATTTTCTGACCGGCTTCTTTTTTGAGATTAATAGTTACTGATTTCTTGTTTCGTGACTGTACGTACCACCACAATGATGTGCCATCATGCAGTTTGCGCCACTGCCTCAGAGGGTCGCCATCTTTAGGCGATTCAATCTTGATAACTTCTGCGCCAAATTCCGCCATTAATCTTGCTGCAAATGGCCCGGCAATGAGTGTTCCCATTTCAATAACTTTTATTCCTTGTAGCGGCGTCTGCCCCATGATCATTCCTATTTATATCTGTGTAACGAGTTTACGCAGAGAACCCTAGTCTTAATAGTGAGGCCGCTATTCTTTCTATTCATGGCAATGTTGGCTATACCGGGTTGTCTAGATCGATGAATTGTGTGGCAATTCCAAATTTCTGTGCAACATGATCTCCTAATGCCTGGACACCATAACGCTCGGTGGCATGATGTCCAGCCGCAATGAAGGCAACACCGGATTCGCGTGCGGCATGCACATTCTGCTCTGAAATTTCACCGGTGATAAATGCATCCACGCCTAACTGAATCGCCTCATCAAAATAATTCTGAGCTGCGCCAGTACACCAAGCTACCCGGTGAACTGGTTTTTTTTGATCACCAATCACCAGAGGGCTTCGTGACAATAGCTGCCCTATGTTCATTCCAAAATCTTTCAACGTCATAGCCTGAGGCAGAGTCCCCTGTGTAGCAATATTCTGTTCGCCAAAACGACCAGTCTCGATGAGGCCTAGCCTGTGTCCGAGTTGCGCGTTATTGCCCAACTCCAAATGAGCATCCAGCGGCAGGTGATAGGCTAAAAGGCTGAGATTTTTTTCTATTAGTAGTGCAATGCGACGGCGTTTCCTGCCGGTTAAGCATTGATTCTCACCGCGCCAGAAATAACCGTGATGCACCAACACGGCATCCGCACCCGCGTCCACAGCAGCTTGTAGGAAATCAAATGAGGCGGTTACACCGGTAACCAGCTTACGTACCTCGCTTCGGCCTTCCACTTGCAGCCCATTTGGGCAATAATCATGTATATGGCTAACATCGAGCAATTGATTCAAGTAGATTTCAAGTTCGTTGAGTCGCATCAATGTTTCCCTCTATTTTTTATGGAAATTATTCTGGTACCGAAATCTAGATAAAATTATGCATAAGCTCTGGTTAATTTTCGCACAAACAGTAACGGTATTCCTTGCGGTATTGTTTGTTGTCTCCACCTTGCGCCCTGAGCTACTACCTCAGGGTAATCATGTCGGTATGGTGACGCTGAAAGAAGCTGTCCGCGACAGCGCATCCAAGCCTGGTGGCTTTAGTGATGCCGTTCAAATCGCAACCCCATCAGTAGTGAATGTTTTTACCAGTAAGGAAGTCAAGGTAGCAGCCCATCCGCTGCTGGATGATCCCATGTTTCGACGTTTCTTTGGGGACCGTTTCGAATCGCAGTCCAGGCGTGCATCAAGTCTGGGCTCCGGTGTAATCGTAAGTCCAGAAGGCTATATCCTTACCAACCATCATGTGATTGAGGCCGCGGATGAGATCGATATTGCGCTGATGGATGGCAGAAAAGCTAGGGCGCGCATCATTGGTTCGGATCCAGAGACTGACCTTGCTGTTATAAAGGTCAATATGGGAGCGCTACCGGCTATGACTTTTGGACATTCAGATCACGCCAAGGTAGGCGATATGGTGCTTGCCATCGGCAACCCGTTTGGTGTTGGGCAGACTGTAACTATGGGCATTATTAGCGCACTGGGAAGGTCGCATCTAGGCATTAATACTTTTGAGAACTTTATTCAGACCGATGCTGCTATTAATCCAGGGAATTCTGGTGGGGCGCTGGTGGATGCTTCTGGAAATCTGATCGGTATTAATACTGCGATTGTTTCCCCAAATGGCGGATCACTTGGTATTGGCTTTGCAATTCCTGCCAATACTGCCAAGCAGATAATGGAGCAGATCATTCAAACGGGAGGGGTGACACGTGGCTGGATAGGTGTAGAGGTGCAAGATTTGACTCCAGAATTGGCCGAGTCATTTAAGCGTACCAGCGATGATGGTGCATTGATTGCGGGGGTACTTAAGGGCGGCCCCGCCGATAATGCTGGGATGAAGCCCGGAGATATCGTGGTGGCAGTGAACGGTAAAGCGGTCAACGATTCGTCAGTCATGCTTAATCTGATCGCAGCACTTCCTCCGGGAGAAATTGGAGCGATTACAGTGGTGCGTAGCCAGGCGGAGAAAGTTGTCAAAATAAAGGTTGGGAAACGGCCTAAGCCATCTCCCCAGGAATTAGATCAGAATGCTATGGAATAGCGCTAGAGATGTTCCTAACCAATTGCTCTGGGGTTTAACGACTTTCCTTGATCTCGGTTTCATTCTGACTTTGTTTCTTTTCTTCGTCACTCGTGAGCTGACAACTTTTAACTGGTAAAGGTTTCCCCATGAAACCTGCGGCCAGGATACCCAGTTCATAGAGTAGATAAAGTGGTACTGCCAGCATGAATTGAGAGACCACATCGGGTGGGGTAAAGATCGCACCAGCCACGAATGCCCCAACCAGGACGTAGCTACGTATATCTTTTAATTTGGCAATTGAAATAACGTTCATTCGGACCAGCATTACAACGAGTACCGGTACTTCAAAAGTCACGCCGAAAGCGATAAACATGGCCAGGACAAAGTCGAGATACTTGCCGATATCTGTCATTACCGCCACCCCTTCAGGTGCAAAATGGGTGATGAACTCGAATACCAATGGTAGTGCGGCAAAGTAGGCAAATGCCATGCCGCAGACAAATAGGAAACTGCTAGCAAGAACCAACGGCAGTACCATGCGTTTTTCGTGTGAATACAGCCCCGGCGCAACGAAGGCCCACACCTGATAGAGCGTGTGCGGCAATGTGATGACCGCAGCAGCCATCATTGCAACTTTCATCGGAACAAAGAACGGGGTGACAATTTCCGTGGCAATCATTTGTCCACCTTGTGGTAGTTGTTCCAGAAGGGGATGTGCCAGAAGCGAGTAAAGTTCCCGTGCATAATAGGCACAGGGCAGAAATCCCAGCGCTAGAACTCCGAATGCACGGATCAACCGGGTGCGCAATTCCATCAGATGTGAAATGAAGGTATCTTCAGTGCTCATGTCATCACGGGGTAGGTCAATAGTTGCCGACGCGGTTGTGTTGATCCGCACCAGCATGGAGCACGTTATTTGAAAGTCGCATTACCGGCATCGTTTGATAGTTTCCCGGGGGCATCATCTGCCCCCAGATTCGGTTGAGATGCTGGCCCAACTTGGGTAGTGTTGAATTCCGTCAATGACTTGTTCTCTGTCACGACTTCTGGTGGTACAGAAACTGCTGGAGTTTTCGTTATTTCCTGTTGAATCGCATCTTCAAAAGTATGGGTGGCTTCCTGCATCGAATTTTTTAGTTTCTTCAGCTCTTCTAGTTCCATTTCATGCCGAATATCACTTCTGATATTGTCTGCATAACGTTGCGCACGTCCGAATAGATATCCCAAGGTCCGGGCTACCTTGGGGAGTCGCTGCGGGCCCACCACGATCAGCGCTACGATTGCTATGATCAGTATTTCAGCGAAACTGATATCGAACATTTTTTGTGCGGGTCGTGGACGAAGAGCAGTATCTAGGGGTTAGATTTTTACCTGTCGAGTGGTTCGACCAGTTGTAGCTATCATGATTTTTTTTGTGACTTGTCGCTGACCTCGCCCTCGATGGTTTGACCGCTCATCTGTTGTGGGGGAGGGGTATTTTCTTCATCAGCACCTTTCACACCCTCTTTGAAACCTTTCACTGCCCCCCCTAGATCGCTACCGAGATTACGCAGTTTCTTGGTGCCGAATATCAAAACGACAATCACCAGAACTACCAGCCAATGCCAGATGCTGAATGTTCCCATCATTTACTCCCCTATCTCTGGTGATGAATCATCACAGGTAAACATTCGATGCCACCGATAATGTGGATATGAAGGTGATAAATTTCCTGTCCACCTACCCGCCCCGTATTGATAATTGTGCGAAATCCGTCTGTGCATCCTTGATCCTGCGCTAATTTTGGTACCAGTAGCATAATCTTGCCGAGTAAATCGCGGTGCTGGTCCTCAATCTTGGTCAATGAAGAGATATGTAACTTGGGTATCAGCATGAAATGTATCGGTGCTGCTGGATGGATATCATGAAATGCGAGTACCTCTGCATCCTCGTATACCTTGTTACAGGGAACTTCCCCTCTTACGATTTTGCAGAATAAGCAGTCTTCCATTTTTATCCGGTTTTCCGAGATGCCTTCTCGGCTACTCCGGAAACCCCTTCACGTCTCTGTAGTTCATTCAGCACATCGTTCGGTCCTAGGCCATGATGCGCGAGCAATATTAAGCAATGGAACCACAGATCTGCAGTCTCGCGTACGATATGCTCTTTGTCACAGTCTTTCGCAGCCAATAGTGTTTCGGTGGCCTCTTCCGTTATTTTTCTGAGTATCTTGTCATTTCCTTCATGCAGCAATTTTGCGACATACGAAGTAGCAGGGTCACCATTCTTGCGAGATTCAATGGTTTCTGCCAGGCGGCAGAGAATCGTCGATTCTGTCATTTTTTGTAGATTTCTTCAGGATTCTTGATTACCGGTTCAGCGACCACCCACTGGCCATTTTTTAGATGGTTGTAGAAGCAGCTATGTCTACCGGTATGACAGGCAATACCACCAGCCTGCTGAACCGTTAGTAGCAAAACATCGCCATCGCAATCCATACGGATTTCCTTTATTTTTTGGACGTGACCGGATTCTTCACCTTTGTGCCAGAGCTTCTTGCGGGAGCGTGACCAGTATACCGCCTCGCCTGTTTCTACGGTGAGGCGTAATGCTTCGCGGTCCATCCAGGCGACCATTAATACCTGGCCGCTATCAGCCTCCTGAGCTACTGCCGTCACCAACCCGTCATCGGACCAGTTTACCTTGTTGAGCCAAGTAGCAGACATAGATTCAGGATCCAAGATTGGTGGAAAGACCTCTCGATTTTGATTTTAACACTATAGCCTAACTTCAATCCCATGTTGCGCCATATACTCCTTAGCCTGCCGGATATTATATTCACCGTAATGAAATATGCTTGCTGCAAGCACCGCCTCTGCATGGCCCTGTATTACACCGTCCACTAGGTGTTGGAGATTGCCCACGCCACCACTGGCAATGACCGGTATGTCCAATGCATCTGATACCGTGCGAGTGAGCCCCAGATCAAAACCATTGTGGGTCCCATCTCTATCCATACTGGTCAATAGAATTTCACCTGCTCCCAGAGATTGCATTTTCACTGCCCATTCCACTGCATCGAGACCGGTAGCTCTGCGTCCGCCATGGGTGAATACTTCCCAACGGTTCGTATCAGGACCCATACCGCTCACTTTCTTAGCATCTATTGCTACCACGATACACTGAGAACCATAATGGCCTGCGGCATCTGCCACTAATTGAGGATTCTGAATAGCCGATGTGTTGATGCTGACCTTATCAGCGCCAGCATTTAATAGCCTGCGTACATCCCCCACTTCACGAACTCCCCCTCCCACAGTGAGCGGGATGAAGACTTGAGCCGCAACTTCTTCAATGATACGTAGAATAATGTCACGATTGTCAGAGCTGGCAGTGATGTCTAGGAATGTTAGCTCATCAGCTCCTTGTTCATCGTAGCGGCGTGCGATCTCAACGGGATCACCCGCGTCCCGTAGGGCTACGAAGTTGACACCCTTGACCACGCGACCATTGGTTACATCGAGACAGGGGATAATACGTTTGGCGAGACCCATAAGACTAAAGACCTTCTACCCTAAAGGTAAGCAGAGACACAGAGGCGTACAGGTAAGTAAATAACTGAACTTAACTGTTCCAGTCTCATGGGTCTATGATGATAAGTTGTTGAGGAGATTATTGGCTTAAGGACTGGTGCCAAGAGTATCGGCTAACTCCTGTGCCGCCCTGAAGTCTAGGGAACCTTCGTAAATGGCGCGTCCAGTGATGGCCCCCATGATGCCTTCCGACTCGACTTCGCAAAGCGCTCTGACATCATCGAGGTTGGTGATGCCTCCACTGGCAATGACGGGGATAGTGAGTGCTCTTGCCATATCCACGGTAGCCTTGATATTAACGCCACTGAGCATGCCATCTCGACCGATGTCGGTATAGATGATCGCTTGGACCCCATAATTTTCGAACTTCTTGGCCAAATCAATCACGTTGTGACCGGTGACCTTGGACCAGCCGTCGACTGCTACCTTGCCATCTTTCGCATCCAGTCCGACCATGATGTGACCAGGAAAGGCATAGCAGGCATCATGCAGGAAACCGGGTGTCTTCACCGCTGCAGTTCCTATAATAACGTAGGTGATACCATCATCTAGATATCGTTCGATGGTTTCAAGATCGCGGATCCCGCCGCCCAATTGAATCGGAATTCTGTCGCCGACAGTTTCGACAATGGCACGGATTGCCAGTCCATTCTTTGGTGTTCCTGCGAATGCCCCGTTTAGATCCACCAAGTGTAAGCGACGCGCACCTTGCTGCAACCAATGCTCAGCCATGGACGCGGGGCTCTCTGAAAAAACAGTGGCCTCTTCCATTATTCCTTGTTTGAGACGGACACAGTGTCCGTCTTTAAGATCTATCGCAGGAATGATTAACATTTTGAATCGGAGCTAAGTTGTTAGGGTTTAATATTTTTATGGTTGAAGAAAATTCATGGTCAGATCTGATCAGTCTAGTTTGTGGTAGCTGGTTCCCATTGCACAAAATTTCCAAGTAGAGTCAGTCCTGCCGAATGGCTTTTTTCTGGATGAAACTGGACAGCGAAAATATTATCTCTTGCCACTGCACAAGTAAACTGAAAAGGATAAAAACTGTAGGCCGCTACCGGCTCAGGGCTGCCGGCGTCGACATAGTAACTATGTACGAAATAAAAGCGTGCATCGTTATTGATCCCATGCCACAACGGGTGATCGATAGCTTGATGAACCTGATTCCAGCCCATATGTGGCACTTTGAGTTTCTGCCCGTCGGCGTTATGCATTGCCGCCGCGGCAGGGAAGCGCCGTACCTTTCCTGGCAGGATACCCAGGCCTTTTACATTGCCTTCTTCGCTGGTTTCAAACAGCATCTGTAAGCCGAGACAGATGCCGAGAAATGGTTTGTTAGCAGCGGCATGTATTACTGCATCACGCAAACCACGCGAATCCATTTCATGCATGCAATTTGGCATCGCACCCTGACCTGGAAATACGACA
The DNA here is from genome assembly GCA_037147395.1 of Nitrosomonadaceae bacterium. Classification (GTDB taxonomy): domain Bacteria; phylum Pseudomonadota; class Gammaproteobacteria; order Burkholderiales; family Nitrosomonadaceae; genus VFJL01. Next base: position 28,719 of record JBAWVG010000010.1, on the reverse strand, counting down.
CGAGAAGCTTTTCGAACCACTGCTGGGTCGCTAGTAATGACCACGGTTGCCTTAGGGGCAACGTGCTCTAGAGCTTTTGACACGGAGCGAAGATTGCCCATGCCGTAGTCAACGATTGCGATATCAGTCATGCTACAAGGGGAGGTAAGGAGGTTACAAAGAACCTTTGGTAGATGGGATTATACCGGCAGCACGTGGATCGAGTTCTATCGCAACCCGTAGTGCTCGGCCAAATGCCTTGAATATAGTTTCTGCCTGATGGTGAGCATTCCCTCCAGACAGGTTGTCAATGTGCAGCGTCACCAGGGCATGGTTAACAAAACCTTGGAAGAACTCATTTGTCAGGTCTACGTCAAATTCACCGATGCGGGCACGTACGAAATTGACATTAAACTCCATGCCAGGCCGTCCCGAAAGATCGACCACGACCCGCGACAAGGCCTCGTCCAAGGGAACATACGCATGACCATAACGGCGCAGACCTTTCTTATCCCCGATAGCTTGTGCAAATGCTTGACCTAAAGTGATGCCTATATCCTCTACCGTATGATGGGCGTCAATGTGTAAATCCCCTTGAGCGGTAATTTCGAGGTCTATCATGCCGTGGCGGGCCACCTGATCCAGCATATGGTCAAGAAACGGAATGCCAGTATTCAGTAATGCTTTGCCGGTTCCATCCAGATTGATGTTGACGCTGATCTGGGTTTCCAAAGTATTTCGGGTGATTTGTGTCTGGCGCATGATTGTCTGGGTTACAGTTTTATTTCAGTTAATTGGCTGTTTGATCGAGGCCTGCAGTGCTGCTAGGAATTGCATATTCTCATCGGAGGTCCCAACCGTTACACGCAGACAATTCTTCAGCAGCGGATGTGAGCCATCGAGATTCTTGATTAGTACGCCACGTTGTTTAAGCCCTTGAAACACTTGGCCAGCATCGGCCATCCGTATTAAAATAAAATTTGCATCTGTCGGAAAGACCTCAACTCCAACTATTGCTTGTAAAGCTCGTACTAAAACTGCACGCTCGACTTTAATGGATGAGGCCTGTTGCAGCAGGATATCGATATGCTGCAACACTTTTTCTGCTATCAACTGAGTAGCAACCCCCACATTATACGGTAAACGCAGTTTTTCTAGTTGTGTCAACCACTCTGGCCTGCCGATAAGCAGCCCCAGCCTTAAACCAGCTAGGCCTAGTTTGGAGAGTGTGCGCATCAGAAGTAGATTGGGATATTGTGCAAGTCTGTCTATAAAGCTCGCATCTGCGAAAGCATGGTAGGCCTCATCGATCACCACCAAGCCGGGAGCAGCATCAAGAATTTGCAAGATAGAGGCGTCGTCAAACAAATTACCCGTGGGATTGTTAGGGTAGGCCAGAAAGATTACTGCTGGCTGATGTTGGCTGATGGCAGCAAGCATTTTATCCAGATCAAGAGTGAAATTGTCTTTCAGCAACACCCCTGCGTAATGCATCCCTGCGAAAGTCGCAATCATGCGGAACATCACGAATGCGGGCTCAACGCTCAGTAACACTGCGCCGGGCTTGGCTACGGCCAGTGCGATGATCTGGATAATCTCATCCGATCCATTTCCTAATAGGACATCCATCCCCGGAGGGATATCCAGCGCCTCGCGCAATCGGGCCTTAAGGTGTGAAGCATTTGCATCAGGGTAACGGTTGAGAGGTGCCTCTGCTGTCAATTGCGCGATCTCATCACGCAATGACTGTGGCAGATTATAGGGATTCTCCATCGCGTCCATTTTCACCATGCGATTAGCAGGCTGCACATGGTAGGCGGAGAGTGAGAGAATTTCCGGTCGGATGATCTGGTCTGGAGTAGAGCTCATCTTGGATTAATTTTGAGCCTTGAAACGGTATTCAGCCGACATCGCATGCGCCTGCAGACCCTCTCCCCGAGCTAGGGTAGCAGCAATTGCACCAAGCTCTGCGGCACCCTGTGCTGAAACTTGAATGATGCTGCTACGTTTTTGAAAGTCATATACCCCCAGCGGCGATGAGAATCGGGCGGTACGTGAAGTGGGTAAGACATGGTTGGGTCCAGCACAATAGTCGCCGAGGGCTTCAGAGGTATAGCGCCCAAGAAAAATCGCACCAGCGTGGCGAATTTTTTCTGCCCATTTCTCTGGTTGACCAACCGATAACTCTAGATGCTCGGGTCCGATCCGATTAGCGATGGCGCAGGCCTCATCCAAGTCACGAACGTGAATCAATGCTCCACGGTTTTGGAGCGAGGTTCGTATCACCGCTTGGCGCGGCATTGTAGGTAGCTGCCGGACTAGACTTGCCGCAACAGCCTCGATGAAGTCTTCATCGGGAGAGAGTAGGATGGCCTGAGCCATTTCATCATGCTCCGCTTGTGAAAACAGGTCCATCGCAATCCAGTCTGGATCGGTTTTGCCATCACAAATCACTAGGATTTCAGACGGCCCGGCTATCATATCAATACCAACTACGCCAAACACGCGGCGCTTGGCGGCTGCTACATAGGCATTTCCGGGACCTACGATTTTGTCTACCTGTGGCACGGTCGCGGTGCCATAAGCCAGCGCTGCAACAGCCTGGGCGCCACCGAGGGTGAATACTCTGTCAACCTCGCAAATCGCCGCTGCTGCCAACACCAGTTCGTTCTTCTCACCGCCTGGGGTCGGCACAACCATAATAAGTTCACCTACCCCAGCCACCTTGGCAGGGATTGCATTCATTAGTACTGACGAAGGATAAGATGCCTTGCCGCCTGGTACGTATAGACCGACCCGGTCAAGAGGGGTTATTTTCTGACCAAGCGTCGTACCATTGGGTTCGGTATAGCTCCAGGATTGTGATAACTGCTTCTCATGGTAGGTGCGTACTCGTTCAGCAGCCTGCTCAAGAGGTTTTCGCTGAGCTATTGGTAATTCCAGCAGGGCTTTTTGCAAACGCTCTCTAGGTAACTCAAGATGAGCGACCGAGGTCGCATCCAGATGGTCGAAGCGGCGAGTATATTCGAGCAGTGCTTCATCTCCGCGTGCTCTAATGTCCGCAATAATTGTGTTGACGGTTGTCTCTACCGCTTCGTCCTGTGAATCTTCAAAAGCAAGTAGTTTTCTGAGTGTCGCATCGAAATCGACATCGGTTGAAGAGAGCCGTTTTATCTGTAGCATAAGGAGGGGCAGTTCGGAATTATTAAGTGGAGAGTATGAACGTGTTCAGGCTATTCACTATTTCTTGACTGCGGCTGAGAACGCTTCCAGCATTGGCTGGATCGTATCGTATTTGAGTTTCAATGCAGCCTGATTGATCACCAGTCGCGCTGAAATTGGCATGATCTCTTCCACCGCTTTAAGTTGATTGGCCTTTAGAGTATTCCCGCTGGACACCAGATCTACGATTGCATCTGCGAGTCCTACCAGTGGTGCAAGCTCCATTGATCCATAGAGTTTGATCAAATCAACATGCATCCCCTTTTCAGCGAAGTGTTCGCGTGCTGTTTGTAGATACTTGGTCGCTACCCGTAGACGGGCGCCCTGACGTACTGCAGACTCATAATCGAAATCATCGGGTACTGCCACCATCATACGGCAGCAGGCGATATTCAAATCGAGGGGTTGATAGAGTCCAGCCCCGCCATGTTCGAGCAGCACATCCTTACCGGCAATACCCATGTCTGCTGCACCATATTGCACATAAGTCGGTACATCAGAAGCGCGCACAATAATCAATCGCACATCTTCTCGGGTGGTGGTGAGTATCAGCTTGCGCGAGGTTTCAGGGTCATCGAGCGCAATCACGCCGGCCGCTTTAAGCAGAGGCGCTGTATCGTCAAAAATCCGGCCCTTAGAAAGGGCAATAGTGATGCCGGTCATGATGAGAGCTTACGAAAAATTACATTTTACCGCAGAGAGTTGCCAGGATATACGTTTCATTAATTCAGGCGTCGGACCTTTGCCCCTAATCGGGTTAGTTTTTCATCAATATGTTCATAGCCACGGTCAAGGTGGTAGATGCGTTCAATAGTGGTCTCACCCTGAGCGATTAATCCAGCTAGCACAAGGCTAGCAGAGGCACGTAGGTCAGTGGCCATGACATTGGTCCCGTCGAGACCGGCCACTCCATGCACTATGGCGGTATTCCCTTCAACCTCGATGTTGGCACCCATACGTTTCAGCTCCTGAACATGCATGAAACGATTTTCAAATATCGTTTCGGTCATGATGGCAGTCCCCTTAGCGACACTGTTTAGAACCATGAACTGAGCTTGCATATCAGTGGGGAAGTCAGGGTAAGGAGCCGTCCGAAGATTGACAGATTTCAGTACACTTTTCATTTCTAGACTGATCCAGTCTTGTTCAGACTTGATCGTAGCTCCGGCCTCTCTTAGCTTGTCGAGAACAGCAGTAAGTATGTCGGCACGGGTATCCCTCAGGTAAATCTCGCCACCGCTAGCAGCAGCAGCCACGAGGAAGGTGCCGGTTTCAATACGGTCAGGCATGACTCGATGGGTTGCGCTATGTAGGGTTCGGACCCCTTCAATCGTGATAGTGTCGCCACCTGCACCGTAAATCTTTGCACCCATTGCGATCAGACAGTCGGCCAGATTGGTAACTTCCGGTTCGCGTGCGGCATTCTCTAGAATTGTTGTGCCATTCGCTAGGGTCGCTGCCATCATCAGATTCTCAGTGCCGGTGACAGTTACCAGATCCATCGCAATGCGTGCACCGGTGAGGCGTTTCGCATGCGCATGAATATAGCCATGCTCGATTTTAATTTCAGCACCCATCGCTTGTAAGCCCTTGATATGCTGATCTACTGGGCGCAAACCGATGGCGCAACCGCCGGGCAGAGATACCATGGCTTTACCTGCTCGCGCGAGCATTGGTCCCAGAACCAAGATCGAGGCACGCATAGTTTTCACCATTTCGTAAGGCGCAGCTAAATTGGAGAGACTTGCGGCGGTCAGTTCGACACCTTGTTTGCCATCCTGCGTGATATCTATACCCATTTGTCTCAGCAGGGCTAGCATGGTCGTGACGTCATTGAGCTGGGGGACATTCTCGATCTTGAGTGTTTCCTCGGTTAACAGAGAAGCACACAGGATCGGCAGCGCGGCATTTTTTGCCCCAGAAATGTAGACCTCTCCGGTCAGCGGTGTACCACCTTGAATGACTAGCTTTTGCATAATTCTAAATTTTGACTGCAAATTTCCATCAATTTATTTTCGCAGATAGGCAATAAGTGGGTTTGCAACAGATTTATGGTTGAAATGTACCGAAGTTCCCTTCATCATATCGTAAAGGTCACTTCTATAAGTCAAATTTTGCGATAAATTACTTCGTCTTTCCAGTCCGGCAGCATTCTGCCGACTCATCTACTTTAGGAGTTCAAGTGAAAAAACAGACGATACAGACGCCCGATGCACCGCAGGCAATCGGCACCTATTCCCAGGCAATACGAGTAGCTGGAGGTGAGACAGTTTATCTCTCTGGGCAGATCGGTTTGGATCCTTTTACCATGTTGATGGTAGATGGGATTGAGGCGCAGATCCAGCAAGTATTTCTGAACCTGAAGGCAGTAGCAGTGGCTAGTGGAGGAGATCTGGCTGATATCGTCAAACTGAATATCTATCTGACGGATCTAGTTCATTTTGCAAGGCTCAATGAAATCATGGCAAGCTATTTTAGTCAGCCATATCCTGCGCGGGCAGCGGTTGGTGTGGCCGCACTGCCACGAGGAGCTTTGGTGGAAATGGATGCGGTGATGGTGTTACAAGGGTAAAGGTTGAAGGGTAAGAGAGCAGGAGGCATTGGATCTCCAGTTGCCCCTAGCGCTGTTGACGAGATCATGCAAGCTAAGTTCGCCGCACTCGGTATTGCTAACGAGTTTGACTTAGTGCTGCACTTGCCGCAGCGTTATGAGGACGAGACTCATCTTTATCCCATTGCCGATATACTGCCTTCAGATAAAGTGGTTCAGGTTGAAGGAACCATCATCCAGAGTGAGGTCATGTACCGGCCACGTCGGCAATTAGTGTGTCAGGTGGAGGATGGTACTGGTGTTTTGGTTATTCGATTTCTCAATTTCTATGGTAGCCAGGTAAAGGCATACTCTATTGGGAAGCGTGTACGCTTGTTGGGTGCGGTGCGACAAGGTTTTTTTGGTGCCGAGATGGTTCACCCAAAGTGTCATATGGTGAGTACGAACACACCACTACCCGATGCACTGACACCGATTTATCCTGCTACCGCAGGACTCTCTCAAGAAACGATACGCAAACAGATTAGGCAGGCGCTCGCTCGTAGCGATCAAACGGGTAGCCTCACGGAGGTTCTGCCTGTGGGAGTTCTAAAGCGACACCAATTACTAGACTTCCGTGAAAGTGTGACATTCCTGCATCAACCGACAGCGGATGCATCGGTCGACTCCCTGCAGGAAGGTACTCATCCGGCATGGAGTCGGGTCAAGTTTGATGAATTGCTGGCGCAGCAATTGTCCTTGAGGTCGCATTATCAGAAGCGCCGTTCACGTTGTGCGCCTGAGCTGCCAGAGAAGAATCTTTTAACAATCACATTACTGAAATCACTTTCCTTTGATCTGACCGGAGCACAAAAAAAAGTGCTGTCCGAGATTGGTAGTGATCTTGCCAGGCCTTACCCGATGCAACGCTTATTGCAGGGAGATGTGGGCAGCGGTAAGACGGTAGTGGCTGCACTGGCTGCATTTCAGGCGATCAAGAATGGTTATCAGGTGGCCATCATGGCCCCGACAGAAATTCTTGCCGAGCAGCATTATCAGAAACTCTCCAGTTGGTTCACGCCGCTGGGAATTAAGATTGCATGGTTGTCCGGTAGCCAGAAGAAGCAGCAGCGTCAAGACGCACTCGCCATTATCAGCGATGGAGGGGCTATGCTTGCCATCGGAACACATGCCTTGTTTCAGGATCAGGTGGAGTTCAACAAGCTTGGGCTAGCCATCATCGATGAGCAGCATCGGTTTGGCGTCGAACAACGACTCGCATTGCATACTAAAGCTGCAAAAACTGGACTCGTTCCACATCAATTGATGATGAGTGCGACACCGATCCCACGCACACTGGCAATGAGCTATTACGCCGATCTGGATGTATCCGTAATCGACGAGCTGCCACCTGGTAGGACTCAGGTGGTCACTAAATTGTTTGAAGAGACTCGTCGGGACGAAGTGATTACACGCGTGCGTGAGTCATGTCATGCCGGCAGACAGGCTTACTGGGTATGTCCGCTGATTGAAGAGTCTGATACTTTGCAGCTTAAGACTGCTCTGGAGACATATGAATCGCTGACGCTTACCTTTCCGGATTTAAAAATAGGTTTGGTGCATGGTCGTCTCCCGCTGCAGGAAAAGTCAGCGGTAATGGAAAGGTTTAAGCAGGGTGAAATTCAATTACTGGTAGCAACTACAGTAATCGAGGTGGGTGTAGATGTGCCCAATGCTTCTTTGATGGTGATTGAGCACGCCGAGCGCATGGGGTTGTCACAGTTGCACCAATTGAGGGGCCGAGTTGGGCGAGGCGCAGAAGCCAGTGTGTGCATCCTTTTGTACCAGAATCCATTGTCAGAGAATGCGCGTAAACGACTCAGAGTTATCTTTGAGAGTACTGATGGTTTTGAGATCGCGCGCAAGGATCTATCTATGCGCGGACCGGGCCAATTTCTTAGTGCGCGCCAGAGTGGAGTGCCCATGTTACGTTTTGCCGATCCGGAGAAGGATGCGGATTTGCTCGCTGCAGCCCGTATCGCTGCCGAGGAGATTCTGCGTGATGATTCGACATCGGCGCAGAGGCATCTGCAGCGTTGGCTGGGCAATAAGAGCCAATACCTGCAAGCATAACCCCTTCTAAATGTTACAAACCAAGAATCTAAATTTGCATTACCCCGGTAAGTTACTGTGCCGTGACTTAAATCTCACCATTAATCCCGGGGAATGCTGGGCCATTCTTGGTCAGAATGGGTGTGGTAAGACCACCTTGATCCATGCGTTGAGTGATCTGTACCACGGGGGGGAGGGTAGCGTGACGGTAGCGGGTAAGGTGTTGCAAGACTGGCCCAGACGCGACCTTGCCCGCAAACTTGGAATTATGTTACAGGAAGAGTCTGGTGAATTTTGGGGCAATGTTCTGGAGTATGTGCTGCTGGGTCGCTACCCCCATGCTGTCAACCCTTTCGGATGGGAAGGAGGGGGGCAGAGTATTGCATTACAGGCGATCGACCGCCTGGAATTGACTGCTTTGGCTCAACGTCCGATGACCACGTTATCAGGTGGAGAGCGGCAACGTGCCCGTATCGCTTTGTTACTTACTCAATCACCGGACTGCTATTTGTTGGACGAGCCGTTGCAACATCTCGACCTTCGTCATCAACTACTCACTATGACGCTGTTCAGTGAATTGGCTCTGCAGGGTAGCGCAGTGATGATGGTTTTGCATGACCTTACCTGGGTCAACCCCTATTGCGACCATGTTCTGATGCTGTTCGATAATGGACGCTCACTCGCCGGGCCCACTGAGGAAGTATTCAGCCGTTCCAATCTGGAGGCCCTCTACCAGTGCAGTTTGGAGGAATCGGGTCTGGGCAGTACCCGCCATTTCATGCCGGCACTGGAGGCGGGTGTATAATTCATACCTTAATATATACCTCGCCATGTAATGATCCGAAAACTTCTCCACCGCGTTTTCAAGCGTAAATCATCTGCTTCTACCTCTATCTCCACCGATTCTGGCACCAGGCTGCACATTATCCCGCGTAAGCAACACGGCATTTCCCGTAATCATTTAAGCCCTTGTGCATTGAAAGTCACTGCAGATTTGCAGCAGGCGGGGTACTCCGCTTTTGTAGTGGGGGGGGCGGTACGTGACTTGCTGCTGGGGTTAGAGCCAAAGGATTATGATGTTGCCACCAATGCCACTCCTGAGGATGTGCGCGCCGTATTTCGCCGATCTCGTATTATCGGCCGCCGCTTCCGACTGGTGCATGTGATGTGTGGTGCTGAGACTGTGGAGGTCTCTACTTTTCGTGGTAACTCATCCACAGAGGAGCCGGATGGGGTGGCGGCAGATAAGCATGCAGACGAGCACGGACGTCTATTACGAGATAATGTATTTGGTAGTCAGGAAGAGGATGCAGTACGGCGCGATTTCACCATCAATGCGTTATTTTACGACCCTTCCACCGAGGAGATCTGGGACTATCTGAAGGGCTACGATGATATCAAGGAAAAACGGCTTCGAATCATTGGAGACCCCTTGCTGCGTTATCGTGAAGATCCGGTAAGGATGTTGCGCGCAGTACGTTTGGCGGCCAAGCTTTCAATGCAGATTGATGCCGCAAGTGCCGTCCCCATCGGTGATCTGGCCCCGTTATTACGCAATGTTCCACCATCTCGATTATTTGATGAGATGCTGAAACTATTGTTGTCGGGACAGGCATTGGCCTGTGTGGTGGACTTACGTGCACGTGGATTGCACCATGGCCTGCTGCCGATGCTGGATGTCATACTAGAGCAGCCACTGGGCGAACGTTTTATTGCACTAGCACTGAAGAACGCTGACGAACGCGTTCGTCAAGAGAAACCAGTCTCCCCTGGTTTTTTGTTTGCGGCTCTTTTATGGCATGAGGTGTTGGCGCAATGGAATATTCTGCAGGCTGGGGGGGCGAAGCCTATGCTTGCCTTGCAGCAGGCGATGGATGAGGTGTTAGCGGTGCAGAACAAAGAACTCGCAATCCCGCGCCGCTATGATGCAATCATGCAAGAAATCTGGGCGATGCAACCCCGTTTTCTAGGGCGAGGAGGGCGCAGGCCATTCCGCTTAATTGAGCACCCACGCTTTCGTGCCGCTTATGATTTTATGCATCTACGCTGCGAGAGTGGGGAAATGGATCCAGAGCTGGGTCATTGGTGGGAGACATTTCAACGGGTTGGTGCTAGTGAACGTGAGGCCATGCTGATCAAGGATGAAGCGCCAAAGAAACGTAGAAAACGACGCCGACAATCTGGATCTGCTGCGGACGGTGAGACCAGCTCCGCTGGTTCAGACGCGGACACGGTGATAACTTGACATCGGGTGCCATACCGCAGTCGCTCTGTCATGCTTTCATTGCACTCGGCAGCAATTTGGATCAGCCTACACTTCAGATCAGGCGGGCCTTTGCTGAGCTATCTCAACTTCCTGCAAGCCGTTTGTTGAATTGCTCCGCAATTTACCGAAGTGCCCCGGTGGGGTATCTTGAGCAGCCTGACTTTATCAATGCCGTGGTGCAGGTTGAGACCACTCTGGCGCCGCATGATCTGCTCAAATCACTGCTTAATATAGAGCAACGATTCGGACGAGTTCGCTCCACCCCCAATGCTGCGCGGATATTAGATCTTGACCTGCTACTCTATGCCGATCTGCAATGTGATGAGCCCGGGCTGACCCTGCCACATCCACGAATGCACTTACGCGCATTCGTGTTGAAACCATTGATTGAGATAGCGCCAAATTGCTATATTCCTGGACGCGGTTCTGTAGCTGAAATGTTGATAGCCTGTAATGGGCAGCAGTTAGAACGAGTGATATCAGCATGAAGTTGGAAAGGTACCGTTATATCGTTGTTGAGGGTCCGATAGGGGTTGGAAAGACAAGTCTGGCACAACTCCTAGCACATCATCTGAATTGTGCACTGTTGTTGGAGAAGCCCGCTGAGAACCCATTTCTTGAGAAGTTCTACAATGATATTCCTCGTTATGCATTGCCGGCGCAATTATTCTTCCTATTTCAGCGTGCCGCTCAGGTGCAGAGTCTAGTGCAAATGGACATGTTTTCTCAGGCAACCGTGAGCGATTTCTTGCTTGATAAAGATCAGCTATTCGCTGGACTTACATTGAGTGATGCTGAGCATGATCTCTACCAGCAGATTTACCGGCACTTGCAACCCCAAGCTCCGCAGCCCGATTTAGTCATTTATTTGCAGGCCTCTCCCAATACATTAGTAGATCGGATCAAAAGGCGTGGTAGCGCTTTTGAGAAGAATATTTCAGAGGATTATCTTTGGCGGCTTACTGAAACTTATACACGGTTTTTTTATCAGTTTGAGAATTCACCCGTGATGATCGTTAATAGTGAGAATCTCAATTTTGTTGATAACTCAGAGGATTTTGATTTATTGTTGCAGCGGATAGAACAGATGCGCGGTTCACGTGAATACTTTAATCGAGGATAAGGGATCAATGAGCGTACCCTTCAACGCGCGATCATCAGTCAAAAATTGTTAGGAGATCGATTATGCGGACTACATTAAGTACGCTGCAGAAAATGCACGATGATGGCGAGAAGATCGCAATGGTGACCTGTTACGATGCAAGTTTTGCGGCAGTGTTAGAAGGTGTCGGTGTCGATATTTTGCTGGTGGGAGATTCTCTTGGAAATGTAGTGCAAGGAGAGGAGACTACTCTACCGGTAACGCTAGACGATATGATTTATCACACTCGCTGCGTAGTACGAGGATCGAGTACTGCATTCATCATGGTTGACATGCCATTTGGCACTTCGCAGATAACACCAGAGGATACCTTTCAAAATGCTGCGGAGTTGATGGCGGCAGGGGCCAATATGGTAAAGATCGAAGGCGGCGATATCATGTTAGAGACGGTCGAGTTTCTTACGCGGCGAGGTGTCCCGGTGTGTGCACATATTGGGCTTATGCCGCAGTCGGTTCATCAGTTGGGAGGCTATAAAATTCAAGGTGAGTCTGCCCATCAGGCGAAACAGTTAATGATAGATGCGATTGCGCTTGAAAAGGCAGGAGCAAGCATGTTACTAATGGAAGTTATTCCGGCAGCACTTGCCAAGAAAATAACCAAAAAACTTTCTATTCCCACTATTGGTATCGGCGCTGGTGTTGATTGCTCGGCACAGGTTCTGGTGCTATATGACATGCTAGGAATTTATTCCGGTAAGAAGGCGCGATTCATGAAAAATTTCATGACCGGCGCAGAGAGTATTCATGTGGCAGTAGAAAACTATGTCAAGGAAGTTAAGGCTGGAAAATTTCCCGGCCCAGAGCATGGGTTCTGAGGGATCGTGGAGATAATAACCGACACCTCGAAACTACGTGCACGACTCCAACGTGAATCCAAGATTGCTTTCGTCCCGACCATGGGAGGCTTACACGAAGGCCATTTGTCACTTGTAGAGCGTGCTCAGAAGGAAGCGGATTGTGTGGTGGTAAGCATATTCGTGAACCGCTTGCAGTTTGCGCCGACTGAGGATTTTGCTCAATATCCACGCACGCTGGAAGATGATTGCAATCTATTGAAAAAACAGGGTGTCAGTGTAGTCTTTGCACCTGATGATAAGGATATTTATCCGGCCCCACAGGATTTTTTGATTGAACCTCCGTCATACGCTAACACCCTAGAGGGTGAGTTTCGCCCCGGGTTTTTCCGTGGCGTGATGACGGTGGTATTCAAGCTATTTAATATAGTGCAGCCACAGGTAGCAGTATTCGGCAAAAAAGATTATCAGCAGATGCAACTCGTTCATGAAATGGTCAGACAAATGAATCTGCCATTAAAAGTCATTGCATGTGAAACTACTCGAGCCCAAGATGGGCTCGCATTGAGTTCGCGCAACCGTTATCTGAGCAGTGAGGAGAGGATTGAGGCCGCGCGCTTGTATCGAGTTTTATCCGAGATAAAGAGCGTGGTAGAAGTGGGCAATGGAGAGTTTCAGCAGTTGTGTAAAAAGGCATGCGAGACTCTCACTCGCCATCAATGGGAAGTTGATTACGTGGGGCTACATCAACGCGACACTCTAGCCCCGGCAGAGGTTGGCGATTTAGATTTGGTAATCTTAGCAGCCGCTAGACTAGGTGTAACTCGACTTATCGACAGCCTTGAAGTCTCTGTCAAACGCTGAGCGCTTTGATCCTCATGAAGCAGCTTAAAAACCCCTGAGTAGATTCAGTAGGTCGCGCTCTAGTGTCCTCTTCTGCGTTAAGAGTACCTATACCTTTCTTAAGCCACGCAACTAGGATGTCTTCTTGAGTTCTTCCGTATATTGCTCATATTTCATTTAGGACAATTTGCAATGCAACGCTCTTCCACGATTCTCTTTCCGCCGCAATTCAGGAAGCATGCATCTTGGATGGACTGGCAGTCACACTCCTTCTCGCATTGCTCGTATCTTAACCGGTCGAGTTCTCTTCTCCTGTCTGGCTGAAGGGGCGGTACAGGTAAATTAAAATAGGTGGGTGAATACCCCATCCCATACCAGGGTGAGCCGCCCCACCCCCATGAGGGGCCCCAGCCGGGGCCTGCTCCCAAAGGATATCCGCCCCATCTCCCCATGGATGTTCCCCATCCAATGGATTGATAGAAGCGGCCAGTATTCACTTGCTGACGGTAACTATGAGATTCACTTTCATAGCGCCGGACCACTTCCTGGTATCGTTGCTCTGCGAGGGGTTCTATACGCTGTAAACACATCTGGTAGATAGACGTGCAACTCTGTTGACATGCTGCAAGTTGTTGTGTGCATTCCGCTAAACAAACGATACCCGCTGGATCAGTCGGAGGTTCATAACGATGACTGACTTGGTGGCGTGGTTCGAAGCTCGCACAACCAAATAAAGTTATGACTAGAATGGTGTAGATGAGGGCTCGCAAGGCTGTCCTGGAAGAAGGCTCTGGAAATCTTATTCCACAATATTTCACGACTTGATATCCTGACCATCGCCATCATGAGGGCGATATGAGTTGGAAGGTATCGCTTTAGTTTCGACCAAGCTTTACATTTGGATCGTGTTAATCACCCAGTTTATTTTTGATGGCGTAACGGGTTAGGTCGGAATTATTTCTGAGATCAAGCTTCTCGAGTAATCTTGCACGGTAGACACTGATTGTTTTAGGGCTTAGAGAGAGCTCTTCGGAGATGGCTGAGAGAGACTTCCCGGATGCGATCATGCGTAACGTCTGAAATTCTCGATCCGATAGTAGCTCATGAAGTGGCTGCTCAGCGTCACCGCTGAGAGAATTGGCCAGTGCTTCTGCCAGTGCCGCACTGATGTACTTTCTGCCGGCAGAGACCTGTCGGATTGCAGTGACCAGTTGAGCCGGTGCGCTCTGCTTATTCAAGTATCCTGAGGCCCCTGCCTTCAGTGCCCGGACTGCGAATTCGTGCTCGGTATGCATGCTCAGCATCAGTACCGAGAGCTTGGGTTGTGTCTTCTTGATCTGGCTTAAGACCTCGATTCCATTACGGTCTGGTAGCGAGATGTCCAGAAGGACTACATCGAATGAGTCCAGCCTCGCCATCTTGATAGCTTGGAATCCTGTCTCAGCCTCACCCGCCACGATGAGGTCATCAGTCTCAGCGAGGATTTGCTTTAATCCATGACGGACAATGGCATGGTCGTCCGCGATTAGGACCCTGATCATGGATGACTCAGCCTTGGGATGGGGTGGATGCAATAGCAGGGTCGGAAGGTGTAAGGGCTGAGAGCCTTCATACAGTTTTATCGATACCGAATGAAAAATGTTTCAAGGCTGTTCGCAATGGAATTGTCGAAGTGTGAGCCGGTCTGAGGAGCTAAGCCGAATTATCTAAATACTTTATTATGATGCCAGATCACCAAGAGTCTTGGAAGTGCCCGGGTACAATTCTAGCACCTTCATCAATGCTCCCTACTGCAATTTCGGTTAGGTATTGACGCACAGTAATGGCCATGATGTCATCTGTAGGTTGGTGGGGGCGTCCTAAAAAAGGGTCTTCTGCTCGGGGGTGGTCTCCTCAGACTCATGTAGTTCATAAGGGATACTGACGATCACAGTGACCCCCTTTCCGGGCATGCTATCGATTCTGACATCCCCCCCAAGGAATCGTGACCGTTCCTGCATGCTACGGATGCCGAATGAACGGGATTTGGAACGGTCCTGCTTGGAGAGACCTCTCCCATTATCAGATACCAATAACTCGGCACGACCATTGGCTGCTTTAAAGCTGATCTTGACCCGTGTGGCATTGGCATGTTTCGAGATATTTGTGAGCGTCTCTTGAAAGATTCTAAAGATGGCCGCAGACAGATCTGATCCCAGTACAATATCCTCATCCGAGCAGTCAATCTCGCAGGGTATTCCGAGACGTGTTCGGAACTCCTTGGCCTGCCACTGGATGGCCGGAACGATTCCATAATCTAGAATTCCAGGTCTCAGGTCGCGAGCGATGCGCTGTGTCGAGTCGATCAATCGGTCTGCCAGGGTATCAATAAATTGGACCTTCTCTAGTAGGAGAGCATTCTCCGGCGGTAGCTTGTCGATTAGCCAGAGTAAATCGATCTTGATGGCTGTGAGAGTTCCCCCCAGGTCATCGTGAATCTCGCGAGAGAGATCCATCCTCTCGCGCTCCTTGATCGTTTGGAAGTGTGAGGACAGTTCTCCCAATTCTCGGTGAGCCCTCCTGATCTCGATCTCGGCGAGCTTGCCCTCGGTTACGTTCGAGATGATGCCCTCCCATGCCACATTCCCATCCGGGAGCTTACGTGGACTTTGGCGTAGATTGACCCATTTGATCTCACCCCCATCACCGACCCGGATACGGCCCTCCCAGCTGCAGGTGGAGAGTCTCTCGGTAGCCATCTCAACAGACTGGTAGAGGGATAACTTATCCTCAGGGATCACCATATCGAGAAATAAGCCGGGTGCCTCTTGGAGGGATTGGGGGGGTATGCCGAGCAGTTCATTACATCCCTCGCTCACATAGGTCAGTTGGGTCGTTCCGTCCGACTGCATGATCGACTGGAAGATCATGCTCGGTATATTGGCCGCGATCGTCCTGAAACGTGCTTCACTCTCCTGAAGTGCGAATTGTGTTCTCTCAAATTGCCTGCGTGTTCGGGTCTCGAGCAAACTTCTTTGGACCGCAGGGACTAGGCGAGCCATGTTTATTTTGGTCACAAAATCGTGCACACCGGCCTTCATCAGGGCCACAGCGGCCTCTTCTCCGATATGATTTGAGACGATAATGAGTGGGATACCATGGCCGCTGTCTTGCCATACTTTCACGGCCTCATGTGTTGGGAAGTTGGGAAGGTTGTGGTCCGACAGAATTACATCCCATTCACCCTGATCGAGGGCTACTCGCATTGCTGAGGCGGTCTCAACCCTCAGATATTCAGCTTCGGAACCACTACCCCTGATCAGGGTATCCATTATTAGCTCTGAATCTTCAGCAGAGTCTTCCACCATCAGGATACGCAGAACTTTCCGGTCGTGATCCTTAAGGCTATCTATTGACGGCACAGTGGATGACTCTAGCATGTCCAATCCACCCCTCTCTGGGAGTAATTGCCATTTTCATTTGTGGACATTCCGGAGCGATGGATGGGTATTTGCATCTTCATTATGCTTGTCATGAATATCGAATCTAGTCTTGTCGCCAAGTGGTCACTCATCTTAACGACTTCTATCTGGACTGTAAATTTTGCCTAAATGACCTAAAGTTCTGGTAGTAAGGCCTGAATCGGGCGTGACATCATCTGAATAGGTTGCCACATTGAGCATAGAAAATAACTTTTTTAGTAAATCTGATATAACCGAGGTAAGCTAAATTAGGTCAACTGGCTTAAATTAAACTTCTCAGTGCAGCCGTAGGGAGTCATATTGCAGGAAATTTTTATTGGTCGCCAACCGATACTCGATCGTGGTCAGAATCTGGTTGCCTACGAGCTGCTCTTTCGCTCAGGAACCTCCTTAGAGGCTGGCGTCATTGATGATGTCTCAGCCTCGGCGAGTGTCATTGTGAATGCCTATACTGAGCTGGGTCTAGAGAATGTCCTCGGCAAGAGGCGTGGATTCATCAATGTCAATGCCGAGCTCTTGATGAGCGATATGATTTACCTCCTTCCTAAGAAGCAGGTGGTTCTGGAACTGCTCGAGACCATCACAATCACCGACCAAGTGATCAGCCGGTGTGATGAGCTACGTCGTGCAGGCTACCAGCTGGCCCTCGATGATGTGGTCGAGATGACAGATCCAATCAAACGATTGTTGCCACTCGTCAACATAGTCAAGATAGACCTACTTGGGGTTACTGAGGGCGCCCTGATGGAACTCTTTGGACAGCTTAAGTCTAGGAAGGTATTGCTGTTAGCGGAGAAGGTGGAGAGCATTGAGCAGGCAAGGCAGTGCAGGGAAATCGGTTTCGATATGTTTCAGGGATACCACTTCGCACGTCCTCAGATCATCACTGGTAAGCGAGCGGACCCCTCTCAATTGGGTCTGTTGCGTCTTCTGGAATTGGTCATGAGTGATGCTGAGACCGTTATCATCGAACAAGAGTTAAAGCGTTATCCGACACTGACCTTTAACCTTGTTCGGATGGTGAACTCAGCCGCTTCAGGCCTATCTCATGAAATCGGCTCCTTGAAGCAAGCAATCGTCGCGCTTGGCAGGAAACAGCTTCAGAGATGGGTCCAGCTCCTTTTATACACGTTAGGAGGGGCCGACGTTCAGAAGGCAGATGCTCTGATGCAGACGGCGACCATCCGAGGCAAGATGATGGAGTTGATTGCCATGGATCAGCGTCCTCATGATCATCAATATCACGATCGGGCCTTCATGGCCGGAATATTATCCCTACTCGATACCCTGCTTGGTATTTCGATGCCGCAAATTGTAGCCCAGATTAATCTGGCTAATGAAGTAAAGCTTGCTCTGTTGTCTCGTCGTGGAGATCTGGGTCGACTGCTTATGCTGCTGGAAAGGAAGGAGTCTAACGATATCGAGGCTACTTCTAGAATCCTGACAGAGATGGGGTTTTTGAGCCTGGGTGAGTTGACCATCATAGAGCTAAAGGCACTACGCTGGGTCGCTGAACTTGATGAGTCCAGTCCCTAAGTCTGTACATATTGCTACGGCGCATCAGGCGAGATCCAAGTGGCTCCCTGAAAATGGTGAGGAAATAAGCAATGAGGAAAAATAGCCGTGGTCCGCGGTGCCTCTGGGGTAAAATGCTGAGGGACTTCTTAAAGAGGCCTAGCGAGATCTTTAAGGTATAGTTTTAGGTATACAAATAAAAACGCACCGCCTGATGTTCAGTAACGGTGCGGCTTTGTAGGTATTTGATGGTGCCCAGAAGAGGACTCGAACCTCCACAGTGTTGCCACCGCTAGGACCTGAACCTAGTGCGTCTACCAATTCCGCCATCTGGGCAATGCCTGATACCCCTATTAAGGGTTCAGAGTAGCGGCGTAATTCTATAGGAAATCATTGTTTTGTCAATTAAGAAACGGCCTGAACTACGCAGTCTAGACCCACATCTCCAGCGTGAAAAAGAGCAGTATGGACATCCCCTCCCAAGCAGGGAGTTCATGCTCCAAGTCCTGAAAGAGCAGGGAGTTCCTGTTGCAGAGGGGGCGCTGCACAAGTTGCTGTCAATCACTGCTGAAGAACACGAAATATTCAGCCGCCGTCTCTCCGCCATGGTGAGAGAGGGGCAGATCATGCGTAACCGCAAGGGCGATATCTGCGTGGTGGAGAAGCTCGATCTGATCATGGGCAGGGTTCAGGGTCATGCGGATGGATTTGGTTTCCTGATTCCAGATGATGGTAGTCCTGATCTATTCCTAGGCCCCAAGGAGATGCACAAGGTACTTCACGGGGACCGGGTGATGCTACGCGAGATAGGTCTGGATCGCCGTGGTCGTCGGGAGGGCGCCATCGTCGAGGTGCTGGAGCGTGGCGTTACTAAGTTGGTTGGGAGGCTTCATTCGGATCATGGAATTCTGTTTGTAGAGGCTGAGAATAGACGTATCAGCCAGGATATCTTAGTTCCCAAGGAAGAGTCCATGGGAGCCAAGTCAGGACAGGTAGTGATGCTAGAGATCATCCAACAGCCCAGTAAGAATGCCCAGCCGATCGGACGTATTATCGAGATTCTGGGGGATTATTCTGCGCCCGGGATGGAGATTGAGATCGCGCTGCGTAAGTATGATCTGCCCTACGAGTTTCCACCTGAGGTGGACAAGGTTTCGGCTAAGTTCTCGGACAAGGTGCTACAGAGTGACCTGACCGGGAGGAAAGATCTCCGTCATCTGCCATTGGTGACGATTGATGGAGAGACCGCTCGTGACTTTGATGATGCGGTCTACTGTGAGCAGGATGCTGATGGTTATAAGTTGTATGTCGCGATCGCAGATGTCAGTCACTATGTACGGCCCGCCGATGCATTGGATCGGGAGGCATTCAATCGTGGCAATTCGGTCTACTTCCCGAGGCGCGCGATCCCCATGCTTCCAGAGGTCTTATCTAACGGGTTATGCTCCCTCAATCCGCAGGTGGACCGTCTCTGTATGGTATGTGAGATGCATCTTGATGCCGGTGGAGATTTCCTCGATTACCATTTTTACCCGGCGGTCATTTATTCGCATGCACGGTTCACCTACACTCAGGTGGCGGCGATGCTGGAGAATCCTCTTGGTGAGGATGCCAACCGACATACACAGTTGCTTCCTCACCTTCAGTTGATCTACAAGTTATTCCGGTTACTGCTGAAGGCTCGTGAGAGACGTGGTGCGATTGACTTCGAGACGATTGAGACACAGATGATCTTTAATGATCAGGGTAAGATTGAGAGGATCTTACCGGTGAAGCGTAATGATGCACACCGTCTGATTGAGGAGTGCATGCTGGCTGCCAATGTATGCGCATCCGACTTCCTGCAGAAGCACAAGCAATCGACCTTATACCGTATCCATGAGGGCCCCACTCCGGAGAAGTTAATTGCGTTACGCAGTTTCCTCAAGGAGTTTGGCCTGCAGTTGAGTGGAGGGGATGAGCCCCATGCCAAAGACTATGCCCGGACATTGGCCGAGATCAAGGACCGGCCGGATGCACAGCTGCTACAAACAGTCATGCTCAGGTCCCTACGCCAAGCGGTTTATAGCCCTGACAATGTCGGTCACTTCGGGCTCGCCTATGAGTCCTATACGCACTTCACCTCACCCATCCGTCGCTATCCAGACTTGCTGGTCCACCGAGCGATCAAGTCGGTCTTGAGTGGAGATGCTTACTCCCCAGGAGACTGGCGCCAATTAGGGATGCATTGCTCACAGACGGAGAGGCGTGCAGACGAGGCCAGTCGAGATGTGGAGTCTTGGCTCAAGTGCTTCTACATGATGGACCGGATCGGAGAGTGTTTCGACGGTGTCATCAGCAGTGTCACCGGCTTCGGTTTATTCGTCGCGTTGGATGGCATCTATGTAGAGGGATTAGTACACATATCCGAGCTTCCTAGCGATTACTTCCATTTCGATTCTGCTAAGCATATGCTGCTGGGAGAGCGTAGCGGAAAGCGTTACCGTTTGGGTGACCGTTTGCGGATTAAGATCGTGCGTGTCGATCTCGAGACCAGCAAGATCGATTTTGTGCTGGCTGGGAAGGGCGAATAAAGTCGAATCTATTTCCAGATGCAACGACACCTTCAAGACTGTTTCTAAAATTCAACATCTCAATCAGAGCACTTTTGGAACCGGGCATAGGGGTGCATGTGATGGTCGGTATCTAGGGGGTATCCTTAAATGTCCAGTATCCGTTTAATATTCGGCTTCCATGCAGTCATCAGCCGACTGCGTCAGAATCCAGACAGCGTGAAGGAGATCTTCCTCGACTCCGCTCGTCACGATCAGCGCGCGCGTGATCTAACTAAGATGGCCGAGTCTCAGGGTCTTCGGCTGATCCTGTGTGATAGCACTAGACTCGCCAGCATGGCAGGGGGTGCTCGCCACCAGGGGGTGGCTGCAAATATCGATGCCAATCGCAGTTATGTCGATATCGAGGATGTTCTCGACACTCTCACTGAGCCTGCTCTGATATTGGTACTGGATGGTGTGCAGGATCCGCATAATCTCGGCGCTTGTTTGAGAGTGGCAGATGCATTCGGCGCACATGCGGTGGTCGCACCTAAAGACCGTGCTGTGGGACTTAATGCGACGGTCTATAAAGTGGCGAGCGGTGCTGCAGACAATGTCCCCTATATCGCTGTGACCAATCTTGCCCGTACACTACGAGAATTGAAGGATCGTGGGATCTGGATCATTGGAACTGCGGCCGATGCTGACAGCAAGCTCGGTTCAGTGAAGCTAGAGGGTCCGATCGCATGGGTGATGGGGGCAGAGGGGGAGGGTATGAGGAGACTCACCCGTGAGACCTGTGATCAGATGGTCTCAATCCCCATGATGGGGAGTATAGAGAGTCTTAATGTTTCAGTCAGTGCGGGTATTTGTCTATTCGAAACTCGCCGTCAGAGAGGAGTCTTGGAATGACATTCCTCCTAAATAGGGATGCATTTGAACCGAAGTAGATTTGATATTTTTTCATTAATTCAGTAGAATAGCGCCCTCCTAGCTCGGAGGCATTGTGCCTTTAGGTATGATCAATACCGAGTAACAACCTTGCCTCACCGTGTTCGCATCGCGGGAGGCTTTACCCTTAAGGAAAACTCATGCGACATTACGAAATCGTTTTCATGGTTCACCCCGATCAGAGCGAGCAAGTGCCCGCGATGATTGAACGTTACCGCAGCATGGTGACCACTAAGAGTGGTCAGGTCCACAGACTAGAAGACTGGGGACGACGCCAGCTCACCTATCTGATTCAGAAGGTTCACAAGGCTCACTACGTACTGATGAATATCGAGTGCGATCAGGAGACGCTGGATGAACTGGATCACGCCTTCAAATTTAATGACGCAATCTTGCGCCATCTGACCATCAGGATGGATGGGCCGGTGACGGAGCTCTCCCCAATGATGCGTTCAGAGCGGCCTGTTACTCTCTCTCAGGCAGAAGAGGATGCAAGAGAAACGAGTATCGCTGGATCCTAGCTCGGAATAGTTCATTGGATTGCAACCAGACGGTCATTTGTGGAAAAGTCACTGAAATTGGCAAGCTAAGATACACACCAGCCGGGTTAGCGGTGACCGATTTCACGATTAGCCACACCTCCCGCCAGGTCGAGTCAGATCTGCCCCGTCAGGTAGAGTGTGAAGTCTCCGCGATGGCGATGTCGCAGATGGCAAAAACTGTTTCAAGTATGGAGACCGGTACTTCGGTCAGGCTGACTGGGTTTCTAGCGAAAAAAAGCCGCATGAGTATGTACCTAGTACTGCATGTGAATAAATTAGATATCATTTAATCGGTAAATAGGAAAAAATCATGGCACGATTCATCTCAAGACGTAAAGACAGCAAGGATAAGGATAAGGACAAGAAGGCAAAGCCCCTATTCAAGCGTAAAAAGTTCTGTCGTTTCACCGCAGAGGGTATCAAGACTGTGGACTACAAGGATGTCGAGATATTGAAAGACTTTATTAATGAGAATGGAAGAATCATCCCGGCACGTATTACCGGTACCCGTTCCCACTACCAACGCCAGTTGGGGGTTGCTATCGAGCGGGCACGTTTCCTCGCTCTGCTTCCCTATACTGACTTGCACTGAGGAGTTGTCATGCAAATTATATTGATGGAGAAGGTCGTTAATCTTGGACTGATGGGCGATGTGGTCAACGTAAAGAATGGTTATGCGCGCAATTTTCTGATCCCACAAAAAAAAGCGAAGCGGGTAACCGAGGCTGCCGTGGCCGAGTTCGAGGCAAAGCGTGCAGAACTGGAGAAGGCTCAGGCGGAGATTTTGGCCGCTGCCCAGGCCCATGCAGCTAAGTTGGATGGTCTGATGGTACAGATCAGCCAGAAATCTGGGATCGATGGCAAGCTATTCGGTTCTGTGACGAACGTAGACATTGTAGATGCCCTCAAGTTGCAAGGTCTTGAGGTCGAGAAGTCAATGATCCGTATGCCTCAGGGGCCATTGAAGCAGGTGGGAGACCATCCACTCGTGGTCGCTTTGCATAGTGACGTACTGGCACATATCACTGTATCGGTACTAGGCGAGACCACCACCTAAGAAAATTTCAAGGCGGGCTAATGAGAAGGGGCTGGAGACAGCCCTTTTTTATTGTTTACTCGACTGCTGATGGTAGAATAATCCTACCACTCTACCTGTCTCTCTAAGCATCTTCCATGGCACAGACCCTCTCCACTATCAGTAACGATCCATCGATCGAGTCCTATAAGACACCACCCCACTCGGTCGAGGCGGAGCAATCGGTATTGGGTGGACTGATGCTGGATAATCATGCATGGGACAAGGTCGCAGATGTGGTCACTGAGGATGATTTTTACCGTCAGGATCACCGATTAATCTACCGTCATATCTGTAAGCTGATTGAACATAATAAACCGGCAGATGTAGTGACCGTTGCCGAGTCCCTGGAAATGTCTGCTGATCTTCAGGGTGTGGGTGGGCTTGCCTATGTCGGCGCAATGGCTCAGAACACTCCATCAGCTGCGAACATTCGACGATATGCGGAGATTGTTCGTGAGAGATCGGTCATGCGTAAACTCGCGCGGATCGGGTCTGAAATCTCTGATTCAGCGTATAGCCCGGCAGGTCGATCTGCAGGCACCTTACTGGATGAGGCCGAGGCAAAGGTGTTCGAGATTGCTGAGGCAGGTGCTCGTGGAAAGCAGGGGTTTACTGACATCCAGCCCCTCCTGAAGCAGGTGGTTGAGCGTATCGAGACGCTCTACAATCAGGATAATCCAAACGATGTGACCGGTATCGCGAGCGGGTTCCATGATCTCGATCAGAAGACTTCGGGCTTTCAGCCGGGGGACTTGGTCATCGTCGCAGGAAGGCCGTCCATGGGGAAGACTGCATTTGCACTTAACATTGCTGAGCATGTGGCACTGGATCTTCTGAAACCGGTGGCTATTTTTAGTATGGAAATGGGTGGAACTCAGTTGGCGATGCGGATGCTAGGGTCGGTGGGGAGGCTCGACCAGCATAAGGTTCGAACCGGACGTTTGCAGGATGAGGACTGGTCTAAGCTCACACACGCGCTGGGTAAGTTGAATGAGGCCCCTCTATTTATCGATGAGAGTGCGGCACTGAACTCTCTTGAACTTAGGGCACGTGCGAGGAGGCTCCACCGTCAGTATGGTGGGCTCGGACTGATCGTGGTGGATTACTTGCAGCTGATGTCATCAAGCAGTCAGGGCGAGAACCGAGCTACCGAAATTTCAGAAATATCGCGCTCCTTAAAGGCCTTAGCAAAAGAGCTTCAGGTGCCGGTGGTTGCGCTCTCCCAGTTGAACCGTAGCTTAGAGCAGCGGCCTAACCCGCACAAGCGGCCAGTGATGTCGGATCTACGAGAGTCTGGCGCGATCGAACAGGATGCTGACCTGATCCTCTTCATCTATCGTGACGAGGTCTACAATCCTGAGACGCAGGATAAGGGGATTGCGGAGATCATCATCGGTAAGCAGCGCAATGGGCCTATCGGAAAGATTGATCTGACCTTCCTTGGTGAATACACGCGGTTCGAGAGTTGTACAAGGTCTAGTTCTAGTCACTATTAGTCTGAGCGGTTGAGTCCGCGCATGTTTACAGTGACATCCCAGTCCTTGAATCGACCTGCCGGATTGATTGTTTCTGAATAGCCTTCGGTCAGAAAGAGTATCTATCTGCGAGGTACTGCCCGGGCATGATCATTTGGTGGGTAGTCCTGTTACAAAGTCTAATACTTCCTGTACATGTCCTGGAATCTTAACCCCGCGCCATTCTCGTTGCAGTAGTCCATTTCGGTCAAATACGAAGGTACTCCGTTCAATGCCTCGTACCTGTTTTCCATACATATTCTTCATCTTAATCACACTGAATAGTTTGCAGGCGGTTTCATCGGAGTCACTTATCAGATCAAATGGAAATTCCATCTTTGACTTGAAACCGTCGTGAGATTTGATGCTGTCTCGTGAAATTCCGACAACCTCACACCCAACCTTGATGAAATCAGGATAGGCATCTCTAAAATCTTGACCCTCAGTAGTACAACCGGGTGTGTTGTCCTTAGGATAAAAATAAATTACCAAAGACTTTCCGGAGGTCGCTTCGGATAAACGGAATATCTGCCCGCTAGTAGAGGGCAATTCGAAGTCTGGGAAGGGCTGGTTTAGCATCGGGTGGTGTTCTCTTCAGAGTATTTGCGCTAATCGGGATAACAAAAATTAAGTTAATGCAGTTGATTGATTGGGGCGTTAAGTCTTATTCTCTCTCACTGCATCCGCCCAGCAGTTTGGTGTTTCATATAGCCGTACCTGTTCTAGGCATAGATGGTTACCATAATGGTCTTGATAGGCGGTATCGAGCATATGAAATGCGGTAAGTGCGAGGTTCTCAGCAGTAGGTGGCACATCCAGAATGACGGTCTTGTGTCCTTCGAGGGATTGTAGGAACTCTAATACCGGGAGATCTCTCGAGTATACGAGGAAGGCATGGTCCCACTCATCTACCAGCACTGATTTAGCGATACGTTTTACTTCTGCATAATCCATCACCATGCCTTGCTCGGCAACACCTTCGTCAGTGATAATGCTGCCAGACAGAGTGATCTCAATGGCGTATCGATGGCCGTGCATGTGGCGGCACTGGCTATTATGGGAGGGTATTCGGTGACCGGCGTCGAATTCCAGCCTGCGTGTGATTAACATTGACGGGATTGTAACATTGCTACCTACATCGAAACTATTGAATATCGACGATCACAGCCGAGATAGCATCGGCATGAAATACATCTACCCGGTCGTGTCTCGACGATCGGGTGGTGTGTCGGTGGGTATCAATCTCAACCCTAATAACGCATGTAATTGGCGGTGTATCTATTGCCAAGTGCCGGAACTCAAGCGTGGTACGGCACCGGTTATTGATCTGATCAGTCTTGAGGTGGAGTTGCGAACCTTCCTGCAGGAGGTTCTGTATGGTGACTTCATGCAGAACCAGGTCCCACTTGAGCTAAGGCGAATTAATGATATCGCTCTATCGGGTAATGGCGAACCGACCAGTGCTAAAGAGTTTGAACAGGTCATTGAACTAATCGGGAGGGTAAGGGGTAGCCTTGAGTTGCCCAGAGATATTAAGTTAGTGCTAATCACCAATGGCAGTCTGATCAATCGGGATAATGTTCAGGCCGGACTGAGTCGGATGTCTGAGATTAATGGTGAGGTTTGGTTCAAATTAGATAGTGTTACACGGTCAGGGAGAGCTCTCATTAATAATACGCATATGAGCCTGAGCCGGATGCGCACTAACTTACTGTTGGCCACATCTCTGTGTCCAACCTGGCTGCAAAGTTGTATGTTTCAGATTGATGATATGCCACTGAGCGAAGCTGAAGTAGATGCTTATCTGAGATTTGTTGCTGAATTGCTGAGAGATGGCGCCCCCCTTAAGGGGGTGATGATCTACGGACTTGCCCGGACATCGATGCAGCCTGAATCGCCACGTCTTACAAAGGTTAGCCAGGGATGGATGGAGTCATTAGGTGCCGAGATTCAGGCAATGGGGCTAGAGGTAAAGATCAGCCCGTAGTAATCACACATGATCTAGTTCGGTTGTGGTGATGCTAGAACAGTATGCATCTAGGTGCGATGGATGTGATGTGGGGCTATTTCGACTTGATGGATTTTTTCAGGTTCTTGTAAAGCTCTGGGTCTTGTATTTTTAGCAACTCAGCCACGATCAGATCATCCTTCCTGATTTTAGTTAGATCGATTTGTTCAATATGTACCAGTCTGACAAGTTCCCTCACCGGCCGTGGCATGTTACGCCCACTCTCATATCGGGAACCACCGCTCTGGGTAACCCCGACCTTACTCCAGAAATCATGTTGATTAAGGCCCAGCTTACGACGGAGCTCACGTGGACTAGATATTTCTTCAAAGAGCTTCATAATGCTTATCCTTAACAGTTAGATATATTGGACTATGGTGATTGTCAGTTGGATTTAACTTTCAAAATTAAAGTTCCCCAAAGTCCGCATTAATCTAAATCTAGTTTATTTTTCATTCAATGCAAGCAAGCACAGCAATTTCTTTTACTGAATGAAAATTAATTATAATCGCGGATGTGGTGGGGAATGAGTGTTCTGTGTGGGAATCGAGTAAGATTTGTATCTTCTAATCATCCTTGATGGGGAATATTAATAAACGTGGCACTAATCATTCAAAAATACGGCGGTACCTCGGTAGGAAGCCCTGAACGCATTAAGAATGTCGCCCGCCGGATCGCGAAATTCCAGTCTAAGGGTCACCGACTGGTGGTGGTGGTATCTGCCATGAGTGGCGAGACCAACCGGTTGATTGCTCTGGCTAAGGAGATCCAGGCTAATCCAGATCCACGCGAGCTGGATGTCATGGTCTCGACCGGAGAGCAGGTCTCGGTTGCACTTCTGTCGATGTCTCTTATGGAGCTGGGTATTAAGGCCAGAAGTTATACCGGTTCACAGGTCCGGATACTGACCGATAGCTCACATAATAAGGCGCGAATACTGAAGATTGATGAGGATCGAATTCGAGCTGATCTGGATGATGGTCATGTCGTCGTGGTGGCTGGATTTCAGGGGGCGGACGAGTTCGGAAGCATTACGACACTGGGACGTGGCGGATCGGATACAACAGCCGTGGCCCTGGCTGCGGCCCTAGCGGCTGATGAGTGTCAGATTTATACCGATGTCGATGGCGTTTATACCACCGACCCACGCATCGTACCCGAGGCTCGGAGATTAAAGACGATCACCTTCGAGGAGATGCTAGAGATGGCAAGCCTTGGGTCCAAGGTACTACAAACCCGCTCTGTCGAGTTCGCCGGTAAGTACAAGGTCAGGCTAAGGGTGCTGTCCAGTTTTGAGGAGGAGGGCCAGGGCACGCTGATCACTTTTGAAGGAGATAAAGATATGGAACAAGCCATCATTTCAGGCATCGCATTTAACCGAGACGAGGCCAAAATCACTGTTCTGGGTGTGCCAGACCGCCCCGGCATTGCTTATCAAATACTCGGCCCGGTAGCCGATGCCAATATCGATGTGGATATGATCATCCAAAATGTGGGTCATGACGGACTGACAGACTTCTCATTCACCGTACCACGTAATGATTTTGTGAAAACGGTAGATATCCTTAAGAGTCAGGTTCAGCCTCATATCGGAGCCCGAGACGTGATCGGTGGTGACAGGATTGCGAAGGTATCAATCGTGGGGGTTGGGATGCGATCTCATGTAGGTATCGCGAGCAAAATGTTCCGAACTTTGGCTGAAGAGGGGATCAATATCCAGATGATCTCTACATCCGAGATAAAGATCTCGGTGGTGGTGGATGAGAAATATATGGAACTTGCAGTCCGAGTGCTGCATAAAGTCTTTGACCTTCATCAGACGCCCTGAAATTCTATTGTGAGTGGGCGGAGAGGTTTGACCGGAGAGGTGTTAACCGCTATCCTAGCGCCTCTTCTGTGGTGAGAAGACGGGGTATTACAGAGATAGTCGTTGCTTATGGTGTGCTCTTTGGTTGTAGCCGACCGCCCCGCCGTAAATTTCGGAGAGATGGCCGAGTGGTCGAAGGCGCTCCCCTGCTAAGGGAGTATAGGCTCAAAAGGCTTATCGAGGGTTCGAATCCCTCTCTCTCCGCCAGTCTGATATAATTTTGCCGATAACTGATCCGGCGATAGATTTGATCAGAAATTTTTAGCGCCCGTAGCTCAGTTGGATAGAGTACTTGGCTACGAACCAAGGGGTCGTGGGTTCGAATCCTGCCGGGCGCACCA
>JBAWVG010000009.1:0-37749 GCA_037147395.1 Nitrosomonadaceae bacterium | reverse complement strand
CGATAGAGACTTCTATTATTTATTTGGCTAAAGACATTATTCCCTGAAGGATAAAGAATGAACTTCCCACTCATCATGCTGATACTGCTACTTGTCACCGGCGGAATCTGGCTACTTGATCATTTCATACTCCGCCGCAAGCGTGCCCCTGATACGAGAGAGCCCTGGTGGATAGAGTACCCAAAAAGTTTCTTTCCGGTCATCCTGATCGTATTCGCTCTACGGTCCTTCCTGGTGGAGCCATTCAAGATCCCATCTGGTTCGATGATTCCGACACTCCTGGTGGGGGATTTTATTCTGGTCAATAAGTATACCTACGGAGTCAGGCTGCCCGTCATCAATCTTAAAGTAATGGATGTCAATGAGCCTAAACGTGGTGAGGTGATGGTATTCCGCTACCCCGAGAATCCGTCCATGGATTATATTAAACGCATCGTCGGACTGCCAGGTGACACCATCACATACCGTAATAAACAACTCATCCTGAATGGCAACCCACTCAAGATGGAGTCCGTCGGTGAGTACACCTATATCGAGTCTGGATTAAGCTATGTATATAACCAGCGTTATATAGAATCACTGGGTGAGAAGGGTCATAACATCATCATCAATCCTGACGTCCCCGGTCTTCATCTCTCCGGAGTACATCAATTCCCATTCCAGGAGAGCTGCATCTATCAGCACTCCGAATTCACCTGCACGGTGCCTGCCGGGAATTACTTCACGATGGGCGATAACCGAGACAGTAGTAGCGACAGTCGTTATTGGGGATTCGTCCCAGAACGTAATATCGTCGGGAAGGCATTCTTGATCTGGTGGAACTTCAGCGACTTCAAGAGGATCGGACTCGCCATCGAGTAAGATGCCGCGACTCTGAAGAGCATGACCTCTGTCCATCGTGGATTGATCTTTAAGAAGTTGCCACCCATAGCGATCTGACGATCAGTACAGACCGCATTCAGGACTTTGAAGAATGGACAGCGCCACACTCTGCAAAAAAATTGGTTACACCTTCAACCAGACGGAATTGTTGAGACAGGCACTCACTCACCGTAGCCATAGCTCTCCTCATAATGAGCGCCTTGAATTTCTCGGTGATAGTGTCCTCAACTGTTCGGTCGCAGGTCTAATATTCAGGCACTTCCCCAACCTCCCCGAGGGTGAACTATCTCGGATCCGAGCTAACCTGGTTAATCAGCAGGCCCTCTTTGAGTTGGCGCAATCACTCGAACTGGGCAGTCAGATCAGTCTGGGTGAGGGGGAGGTTAAGAGTGGGGGGAGTCAACGTCCCTCGATCCTGGCAGATACACTGGAAGCCATCCTGGGTGCGGTCTATCTTGACGGTGGGTTTGAACAGGCCGAGAGGGTCGTATGCGCCCTCTTGATGCCTTTGCTGCAGCAACTGAATCTTCAGGCACTCGATAAGGATCCCAAGACCCTCCTCCAGGAGTACCTTCAGAGTCATAAGATGGGACTTCCACAATACGCCGTGGTTGCTACCAGCGGTGAGGCCCATCAGCAAAAGTTCACGGTGGAATGTATTATTACCAAGCTTGATATTCGTACGATTGGTGAAGGATCTAGCCGTCGCAGTGCTGAGCAGGGGGCTGCTAAAGAGGCCTATGAAGAAGCACAATCACGTACTTGAAAATTGCCAAGAACAGAACCCCCTAAGATCTCTTACTAAAAATTTTATAAGATGACAGTCAATCTCAATTACCGTACCGGCTTCATCGCCATCATCGGACGACCCAACGTCGGCAAGTCCACCCTACTCAATAATCTGATCGGGCAGAAGGTCAGCATCACCTCCAAGAAGGCACAGACGACCCGACACCGCATCACAGGAATACTCACTGATGATGAGTCTCAGTTTATTTTTGTGGATACGCCCGGCTTTCAGAACCGTCATACAAACCGGTTAAATAGCCTGATGAATCGCACCGTCACCCAGAGCATGAAGGATGTGGATGTGGTGATATTTGTGATTGAGTCACTCCATTTTGATGAACGCGACAGGCTGGTCTTAAAACTTCTGCCAACCGATCGTCCAGTGATACTGGTCATCAACAAGATTGATCAGTTATCCGAAAAATCACGACTCCTCCCCTTCCTGGAGAAGATGGCTAAAGAGTTCGCCTTCACGGCGATGGTACCTGTCAGCGCTCAGGAGAGATTACAGCTGCCGGATTTGTTGAGCACGATTAGACCTCACCTGCCGGTCAATCAACCTCTATTCGAACCGGATGAAGCGACTGATCGTAGCGAACGATTCATCGCCGCAGAATTGATACGTGAAAAACTCTTTCGTCTGACCGGTGAAGAGATCCCCTACTCGACCAGCATCACCATAGATCAATTCACCACCGAGAATGATCTGCGTAAAGTTCATGCCTGCATCATCGTCGACAAGTCTGGGCATAAAGCGATCATCATTGGTAAGGGCGGAGAGAAGCTCAAAATGATCGCGACCCAAGCACGTAAAGATATGGAGAGCATCTTCGGCGGCAAGGTCTATCTAGAGGTCTGGGTCAAGGTGAAATCGGGCTGGGCTGATGATGCACAGATGCTGAAAAGCTTAGGATATGGATAATCTCTTCAGAACAAATAAGTCAGACCCGTTCTAGACAAGAATCATGACCACGGATAAACACCGGCAAGATGCCCAGCCAGCCTTTGTGCTGCATACCTACCCCTACCTCGAGACCAGTCTAGTGGTTGAGACCTTTACCCAGAATTTCGGACGGGTGCCACTAGTCGCGAAGGGTGCAAGACGACCCCGATCCGCTCTCAGGGGTTCCCTCATGGCATTTCAACCGTTACATCTTTCCTGGGCAGGTAAATCGGAATTGAAGACCCTTCACAAGGTCGAGTGGCAGGGTGGCCAACCATTCCTTCAGGGGATGAGTCTCATCTGTGGATTTTATTTGAATGAGCTTCTGGTCCGCTTACTTCACCGTGATGACCCACACGAGCAGTTATTCTTGTACTACCAGCAGACGCTGGCTGCACTGAGCATTCAGAAGGATTACACTCCGGTACTACGACACTTCGAGCGGCGTATGCTGCAGGAGCTCGGTTATGCACTCACACTCAGTCATGATGCCGAGTCGGGCACACCGATTGATTCTGATCAAGAGTACCGTTACAAGATCGAACGTGGACCGGTGTCACTCGAAAAAACCGCTAACGGGTCTGGTCTTCAAGTACGTGGCAAGACGTTACTGGATATGGATCAGGATAATTACTCCGATGCCGTTACCCGTCAACAGAGCAAAGCACTGATGCGTTATATCCTTAACCATTACCTGGGCGACCAACCCCTCCATACACGGCAATTGCTGAAGGATCTACAACAGCTATGATCGAACTCGGCGTTAATATCGACCACATCGCAACCTTACGACAAGCTCGCGGAACAAGCTACCCCAGCCCGATAGAGGCCGCCCTGATCGCAGAATCTGCTGGAGCAGATGCGATCACCCTCCACCTGCGTGAAGACCGCCGCCATATCCAGGACCGAGATGTAGAGACTCTGAAGGGAGTGCTTAAGACCCGCATGAATCTCGAGAGTGCTGTGACCGATGAGATGATCAGCTTCGCGCTACACATCAGACCTGAGGATGTCTGTCTGGTGCCAGAACGACGTGAGGAGCTCACCACCGAAGGGGGGCTCGATGTATTGCGCCATTTC
Organism: Nitrosomonadaceae bacterium; assembly: GCA_037147395.1. GTDB lineage: Bacteria > Pseudomonadota > Gammaproteobacteria > Burkholderiales > Nitrosomonadaceae > VFJL01. Next base: position 34,055 of record JBAWVG010000009.1, on the reverse strand, counting down.
GAACAAGTGAAGTCCGCATGCACGAGACTCTCGAAGGCCGGAATCCAGACCTCTCTATTCATCGATCCAGATCCAGCCCAGATTGATGCGGCAGTGAAGGCAGGTGCACCCGTAATCGAAATCCATACCGGCCACTATGCGGATGCTATCACCGAGAGTGAACAACAGGCCGAGTTTGAACGGATCCGTGCCGCGGTCGTCTGCGGTATCGATCGTGGTCTGAAGGTGAATGCGGGACATGGACTGCACTACCAGAACGTCCAACCGATCGCAGCGCTGTCCGGGATATCTGAACTGAATATTGGGCACGCGATCGTGGCTCATGCACTCTTCATCGGATTTGAACAGGCGGTACGGGAGATGAAGAGATTACTACTGGAATCCCGCGGATGATCTACGGTATCGGCACCGACCTGGTCGAGCCATCGCGTATTGCACGTCTACTGGAAAAGTACGGTGAGCGCTTTGCCAAGCGTCTTCTGACAGATCGAGAATGGCCTGAATATCTCAAGAGTGGTCAGAAGGTGATGTTTCTATCAAAACGATTCGCTGCTAAGGAGGCCCTATCCAAAGCGCTCGGAACTGGATTACGTTACCCCGTGAGCTTAAACCATATCGGCATCACTCATGATGAGCGCGGAAAGCCCTGCTTCGAATTTCACCCTGACCTAGACGAGCTGCTCAAGAATGAAGGCATCACTCATCATCACCTCTCCATCAGTGATGAACTCAATCTTGCCTGCGCATTCGTTATCCTGGAAAAATCGTCATGACCCTCGGCCCCATCATGCTCGATATCGAGGGCAAGCAACTGACCGACTCTGATCGGAGAAGACTTCAGCACCCCCTGACCGGTGGCGTGATTCTATTCAGCAGGAACTACTCATCGATCAACCAGCTGACTGAACTAACCACCCAAATTCATTCGCTACGCAGCCCTCCACTCCTGATCGCAGTAGACCATGAAGGTGGCAGAGTTCAACGCTTCCGCGAGAATTTCACACGACTGCCGGCCATGCGTGAGCTGGGTAAGATATGGGATCAACACCCCGCCCGTGCACGGCACCTGACACATCAGACAGGATATGTTCTGGCAGCAGAGCTACGTGCATGCGGGGTCGATCTCAGCTTCACGCCGGTACTTGATATGGACCATGGACAGAGCTCTGTCATCGGCGACCGATCCTTTCACCGCGACCCTCAAGCGATCACCGATCTGGCTCATAGCCTGATGATGGGACTTAAATCGGGCGGGATGTCCGCAGTCGGAAAGCATTTCCCCGGTCATGGATACATTGAATCAGACTCGCATCTTGAAATACCGGTGGATGAACGCACGTACGACGATATTGCAATGGATGACATGACTCCATTCCGGCGAATGATCGATCTCGGTCTCGCCGGTATCATGCCTGCTCATGTCATCTACCCCAAGGTGGATCGTCATCCAGCGGGATTCTCCAAGATCTGGCTGAAGGAGGTCCTTCGTGGTGAACTGGGTTTTGAGGGGTGTATCTTCAGTGATGACTTGAGTATGGAGGGTGCAACCGTCGCGGGCAATATCGTTCAGAGGGCACAGGCCGCTCTCGGTGCAGGCTGCGATATGGCGCTGGTCTGTAACAATCCGCAGTCTGCAGATGAGTTACTTGAGGGGCTAGAATGGGATATCTCAGCGACCAGTCTGGCGCGTCTCGCACGTATGCATGGACGCCCGCACCCTGATTCAATGGTCAATCTGCACGAGGATGCGAACTTTGTAAAGGCAGTAAGAGAGATCGGCGTGATCGGGATGAGCAGCGGGGACTTGCCGCTGGGTTAGAGCAAGACTCTTCTAACGGGTCTCATGTAAAGTCATTTCAATCGGATCTACTTACGCCGCCAGCTCGTCCCATCTGGGCCATCTTCCAGCAAGATATCAGCATCGGAGAGATCCTTACGGATACGGTCAGCCTCAGCAAAGTTTCTAGCAGTACGGGCAGACAGTCTCTGCTGGATCATTTCTTCAATCCGTTCCGGTGTGAATTTAACATCCCCCACGAGCGACTCATCCTGAAGATGCTGCTGAGGATTCCTCTGAAGCAGTCCCAGCAAGCCACCCATCGATTTAAGTAATGTCATATCCGCAAGTGATCCGGTCTTATTGGCCTCACTGGCAAGATCAAACAATACAGCGACCGCCTCAGGGGTATTGAAGTCGTCATCCATCGCATCCTTGAACCGCTGAGCATGGGGGCCACTCCAGTCGATCGTAGTTACAGGGATCTCTCTTCCCTTTAATGCGGTATAGAGTCGAGCTAAAGCACTCTTGGCATCATCCAGATGCTGATCGGAATAATTCAATGGGCTCCGGTAGTGTGCTCGAAGAATGAAAAAACGGACCACCTCCGGCTGGTATCGCGACAGGACCTCCCTCACCGTGAAAAAATTGCCCAATGACTTGGACATTTTTTCATCGTCGACCCTCACGAAACCATTGTGCATCCAATAGTTAACAAAGGTATGGTCGTGCGCACCTTCACTCTGAGCGATCTCGTTTTCGTGATGGGGGAACTGCAGATCTTGTCCACCTCCATGGATATCGAAATGATTACCCAGATAATGCTCACTCATCGCAGAGCACTCGATATGCCATCCCGGACGTCCCTTCCCCCAGGGAGAATCCCACTCCGGCTCACCCGGCTTAGCGGCCTTCCATAGGACGAAATCAAGTGGATCTTTCTTATGTGGATCAATGATCACCCGCTCACCTGCACGTAAGTCATCGAGTGATTTCCCGGAGAGCTTTCCATACCCCGGAAATTTATGGACGGCATAGTAAACATCACCATTACTGGCGGGGTACGCGATACCCTTCTCTACCAAAGTCTGAATCATCGAGACCATGCTCTCCACGTAACGGGTGGCACGTGGTTCGTGAGCCGGAGGAATCACACCGAGTGAGGCTGCATCCTCATCCATCGCCCGAATGAAACGATCTGTCAGTGCCTCTATCGGCTCCTTGTTTTCTTGAGAACGCTTGATTATCTTGTCATCGATATCGGTGATATTGCGAACATAGTTCACATCAAGACCACCCACCTGCAACCACCTCACGACCATATCGAATACCACCATCACTCGAGCGTGGCCGAGATGGCAATAATCGTATACCGTCATGCCGCAGACGTAGAGACCGACCTTTCCCGGGATCAGCGGGACAAAATCTTGCTTTGACCGAGTAAGGGAATTATAGATCTTGAGCATTGAACTAGACTGTTAACTGGACGGGCTTCTTGGTAGAATCCACTCTATTCTGGAATTACCTAATTCTGGGATTACCTAATCAAAAGCGGGAGAAGTATAGCACAATGAAAATATCAACCTTTCACCAGGCTCTTGCACCTGTGGTGGCTTGCGCAGCCGCGCTGTTACTCGTGGTGAGCCCACTTGCATATGCCGATGAAAGTCAGGAAATTATCAAGTTATACCGGCAGGGGAACCTGCCCCAAGCACTACAAAGAGTGGAGGCCTACCTTACTAGTAAGCCGAAGGATGCCCAGATGCTCTTTCAGAAGGGGTTGATACTCACCGAGCAGAACAAAATACCTGAAGCCATCCGGATATTCTCTTCATTGGCAGCAGACCATCCCAACCTGCCAGAACCCTACAACAATCTTGCGGTTCTCTACGCGAGCCAGGGTCAGTATGAAAAAGCTAAGGATGCACTGGAGAGAGCGATACGGACACACCCCAGCTACTCGACCGCGCATGAGAACCTGGGCGATATCTACGCAAAAATGGCAAGTCAGGCCTATGACAAGGCACTCCAACTGGATAAGAGTAATGCCGCTGCACAGACCAAGCTATCCTTAATCAAAGACCTCTTCACAGACGGATCCAAGGGCGTCAAGATTGCAGCCGCTAAATCGGCCGGCACCCCACCCGCAAAAGCGGCTGAGAAGGTGGCCGAGGCCGCTGTAGAGAAACCTTCTCCAGAAAAACTCACTGCGGTGGAAGAATTACCCGCAAAGACCGCTACTGGATCAGGCCCTCACGAAGATATTATCAAGACCGTGAACGATTGGGCTAAGTCATGGTCTACAAAAGACGTGACCACTTATTTGAGTTTTTATTCAAAAGACTTCCAGACCCCGGGCGGGGCAGCACGTGCCGCTTGGGAGAAGAGCAGACATGAGCGCATTGAAAAACCAAAGTCCATCCTGGTATCTATCTCTAATCAAAAGGTTACTATCATCGATTCAAGCCATGCCAAGATCAGTTTTAAGCAGATGTATCAATCTGACTCACTCAAAAATAATACCCTCAAGACACTGGTGCTCACTAAGGCTGGAGATAAATGGGTCATTCAGAAAGAGCAAGTAGGTCAATGACGCGAGATAAGATTAGCACTGAGCAGCGACACCTGAATGTAGTCATCCTAGCGGGGGCATTATTCATCACCTCCATGGGCGCTGCTGCGGCATCACCAGAGATGGCTATTGCCGGCCCTGAGAGCAGGCTCGTGAAGAGCCTACACGAGATCAGTGACCACCAGATCGATTCAGCCTTAAAAGGGATTGATCACGTTCTCAAGACCAATCCGAATTTTAGACTTGCCCATCTTGTCCGTGGAGACTTGCTCCTAGCTCGATCCAGACCGATCAGTGATATCGGGGGCGCAGCAGGGGGGGCACCGGAACGTATTGCTGACCTTCGCGCAGAGGCGAGAGTCAGGCTGCAGAGCCACCAAGAGCCAGTGTCACGTGACATGGTACCGAAGTATCTCCTACAGATGCCTCGTGATCAGCAGTATGCGGTGGTCGCTGATACCGATAAATCACGTCTCTATATCTACCAAAATATTCAAGGTAAGGCCCACTACCTTGCTGATTACTACGTCAGCAGCGGTAAAAATGGCTCACAGAAGCTGAAAGAGGGCGACCAAAAGACCCCTGTCGGGGTTTACTTCATTACGGCCAACCTACCACGTGCAAAGCTGACCGATTTTTACGGAAGTGGAGCATTCCCCATTAACTATCCCAATGAGTGGGATAAGCGTCATGGCCGTAGCGGATTTGGCATCTGGTTGCATGGAACCCCATCAGACACGTACAGCCGCCCTCCCAGGGCCAGTGATGGATGCGTCGTACTGGCAAATCAGGATCTGGATGCTGTGGCAAATACCCTCCAGGTCGGCATCACACCCATCATCATCAGCGATAAGGTCGAGTGGTCAAGCGCTGATGAAGTGATTGCACAGAGGAATGAGCTTGCCCCACATCTAGAAAACTGGCGCCGTGATTGGGAGAGCCGGAACACTGATAGCTATCTCGCACACTATGGGCGCGATTTCGACAGCGGCGGACAGGATCTAGCCAAGTGGTCAAGCCACAAACGCCAGGTGAATCTCGGTAAGAGTTGGATCAAGGTGGATGTCAGCAATGTCGGGATGCTCCTCTACCCTGGTCGAGATGATCTGATCGTGGTCAGCTTTGATCAGGATTACTCCAGCAGCAATCTCTCCAACAAGATGAAAAAACGTCAATACTGGATGAAGGAAAAGAACGGCCGCTGGAAGATTATTTATGAAGGCGCCGCTTAATTAAGTTCTTCTGTATCACTCTCTTTAATTTCTGTAATAGGACCCATCATGCATCTTTTGAAACAACTGACTATCGGGCTTTCATGCCTGTTTAGTCTCTCTGCCTTCGCCGCCGGCCCTCAAGTCGAGATCAAGACCAATCTGGGCAGTATCCTTCTGGAGCTCAGTCCGGACAAGGCCCCCAAGAGCGTTGAGAATTTTCTGCTGTACGTGAAAGAGGGTCACTACAAGTCGACTATCTTCCACCGAGTGATCCCTGGATTCATGATCCAAGGAGGTGGTTTTGACCAGTCATACCGGCAGAAACCGACCAGGGGACCCATTCAGATTGAGTCCTCAAATGGACTGAAGAATCATATCGGGACCGTTGCGATGGCACGGACCTCAGACCCGAATTCAGCCACGGCTCAGTTCTTCATCAATGTGTCTGATAATGCCTTCCTGAACTATACGGCGCCCAATGATCGGGGCTATGGATATACCGTATTTGGCAAGGTCATCGATGGATGGGATGTCATCAACAAGATCGCAGCCACTCCAACCGGCGCCGGTGGACCCTTCCCCGGAGATGTTCCCAAGACACCCATCATCATCGAAGACGTTAGACTTCTCTTAGCAACCGATCCAGCGCCTGCAGCTGGGCAAATTACAAAATAAGGATGAACATGATCAAGCTAGAAACCAATTACGGTGACATTACGCTCGAGCTCGATACCGAGAAAGCGCCCATCACTACCCAGAATTTCATCGATTATGTGAATAATGGACACTACGATGGAACTATATTCCACCGGGTGATTAATGACTTCATGATCCAGGGGGGTGGTTTTGAAGCGAATATGGAGCAGAAGACAACTCTCCCCTCCATCCAGAATGAGGCTGCTAATGGGCTCAAGAATGATGCCTATACCGTCGCAATGGCCCGAACCTCGGACGTGCACTCTGCATCCGCGCAATTCTTTATTAATATCGCCAATAACGACTTCCTTAACTACACCTCATCGACCTCACAAGGTTTCGGCTACTGCGTATTTGGGAAGGTGGTCGAGGGTCAGGACGTGGTCGATACAATCAAGAAAGTCAAAACCACCAGCAAGCACGGACACCAGAATGTGCCGGTTGAGGATGTCGTGATCAAGAAGGCAGTCGTAATTTAGAGCGGGATGGGGTTGCAACGGGGGATTCAGTCGCTGATGGTTCTCTTTATAGCCTGTGAATCTCAAGAGCAGCCCTAAAGCCCTCTTTTTAGGTCTGTCTTAATATCCTGAGTCGCTTCCAACCCCACAGCAATCCGTAATAACCCCTCACGAATACCAGCAGCATCCCTCGCCTCCTGAGTGATACGTGCATGAGTCGTGGTGGCAGGATGGGTGAGTGTGCTCTTGGTATCCCCCAGATTGGCCGTGATCGAGATCAACTTGGTTGCATCGATCACCCTCCAAGCGGCCTCCCTCCCGCCCTTCATTTCAAATGAGACGATACCCCCCCCCGTCTTCTGCTGCTGACGAGCAAGGTCATGCTGTGGGTGAGAGGCCAGACCGGGATAATAAACCCGTTCTATACTGGGCTGCTTCTCGAGCCATTGAGCAATCTCTAGAGCATTGGCAGAGTGAGCCTCCATCCGAATCTTGAGGGTCTCCATCCCCTTCAGGATTACCCATGCATTGAATGCACTCAAGGTCGGACCGGCAGTGCGTAGGAATCCATGGACCCCCTTCTCCATGATCAACTCCCGATTACCCAGAACAGCCCCCCCCAGCACCCGACCCTGTCCATCGAGATACTTGGTTGCGGAGTGGATCACAAGGTCTGCACCCAACTCAAGCGGCCTTTGCAGGATCGGTGAGCAGAAGCAGTTATCCACCGCAAGCCATGCACCGGCCTTCTTCGCAACTACGGACAGTGCCGCGATATCTGAAATCTCTGTGAGCGGATTCGATGGAGTCTCTATAAATAAGAGCTTCGTATTCGGCTTAACCGCTGCCTGCCAGGCATTAACATCGGTGGCAGAAACGAATGTGGTCTCAACACCAAACCGCTTGAGGATATTATTAAATAGATTGACCGTTGCACCGAATAGGCTGCGTGATGCGATCAGGTGGTCCCCTGACGACAGAAGTCCCATGACACAAGCAAGTATTGCAGACATGCCAGAGGATGTTGCAACACAGGACTCAGCCCCCTCTAGTGCTGAGAGCCTCTCCTCAAAAGCGGTGACCGTGGGATTTGTGAAACGAGAGTAGATATTCCCAGGCTCTTCTCCAGAAAACCTGGCAGCAGCTTGAGCCGCATTATCAAATACATAGCTCGAGGTAAGATACAGGGCCTCGGAGTGTTCATTGAACTGGCTGCGGTGAATGCCCGTATGCAGGGCCAGTGTTTCTAGTTCCAGATTGTCAGACATATGGGAGATCCCCTCCAAATAAAAAACCCGCTTAGCCTTTGCTAAAACGGGTCTCCCACGCTTTAGCTGTATTTATAACGCGCCCGCAAGCTGAATCTCAAATCGGCGCACATCAACAAGTTACGCTTGGTCGGTATTTTTGTCAAATTTCCTAGTCAACCGACACCAGATTTAAATCTAACTGAGTACTCGATACGGTTTGTGATAATGACAGCCCACTATTGCGCCTGGCCTCGATGATGGACAGGTATTCAGCGGTCACATCCCCGGTGATGTACTGACCATCGAAGCAGGAGGTCTCATACCGTGTCACCACTGGATTAGCCCGTGATACGTCCCTCTTGAGGGACTCCAGATCCTGATAAATCAAGTGATCCGCACCGATCTCGCGGCAGATATCCTCATCATTGCGACCCGTTGCAATCAATTCTTGACGGGTTGGCATATCGATCCCATAGACATTGGGGAACCTCACAGGTGGCGCTGCCGATGCAAAATATACCTTATTCGCACCTGCCTCCTGGGCCATTTGTACAATCTCTCGGCTGGTTGTTCCTCGCACGATCGAGTCATCCACCAGCAACACATTCTTACCCCGAAACTCCACACCCATCGCGTTGAGTTTTTGCCTAACGGATTTACGACGTTGTTGCTGACCCGGCATGATGAATGTTCGACCGATATAACGGTTCTTAACGAAACCCTCTCGGAAGTTAAGTCCGAGTCGGTTGGCAAGCTGCAATGCACTTGGCCTACTCGAGTCTGGAATTGGAATGACCACGTCGATATCCAGATGACGCATATCCTGGGTGATCTTATCGGCCAGGCTCTCTCCCATATTCAGCCGAGTCTCATAGACCGAGATCCCATCCATCACCGAATCGGGACGGGCCAGGTAGACATACTCGAAGATGCATGGATTGAGCGTCGGGTTGGCAGCACACTGCTTACTATAAAAATTTCCGCCCTCATCAATAAAGACCGCCTCACCCGGTGCAATATCACGGATCAGCTTGAAACCGAGTGTGTCGAGTGCAACACTCTCGGAGGCCACCAAATACTCAGTCCCTTGCTCGGTATCAGCAGAGCCAAATACCAGAGGGCGGATGCCATAGGGGTCGCGAAAGGCCAGTAGACCATACCCCGCAATCATCGCAACCACCGCATACGCCCCTCGACAACGCTGATGGACACCCGCAACAGCGGCGAAGATAGCGGCAGGGTCGAGCTGATGGTTCTTCGTACTCCTCTGCAACTCATGAGCCAGCACGTTGAGAAGCACCTCTGAATCTGAATTGGTATTGACGTGACGTAAGTCCTCGCGGAATAACTCCTGATTGAGTTGTGCCGCGTTGGTAAGGTTACCGTTGTGACCTAGCACGATGCCAAATGGAGAGTTCACATAAAAGGGCTGTGCCTCTGCGGTGGATTCAGCCGATCCCGCGGTCGGATATCGGACATGGGCAATACCCATATTCCCGGCCAATGCACGCATATTTCGGGTTCTGAATACATCCCTCACCAGTCCACCACCCTTTTGCATGTGGAATGTATTCCCCTGTGCCGTGACGATACCGGCAGCATCTTGACCGCGATGCTGTAGCACCAGCAAACCGTCATAGAGCAACTGGTTAGCGGGGGATTGTGCAACTACACCCAGAATTCCACACATGATGACTTCCCGGAAAGAACGTACAGATTAATGCTGCACGAAAAACATGTAAAGGGATTTACTTCTCATTTTAACCAGCAAATTGTCTTGCATTATTGCCATTTGTCGGGTCATCTCTTTTTCTCATAATGAATACGCTTGGATAACTCCTGAGGGAGCCAAGGCAGTGTCAACTCAACCGCCCTCTCAAGTGTTTTACTCAGCACTGCCTTCTGCCAGAGTGGCTCTTGAGGGAGCGTGGTCATCCCTGCTAACAGAACCACCAGCAATACAATCAAAAGCCCCCTCGCCAGACCGAATACTGACCCCAACATCCTATCAATAAATCCCAGCCCCACCGTCTTGATCAAGGCCGATAGCAGCATCGCGATCAGGCCCATCGCCACTAATACCGTCAAGAATATCGCGACGAATGCCACAGACATGCGTAGCGACTCGTCCTCGATACTGGGAGGTATCATCGGCGCAAGATCGACCGATAGCGATCTTGCGGCCATGAACGCGACGACCCATCCTGCCAGAGATAATAACTCCCGGACCGCACCACGGAATACACTCAGCAGAACTGAAGCAAGTAGAACACCCAGAACAGCGTAATCGAAAATCGTCATCTGCCAGTAAGCGTAAATTTACCGTTGTAGACTAGATCCATCGTTCGGTCATCCTCATTTCGATACATCCTATTCCATTAGGGCGGGTTATGGTGCCGTCACTACCCCATTAATCCCCAACCCCTTTAACCGGTTACGCATCTCCTCAGCCTCACTCCGAACTGAGAAGGGACCGATCCGTACCCGGACAACTTCACCCTTCTCGGTCTTGATGTTTTCGGTATAGGTATTGATCCCATTCGTTGTGAGATTTTGCTGCTGCTGTTTAGCTTTGAGAGGGTCTGAGAAAGCTCCCAGCTGCACCACAAACGTGTTCACAGAGGAGGGCTTTTTTTCGGCCTTGGGGATGGGTTTACTCTCAGCCGGTTTCTCTATTAACTTTTCGGGAGGTTGTGCGGTTTTCGGTATTACTTGAGGAGTGGGCAATAGTGACTTCGCCTGGTCTACCGGCTCGGTTTTAGGTGTTTCGGGCCTTGGATCTTCAACTAATTCTCTACTCGGAAGCTCCGCCATCGCTAGCGGCTCAAGCTCTGGAACTGTCTTAGGCATAAACTCGGCTACAGCACTCTCCGAGGGGATCTGGATATCAATCTCATGGACCGCCCTTTTCGGTTCGTTATCGAGCACCATCGGCAGAATCACAACCGACACGATCACCAGTGCAATCGCCCCGACCAGTCGCCTTCTGGCACGCTTCCTTAATTGAATCTCTGCTTCGCTATCGGTTCTTGCCATCTGAGTCTGCCTCTTTACTGCTGACGATGCTTAACCATATCTCGGTATCGCAATACTCCACTCACGGTGTAGAACGATCCGAATACGCAGATTCTATCATTTCCACTGGCTCTCTCACAGGCATATGCATAGGCCGAATCGATACCAGGGAAGTTATTAATTGACTCTTCCTCGATAACATTCTCACTCTCTAACACCTGCCTCAGTTCATCCGCAGAGGCCCCTCGTGGCGCATCAATACCGGCAATCAGCCATACATCGATCACGCTCTTGAGTGCTCGTACCACGCCCGCTATATCCTTATCCTTGAGCATAGCGAATACCGCATAAGTCTTGTGGTATTGACCCATACTTCCCAGGTTTGTCGAGAGCGTACGGGCAGCAGCCGGGTTATGGGCCACGTCCAGTATTGTCACCGGCAGACCCGGCAAGATCTGGAAACGACCAGGCAGCTCGACTTGCAACAGACCCTGACGGATATCACCCATATTCACCGGCAGCCTATCCTTCACCGCATCCAGCGCAGCGAGACAGGTAGAGGCATTACGCAATTGATATGAGCCCCTCAGTGCAGGGTGAGGGAGCGCATAACGCTTGCCTCCAGGCCCCCAGTAACTCCATTGATTATCTTGGACGGAATAACCAAAGTCAGAATCAATATGCATCAAATGAGCACCGATCAAGTCTGCTTGACGGCGAACGGAGGTGGGCATTTCTGCCTCAGAACAGATTGCTATCTTGCCGCTCCTAAAGATCCCGGCTTTTTCAAATCCAATCTCTTCACGCGTACTCCCCAGATAATCCATATGATCAAGATCAATGCTGGTCAGTACCGAACAATCCGGCTCAAAGATATTTACCGCATCTAACCTCCCCCCCAGTCCCACCTCCAGGATCGCAACATCCACCCCAGACTGACTAAATAACTGCATCGCGGCCAGCGTTCCAAACTCAAAGTAAGTTAATGAAATGCCACTCCCCACTCTCGCCGATTCGATCTCTTCAAAGGCCTTACAGAGGTCTTCATCACTCGCTTCATACCGACTTATCCGGACCCGTTCGTTATAACGCAACAGGTGTGGAGAGGTGTAGCATCCGACCCGGTATCCTGCACAACTCAGAATCGACTCCAGCATGGCACATGTTGACCCTTTACCATTCGTACCCCCGACCGTGATGATGGGAATGGTGGGGACGAGCCCAAGTCTATCCTTGATCTGCTCAACCCGGTCCAGACCCATCTCGATCGTGATCGGGTGGAGTCGTTCTAGATAGCTCAACCATTCAGTCAGAGTTCTAATCGCTAAATTAGATTCGAGCATCCAGAGTCTGTCAGCTAAGTGGGAAAGGATGGATGATTCTTATTACTTAGGGGGAATTGCATGATCAGGGTATTTTGATGAAATCTCAATTGAAGAAGAAGAGATCCATTACAAGATTGAGCTTCAACTCAAGGACCCTACACCCCTAATCATTAGGCCAAGATCAGACCCAGATCAAGATATAGGGGCAGGTGCCTTCATCAGAAGCGTGCAAAGATTGGCGAGCTTTTCTCGCATTTTTCTGCGGTCCACAATCATGTCTATCGCCCCATGATCAAGCAGAAATTCAGCACGCTGAAAACCTTCTGGTAGAGTTTGCCGCACAGTCTGTTCAATCACTCTCGGTCCAGCGAAACCGATCAGTGCACCCGGCTCAGCGATGACCACATCACCGATAAAGGCAAAGCTCGCGGATACGCCGCCCATGGTCGGATCTGTAAGTACCGAGATGAAGGGAATCCTTTCCTGACTGAGTTGAGTCAGTGCGGCAGTCGTCTTCGCCATCTGCATCAGAGACAACAGACCCTCCTGCATCCGAGCACCACCACTGGCGGTGAAACATACAAAGGGTAATCTCTGCTCGACACAGACCTGCACCCCACGTGCAAAACGCTCACCCACCACTGAACCCATCGATCCGCCCATAAAACCAAACTCGAATGCAGCCACAACCAAGGGAACCGTCATGACACTCCCTTGCATGACCACCAGAGAGTCATCCTCACTGGTATCTATCTTTGCCTGAGACAAACGATCGCTATACCGCTTACTATCTTTAAATTTAAGAGGGTCTATCGGCAGGACTTCTGCACCGATCTCGTACCGAGCCTCCGGATCTAATAATAAGTCCAACCGTACTCTGGCAGAGATGCGGTTGTGATGGCTACACTTGGGGCAGACATTAAGGTTATTTCCCAGGTCGGAGTAATACAATACCGATTCACAGGAAGCGCATTTGCTCCACAGTCCTTCTGGTACGACCTTCTTGTCGCCGCTTTCTTTGCGCTTAATCTTTGGGGGGAGGAGTTTCTGGAACCAGCTCATAAGTCTTTTTAATATTCAAGGAACCGATGAACAGGTCTCATACGAGTAAGGAATGGCGAGTGAACAACTAAACTCATCACCCCGGTCTCGTAGCGTAATCTGCTGGCTGTACATAGAGCCTGCAATCACCGTAATTTTACCAGCAACGAGATCCGCTGAGAATTTATTCTCAGCGGCTAATGCTTGACTACAACTTCATCGATGGCGCTTCGTAGGCTCTTTACCAAACGAGTTACATTCTCCATTAACTGAGATTTGGATGAGCTCTCAATCTCCTCGATGATGCGGCTACCCACCACCACCGCGTCCGCAAGCTCTGCAACAGCCTTGGCCGTCTCACCATCTCGAATACCGAAACCAACACCGATCGGAATGGAGATATGTGAACGCAACAGATTCAGCTTATTGGAGACCTCATTTAAGTCGAGGTGTGATGAACCGGTCACGCCTTTTAGTGAGACGTAATAGATATAACCCTGTGCCATCTGTGCCACCCTCTCAATTCGAGACTGAGGGGTAGTCGGAGATAATAAGAAGATTGCATCCAGTCCGTGATCCTTAAGATGTCTCACCCACTCCTCACACTCTTCCGGAGGATAGTCCACTGTCAGAACCCCATCCACTCCGCACTCTTTCGCCCTGGAAGCGAATACTTCATGGCCCATGGCTTCGACCGGGTTGGCGTAACCCATCAGGACGACCGGTGTTATCAGATCGTTCTTTCTAAATTCGGCCACCATCGTTAATACATCCTTCAACCCAACGTGATGCCTCAGGGCTCGTTCGGAGGATCTCTGTATGGTCGGTCCATCAGCCATCGGATCAGAGAATGGTACCCCAAGCTCGATGATATCAGCACCGACCTTCACCAGTTCATGCATCAGAGGGACCGTCATCGTCGGATCTGGATCACCGGCGGTAATGAATGGGATGAGCGCTTTTTTATGTTGCTTGCGAAGGCTCGCAAATACGGTCTCGATACGGGACATGGTTATCTCGTCCTAGCTCAGAGTGTCAGGCCAGAGGCCTGGGTCACAGTGGCCATATCCTTGTCACCACGACCGGATAGGTTCACTAGCAGCAACTGATCCTTAGCCAGGGTCGGTGCAAGTTTGGCCGCATAGGCCAGTGCGTGGCTTGATTCCAGAGCCGGCATAATGCCCTCATAACGGCAGAGCGCGTGGAATGCATCCAGCGCCTCGGAGTCGGTGACCCCTACATACTCCGCGCGATTATTATCCTTGAGCCAGGCATGTTCAGGCCCCACCCCGGGGTAGTCGAGACCTGCAGAGATGGAGTGAGTCTCGATGATCTGTCCATCATCATCCTGTATCAGGTAGGTTCGATTGCCATGAAGCACACCCGGCCTACCGGTCATTAGGGTAGCCGCGTGCTGGCCACTCTCGATCCCATGACCTGCCGCCTCCACCCCGATCATGCGAACACCGGTATCATCGATATACGGATAGAACAGACCGATCGCATTCGATCCACCACCCACACAGGCGATCAGTGCATCCGGCTGACGGCCGTACTCTTCTTGCATCTGAACCTTCGCCTCACGACCGATAATGGTCTGAAAGTCACGGACCATCATCGGATAGGGGTGAGGACCGGCCACCGTTCCAATGATGTAAAACGTATTTTCAACGTGGGTCACCCAGTCACGCATCGCCTCATTGAGAGCATCCTTCAGTGTTCGCGAACCCGATTCAACAGGAACGACCGTTGCACCTAATAACTTCATCCGGTAGACATTACTGGCCTGACGCTTTACATCCTCAGAGCCCATATAGACCACGCACTCCATCCCGTAGCGAGCGGCCACCGTGGCGCTGGCGACCCCGTGCTGACCTGCTCCAGTCTCGGCGATCACGCGCTGCTTACCCATACGCTTAGCCAGTAGCGCTTGTCCGATGGTGTTATTGATCTTGTGAGCGCCTGTATGATTCAGGTCTTCACGCTTTAGAAGAATCTGAGCCCCTCCCAGAATTGTCGACCACCGCTTCGCATGATAAATCGGACTGGGCCGACCCACGTAATGCTTCAACTCGTAGGCGAACTCCGCCTGAAAGTCAGGGTCATCGCGATAGTGTTCATACTGGATGCGCAGTTCCTCAAGAGCCGCGATCAATGTTTCAGCTACAAAAATGCCCCCATAGGGACCAAAGTGGCCACGCTTATCAGGAAGGTCATAAACTTTCACTATGTCGAACTCCTCGCATGAAAGCGGCAATCTTCTCCGCGTCCTTAATACCCTTGTCAGACTCTACCCCACTCGAGACATCCACCGCCCAAGGATGTACTCTCTTGATCGCCATCGATACATTACCCGGATGAAGCCCACCCGACAGAATCAATGGTACCGTCATACCTTGTGGAATTAAGTCCCAGTTGAAGGTGTCCCCTGTCCCGCCGGGCATACCCTCGGTGTAGGTATCCAGCAACAACCCTCTTGCGCTGGAGTACCGATCTTCATATTGTAGCAAATCCACCCCATCCCTGACTCGTATGGCCTTAATATAGGGAAGTGAGAATCGGTCGCAAAATTCAGGTGACTCATCTCCATGAAATTGCAGCAGACTCAGTCTTGCGATAGTGGAACTCTCCTCTACCCAACTCTCCTCTGGGTCCACATACACCCCAACCGAACTCACGAATGGCGGTAGTCGATCTACAATCTCACGCGCCTTGGCGGGGCTAATGAATCGAGCGCTCTTCCGCCAGAATATAAACCCAATCGCATCCGCTCCTAACCTTGTTGCGGCCAGAGCATCCTCGATACGGGTAATGCCACAGATCTTTATTCGGGTCGGCATAGTTCAGTGCAATTCTGTTGAAAACAATTTGAAAGCATGATTCCTGTTAGCTCTGACTAAATCTTCCCTGACGCAACTGCGAACGAGGTAATAGGGCCTCGATAGGGGGCTCTATAAATCCAGGGATGCTCCACTTTGAATCGTAGTTGACCCCTGCTAAATAGAGCCCGGTTGCAGGAAAGGTCGGTGCTGCACGGGTCCGGTCACAACCCTCCAGAACTGCTTTCATCCATTCTGCCGGGTATTTACCCTTGCCGATATAGACGAGGCATCCCACGATATTGCGTACCATATGATGCAGAAAACCATTCGCACGTAACTCGAATGCAATCATGTCAGACTGCCTCGTGATCTCCAACTTAATCAGATTGCGTACCGGTGACTTGGCCTGGCACTCTGCTGCGCGGAAGGCGCTGAAGTCATGCTCACCCAACAACATCTGTGCCGCTGATTGCATCCTTTCTAGATCAAGAGGCTGGTGAAACCAACCGACCTTGCCATGATGAAGACCCGGTCGAACAGGATGGTTCATCAGCAAGTAGAGGTAGCAACGCTCGCTCGCGCTATACCGAGCATGAAATTCATCCGGCACTTCAGACGCAGAGAGCACTGAAATACTATCAGGAAGTAATGCATTCACTCCCCGCACCCAAGCATTTTTAGGACGATCTACCGGCGAGTCAAAGTGCACCACCTGATACAGTGCATGAACGCCGGTATCGGTCCGTCCTGCTGTGATGACTCGGATATCACTACCCGCAATTTTTGATAATGCACCCTCGAGCGCATCCTGAACTGACCTGCCTGATGGCTGGCTCTGCCAACCACAAAAACCACTTCCATCGTACTCCAGAACCAGTGCAATTCTCACAGGATCTGTTCTGTCAGTGTAAATTCAAACTGGGATTGGATTGAGTGGATCTGATGCATGGATGATGGGATTGATACAGAAAGTATCGCATTAGTGAGCATAAGGAGCTCGGTAGAGTAGTGGGTCAGTACTTCTAATGAGTCTCTAACTCGTCTCCAGTTCCAAAGCTCAGAGAGAGATCAGCACTACACATTCGACATCATTGCTCTCGCACTCTCCTGCTGCTGTGCATCTCCCTCACGCAGAACCTCCTCAAGAATCTCTCTGGCCCCATCATTGTCACCCATCTCTTGATAGGCCCTCGCCAAATCAATCTTGGTCGCAATATCATGCCAGTGAGCACTCTCCGTAGATACCGGATCCGTTCCAGTTGGAACCGCCCACTCACCCATATTGAGATTAATATCTGCAAGACCGGGGTCCGATGAGGGAGCAAGATCCAGTACCGGTTCAGAGGCGGTATCGTTCTTTGATTGTGGTTCAGATGCCGACTCAGGCTCAGGTTCGGATGTAACCGGAAAATCAATGCTAAATGCCGCCGAATCCTCAGTCGGTCGCACATCCAAAGCGGCCGTCGCAAGTGGTGCATTAAGATCGAAGACCATGGCCTGATCTGGACCCTCATCAGGAATGATTAATGGAGCGCCTTCAGTGGCTTGGCTCGGCAAAATAGAGATGTCATCCTCTATCTTAAGGTCCGCGGGAGCATTCTTTCTTGATTTAGTTAATCCCCGGGGAGAATCGGGGATGGGCTTATCTGATACCACCACAAGGGGGGTGGGTTCGATCGGCTGAAAGGGCTCTTCAACGGAGGAAGTCTCTGCCAATTGAGTCACCTCAATCACATCTGAACCCGCTGGCTCCACCTTTTTACGACCCATCATTGAGCCAGCAATAATCAGTGTCAGCAGCAGTGCAACCGCCCCTCCCACATACTCGATATTCTGTAAGAGCTCGTCCACCAGTGATGGCGATACTGAAGCCGGGATAGCAGCAGATGCAGCCTTAATCTCCTCGCGAGGCTTGCTCGAACCTTCTGCAGACGCATCACTTGCGGGAGTGACCAAAGCCCCCCCATCCGTCTCTGCGGGAGTGGTCGATACAGCAGCCTGGGGTGCTCCGGTCGGCGCTGAATTAGGGGCATTATTAGGTTTAAGGTTTTCAGCTCGCCTCTGAGCGTCCCCCATGGTGCTGGATTTTAATTCCAGCAGCTTCTGCATCTCACCGACATTCTTCTCCAGAAGGCCAATCCTCTGACCGGCTTCATTTAATGCCTTATTCTTCGCAGTGACCTCTTCCTCCATCGCGTGGATACGCTCCTGCGATGAGCCCTTACCCCCTGCACCAATCTGTTCACCCTTGGAGAGCTTCAGCACCTCTTTAGAAGGCTCCCTGAGCTTCGTTGAGCTATCCTCAACCTTGGTCGTAATCTTACCACTCGCCGTTTGCTTGGGCCCACCTGTTGCAGTCGCCGCACCACTCGCAGATGCGAGTTTCTGACGATACGCATTCCAATCAGATATCTGCGCCCTGACCTCTCTTGCCGCTTCTGTGGACGAGATACTGGCAATATCGCTCCCCTCAGGTGCCCTTAGGATGGAGCCTGCCTTCAGTCGGTTGATATTATTGCCGGAAAAGGCGTCGCGGTTTGCACGATGCAAAGCGATCAGCATCTGGTTGAGATTGACTCCATCTGGAGCAACCTGTCTTGCGATCCTGATTAAGGTGTCTCCACTCTTAACCCGACCATAGTTAGCAACACCCTCTAAATCAGCTGGTGTGGCTTTCTGTGATACTGCCTTTTGGGGCGCTAGCTTCCGCTGTATTGGTTTCTGTAGTGGGGTCTTTCTGTCATTGATAAAGTTTTGAGTTGGAGAGTCTGGCTTCTCAACGATGTTCAGTTCTGATTCCAAAGAGGGTGGTTCAGTTGGTGCAACCTGAATAGGTGGGACAAACTGAGTCGTGGGCAATGCCGGTTGAGGCCGATCCGTCTCTGGCAGATCCAGCAGCACGGTATACTCTCTCAACAAACGCCCTGATGACCAATTCAACTCGATCAGCATACTGAGAAAGGGTTCTATAACAGGCTGTGAGGAGACGATCTTGATGTAGGGCTGTCCGTCTGAACGGGCTTCTACACTGACCGCGAACGTAGAAAAGAATGGCGCATAATCGACATCCGCCTTGCGAAAGGCATCACGTGGGGCGAGACGAGCCGATAGCGAAGGGATATCCTCCTTCTTGAGTGCTATCAGATCAATCTCTGCCTTGAAAGGCTGCCCCAGAGAAGAGTTCACCGTCAGCTTCCCCAGACCCGCCGCCTGCACAGACCATGGAGACATCAGCACTACTAAGATCAGACCTACTTTAATAAATGATTTGGACACAACAAGCCGTTCAAGTATTTTTTAAGAAGAAATAGAATAACATCATGTAGTTATCGAATCAAGTTCGGCCCTTCTCTGATCCCGTGTCTCAACTCAATCATTTCTTAACTAAAATGTTCAACTAATTGACCTCTGACTGATCAGTCAGTCCGTAAATCTGGACCACGATGAGGCCAGCCTGCTGAATACTTCAGTAAAGAAAAAGGGTCAGGCCTGCACCAGAATTCTCAGCATCCTACGCAGTGGTTCAGCTGCACCCCATAATAACTGATCACCAACCGTAAATGCCGACAGATACTGATCACCCATTGTCAGCTTGCGTAACCTCCCGACCGGGATATTAAGCGTCCCCGTGACCGCAGCGGGGGTCAATTCTTTTAATGTATTCTCGCGATCATTTGGGACCACCCTGACCCAGCTATTGGCTGCAGCAAGAATATCCTCAACCTCATCCAATGGAACATCCTTCTTCAGCTTGATGGTCAGTGCCTGGCTATGGCAACGCATGGCCCCGACACGAACGCAGATACCGTCGACCGGAATTACCTGGTCACTACGTCCAAGGATCTTATTGGTTTCAGACTGGCCCTTCCACTCCTCGCGTGTCTGTCCATTGCCAAGATCACGGTCTATCCAAGGGATCAAGCTCCCTGCCAATGGCACTCCAAAATTTGCCGTGGGGAAGCTATCATCACGTAACGTCCCAGCAACCTCTCGATCGATATCGAGTATGCTCGCGGCGGGGTCATCCAGCATGCTCTTAGCAACCCGATGAGCCTCGCCCATCTGCTGCAGCAACTCACGCATATTCTGTGCACCTGCACCGGAAGCGGCCTGGTAGGTCATGGCGCTCATCCACTCAACCAAGTCCTCCTCGAATAGCCCCCCCATCGCCATCAGCATCAGACTCACGGTACAGTTTCCACCGATATAATTTTTTCCCCCGTCATGCAAAGACTGCTCGATCACGGGCAGATTGATCGGGTCTAGTATGATGACTGCATCCTTCACCATACGCAGTGTCGAGGCCGCATCGATCCAGTATCCCTTCCACCCAGACTGACGAAGCTTGTCAAATACCGCTGTGGTGTAGTCTCCACCCTGACAGGAGATGATGACATCCATCAACTTCAGCTCGTCGATATTGTATGCATCCTTCAGAGGGGGGGTCTCTCTGCCGATATCAGGGCCCTGTCCGCCCTTTTGAGAAGTCGTAAAAAATACAGGCTCCACCAGCGCAAAATCATTCTCCTCGCGCATCCTCTGCATCAGCACTGAGCCCACCATCCCACGCCAGCCAACAAATCCCACTCGTTTCATCTGATCGTCTCTCTTAACTATCTATAAATTTGCAAGTACCGCATCACCCATCCCAGCGGTACCAACCCTTCTCATTCCAGATTCATAAATATCGCTGGTCCGATACCCCTGAGACAGCACTTTTTTAACTGCCATTTCAATACGCTCAGACACAGACTCCTGACTGAATGTATATCTCATCATCATCGCCAATGACAGTATCGTCGCCAGTGGATTGGCCACATCCTTGCCAGCGATATCCGGTGCTGATCCGTGTATTGGCTCGTATAAACCTTTATTATTTTCATCCAGAGATGCCGATGGCAGCATGCCGATAGAGCCTGTCAGCATTGAAGCTTCATCGGATAAGATATCCCCGAATATATTTCCCGTCACCATCACATCAAACTGTCTAGGATTCCGTACCAACTGCATCGCAGCATTATCGACCAGCATATGAGTCAGTTCCACGTCGGGGTACTCAGAGGAAGTCTCGATCACTACCTCACGCCATAGCTGAGTACACTCGAGGACGTTCATCTTATCCACTGAACACAGCTTACGATCCCTCTTCTGTGCAGCCTGGAAGGCGATATGCGCGATCCTGCGTATCTCTGATTCACTATAAATCATGGTATTGAAACCGACACGCTGGCCCTCCCTCACCTCGATACCCCGCGGCTCACCGAAGTAAATATCTCCGGTTAATTCACGCACAATCAGTATATCCAGGCCTGCAACCACCTCAGGCTTTAGAGTGGATGCATTGGCAAGCTCTGGGTAGAGGACCGCCGGCCGCAGATTGGCAAATAGGTTTAGAGATTTACGGATATCGAGGAGCCCACGCTCCGGCCTCTGTGGGCGTGGCAGAGAGTCATACTGAGGGCCGCCAACAGCACCGAGTAAGATCGCATCTGCATCCTTAGCTAGACTACGCGTAGCCTCCGGAAATGGCTCACCGGTTGCGTCTACTGCACACCCCCCCATCAGGCCAGATTCCATTTCGAGCTTTAAACCGTCACCCCTCAATACCTCCATCACGCGTACAGCTTGGGCGACAATTTCAGGGCCGATACCGTCACCGGCCAGGACTGCGATCTTCATAGAATTTTTTGAGTATTAGAAATAATGTTTACTTAAATAACCACGGCTGTTCCATGCGCCTCTTCTGCTCGAATGCAATGATCTTATCGGTATGCTGCAAGGTTAAGCCGATCTCATCCAGACCATTCAATAAGCAATCCTTACGAAATGAATCAATATCGAAGATGCAGACCTCACCACTGGGAGTTGTTACAGTCTGACCCTCTAGATTGACGGTCAAAGAGTAGCCCTCTGCCGAGTCGACCTCGTCGAATATCCGGTCGATAGAGCTTGTACCGAGCACGATCGGCAGTAGTCCGATCTTAAAACAGTTGCTGAAGAAAATATCGGCAAAACTGGGGGCAATGACCACCCGAAAGCCATAATCCTGTAATGCCCATGGTGCATGCTCCCTGCTCGAGCCACATCCAAAGTTTGCACGTGTGAGTAGTATTTGCGCACCGCGATAGCGAGCCTGGTTAAGGATAAAATCGGGGTTGAGTATGCGTTCTGAGGCATCCATCCCGGGCTCACCATGATCACGGTAGCGCCACTCGTCGAATAGATTCTGACCAAAACCGGAACGCTTAATGGACTTTAGAAATTGCTTAGGGATAATGGCATCGGTATCAATATTGGCCCGATCCAGTGGTGCAATCAACCCCCTGAAGGAATGAAATTTTTCCACTCGGAAGTTATTTTGCAGTTCTCTCAATCACCTCGCCACTCCTCTGCAGGTCTCTGCCGATACCTTGGAAGGTATTGCAGGCAGACAAACAAAAGGTAGCAATCAGTAAGATCAGCACCGGTAATTTTTTCATAATACCCCCTTCATTAAGAAGATAAACTAAAGCCTTATTTTACAGCCTAATATATCTCTCGTACATCCACAAAATGTCCGGCCACTGCGGCCGCAGCCGCCATCGCTGGGCTCACCAAGTGGGTGCGCCCACCCGGTCCCTGCCGCCCCTCAAAGTTACGGTTAGAGGTTGAAGCGCAACGCTCTCCCGCCGAAAGCCGGTCATCATTCATCGCAAGACACATCGAGCATCCCGGCTCTCGCCACTCGAAACCCGCATCTTTAAATGCCCTGTCAAGACCCTCCTCCTCGGCCTGACGCTTCACCAATCCCGAGCCCGGAACCACCATTGCGAGCTTAATATTTGCAGCGATATGCCGACCTTTAACCACTTCAGCAGCCGCTCGCAAGTCTTCAATACGAGAATTGGTGCAGGAACCGATGAATATCTTATCCAGATAGATTTCATTAATCGGCATATTCGCAGTGAGTCCCATGTACTTGAGCGCATTCTCCATATCATGACGCTTCACCGCATCATCGACCTGAGCCGGATCTGGCACCCTCCCATCAATCGTCGTCACCATCTCGGGAGAAGTCCCCCAGGTGACCTGCGGCTTAATTTGATCTGCAGCAAGGGTTACCACACGATCAAAGGTGGCCCCCTCGTCACTCTTAAGAGTTCGCCAGTAAGTAGTTGCCCTCTCCCATAAATCACCCCTCGGCGCAAAAGGACGTCCCCGAATGTAATCGATGGTGGTGTCATCGACCGCAATCATTCCGGCACGTGCCCCCCCTTCAATCGCCATATTACAAAGGGTCATCCTCGCCTCCATAGAGAGCGCCCGGATAGCATTACCCGCAAACTCAATGGCATAACCATTCCCACCCGCGGTACCGATCTTGCCGATGATCGCGAGTGCAATATCCTTAGCGGTGACTCCAGTTCCGAGACTGCCCTCAACTAGAATTTGCATGGCCTTCGCTTTCTTCAAGAGGAGGCACTGGGTCGCAAGGGCATGCTCCACCTCGGAGGTGCCGATGCCGAATGCAAGGCATGCAAATGCTCCATGAGTGCTGGTATGGGAGTCACCGCATACCACCGTCATACCGGGTAGCGTGGCCCCCTGCTCAGGACCTACGACATGAACGATACCCTGTCTCGAGTCGGTCATTTTGAATTCGGTGATACCCAGGTCTTCACAATTCTGGTCAAGTGTATCCACCTGCAGACGCGATATCGGGTCGGCAATGCCGTGGCTACGTTCGGTAGTGGGAACATTATGATCTGCCACCGCGAGGATTGAGTCTAACCGCCAGGGCTTACGTCCAGCGAGCCTTAGACCCTCAAATGCCTGTGGACTGGTGACTTCATGAACCAGATGACGGTCGACATAGATGAGCGCCATTCCATCCGGTTTGTCGGTTTCCTCGTGAACGGTGTGTCCTTGCCAGAGTTTGTCGTACAGTGTCTGCATCATGCATGATCCTAGAGAAGGCTGAAATTATCGCATAGTGGAGGGGCTAGGGGTAAGGTTGAGCCGCTTATTCACCGATGACATCAATCAATCATAAAAAAACTGAACTTTTTCGGATGATTTAGTCACCAAGTGATGCCAGGGATTGGCTGCGCGACTCCTCTCAAGTGATGACCAGTCTGGTCGTTGGGCGACTCAATAATGGAGGCTCCATATCGCAAATTGTTAGCATAAGGATTGATCAGATCGGTTAGTATATCCGAGGCATTTAAGCTATGCTTTTGCCGTAGTGAGTAGCTACAGTTAGCTATCGCCACACATTCTAATCCGAGCAGAGTAAACAAAATCGACACTGATTTCGATCTGGTCAAGAGAGCCCAAAAGGGGGACCGTCATACCTTTGACATGCTCGTGGTAAGACACCAGCGCAAGATCGCTCATGTGATCTCTCGCTATATCAAGTCTTCACAGGATGTCGAAGATGTGTCGCAGGAAACCTTCATCAAGGCCTATCGTGGGATCGCCTCATTTCGAGGTGAGAGCCAGTTCTCAACCTGGCTACACCGTATCGCGGTGAATACCGCTATGCACTTCCTGTCTGCCAGGCGTAGTCGTATCCCAAACTACGAGCCAATGGTCACTGAGGATGCAGAAGAGATGACGATTCCAGAGACTGTGGAGGATGAAGATCCTGAGCGGATTCTGGCAAATCAACAGATCGCAGAATCAATTGCAGAGACGCTTAATAAACTACCAGAGGAGTTACGTACTGCGATCACTCTGAGAGAGGTAGATGGATTAAGTTATGAAGAGATTGCTCAAGTTATGAATTGTCCCGTCGGAACAGTACGCTCACGAATATTTCGTGCTCGTGAACAAGCGGCCGGGCAGCTACGTAAGTTACTAGACCCAGCACGAGATAATAGGTGGTAGATTGAAAGAAGGACTCACATTATATGCTGACTCAATGATGACACCAGATACCTCTCGGTCCCTCATCGATGTCGTACTGCGCAAGCTGCTCGATCCGGCCTACGTTAACTGCCTGACCCAATCTGAACCACCGATTGGAAATGTGAAGGAAGAACTGTCTTCATATATCGACTCCGAACTGGTCTTAGTGAACTCGCGATCTCTCGTTGATGTCATTCTACGAAAGCTGCTCGAACCAGAACTCGAGGGGAGCTGGACCCAGTCAATCAACACAGATAACAGAACACGCGCCCTGATCGAGAATATTCGGTCTGATGCCGATGCGAGGAATGACTGGTTTCTCTATCATCTTGTGGGGGATGCTATACGAGGTCGCCCCATCATTGATGATGGATTCTCGATCCGTATCTTAGCTCGTCTTGAGAGTGTTGAAATCGATCCATCCTACAATCCACTCGCACCCTCTCCCTCTGATTGATATCTCTTCCCCTTGAGGGGAACTTTTATCTATAAGATCCGGTCTTTAAGGGGTGGTCATACCGTCAAGATTTAAATCATGGCAAGATATCCATCTCGACCTCTACTCCTCGCAATGGCCGCATTGCTGCTCCTGACGACTCTTCCAGTCAAGGCGGCTGAATCCTGCCCACCCTTATTAGATTTTAATTTCAAACGTCTGCAAGACGAGACATCGCAGGATCTCTGTCAATACACCGGCAAGGTCGTTCTGGTGGTTAATACTGCCAGCTATTGTGGTTATACGGGACAGTATGAAGGGCTCGAGAAGTTGCACGCAAAGTACAAAGACAGGGGGCTCGTGGTCTTAGGATTTCCCTCTAATGACTTCCATCAAGAGCCCGCAAAAAACGCTGAGATCGCTAACTTTTGCTACAACACCTATGGAGTGAAGTTTCCCATGCTCTCCAAGTCATCGGTCATTGGTAAGGATGCAAATCCGATGTACGCTCTACTCACGAAGACCAGTGGTAAAAAACCGACCTGGAATTTTTTTAAATACCTGATTGACCGAAATGGCGATCTCGTATCGAGTTTTTCAAGTCATACCCCGCCTGAAGATGTCACTCTGATCAACGCAATTGAGAAGGCGCTTATCAGCGGTAAAGGGGTGCAAGCTCAGGGCAATAATTAATACAACCAATTCGTTTCCCTGAGCCGGGTAAGGGTGTAATTAATCTGACCGTGACTTTATCTAAAATTTGCTCCTCATTTGGAGCGGCAGAAAGAGGTATCCATGTCGAGTAATTCAAAAATAATATCACGCTCATTCCAGCTTTTGGTAGGGGGTAGTGTAATCATCGTGTTTATCTTTGTAGGGGCCTACCTCCGTGTGAGCTCTCAAGGAGACTCCTCTCAGACCTATCCAAAAGGCTTTCGTGGTGGCGCCTGTACTATAGAAGCTGAGTCGCTGACTGTTGGGTACTCGGGATACTTCCTTCCGAAAGACTATGAAGTTCCCAAGGATGCAATGAGCACCCCATTCGTACCCACCCTATGCGGCAAGGTTCCCGGTCCTGGAAACCTTAATGTCACTATCGACTTGCTGTATCCCACCCAGTCACGCCGCATTCCATTCTCCTTACGACTAACACAAGTAGAAAAAGACCATACCGAACAGGAGCTACTATTAATCCCTGCTAAAGTTTATCCATCGGGGGTCATTACTCAAGCATTTATGCTGAAAGAGTTTGGCAATTATATGCTGGAGCTAGATGGGCGAGATTCGACCGATAAGAGTATCGGCATCAAAATTCCGATCAGGGTTGGCTCCGACTGGAAGGAGGATATGATGAATTATTTACCCACATTCTCGAGGGGCTCTCACCATTAAAAGACCTCGTTCGGTGGAGCGCATTTACAATTGACCGTATTGACTGCGATCCGATACTCGGATGACTGTCTAGATAAAATGACAGGAGAGATGATGATCCGAGAGCTATTCTGTTTCGAGTCAGTCTCATCGGTCGAAAACTGGCTCCCCATTGATGATGCCGTTATGGGGGGCGTCTCTCATAGCCACCTTCGATACGATGTATCGGGGCATGCCGTATTC
The DNA here is from genome assembly GCA_037147395.1 of Nitrosomonadaceae bacterium. Classification (GTDB taxonomy): domain Bacteria; phylum Pseudomonadota; class Gammaproteobacteria; order Burkholderiales; family Nitrosomonadaceae; genus VFJL01. The sequence goes on along the minus strand of JBAWVG010000009.1, from coordinate 6,946 downwards.
GAGGGTGTTGTCTCTCTGGAGCAGAATGGAGGATTCGCTTCAGTCCGGTCATGCTCTCTGGATCTAGCCTCTCCAGGAGCCGTCACCTGCATGATCGAGGTCTACGGAGATGGCAAGAGATATAAGCTCAATCTCGTCACAGATAACTCGTTCGATGGGGTCAAGTATCAATCAACATTCGACGCCCCGAAAGATCAGTGGACCTCAATCCAAATGTCACTCTCATCATTCAAGCCAAAATTTAGAGGTCGTTTGGTGCTCGATACACCACCACTTGATCTGTCTCATTTAAGACAGGTCGGACTGATGATCGCCGACTGTCAGGCCGGGCCCTTCAGACTATCGATACGATCTATCAAAATGATTTGATTCGTCCCTCGATGAACAGGACCATTCAAGTAGAAGAGAGTACCGTAATACTCAAGATTAACACCCCCTCCCCCTCACGCGACAATCGAATCAGTTGGCCCCTAGATTCAATCGGCAGTAAACCCTGCTCCTAAAGTTAAGATTATCGATCGGAGATCCCCTCTGCTCTGGCGTCAGTTAACGCTGATAACGAGCATGATCCGATTGATTATTATGATGTAATCACAACTTCTTAAACAACCACTACTGATCCGAGTAAGCCTCGACATAGTCCGAACGGGCCATTGTCGTTTGTCGTCAATGAGATCAAAGTTCAGTACCAACCGATTTCAAATCAGGACCTACATTGACTCACTATTTATTGTTGGCGATTACCTGACTATTAAAACCGTGTGAAGAGGGATGACCTATTAAAACTCATGAGCACTTACGCCGTGAACTTTAAGCACTATGGTCCAAAGCTCCAAACTTTAAAACCGCGAACGTAAACTAGATTGAATCAGAGCTCACTGAGAAGGAACATCTCTGAATTTCAGATGGCCGATCTCAGGAACAACATTTAAGGCACCCAAGATGTCTAAACAAATTCGAGTCCTCGCAGCCAGCAGCTGTCCTATCACTCGTCTAGGATTGCATGACTTGATCAATAGCCAGAAACCTAAAATGAAAGTAGTTCAGATGGCTACGGACTACAAAGACATACTGTCCAATCTTGAATGTTTATCACCGGATGTGATCCTTCTTGATCTGGATTTAAGGATAGGCTCTGGACTAGATATTATTACCAAAATAAAGGAAAAGAGTACGGCAAAGATATTGATACTGACCGGCCTGAGTGATGCATCATTACATAAGAAGATCGAGAATCTAGCAGCCGTAGCGGAGATAGTGGATAAGAGTAATGCGGTAGAGACCATCGTCGAAGCAATTAAGAGATCCCACAAAAAATCTGCCCAAATTCCGACAGTCCAAACTCGATTAAAACTAGTGTCTGGCGGCAATAGTTCACAAACGAGATCAGGATAATTTACTAGATTAATGCGAAACCGATCGCGGCATTAACGATACCCTTAATCAAAACAAGAGCGGCATTTATGGCGGACTCAACAGCAGCCATAATGCCATAGCCACCTAAGACAAGAAAGAGCATACGCAAGGAGCTCTTTTGAATTTCGAGTTGATTGCGTGCTTGTTCTTCATCGATCTTACACGATAGCTTTAATCCTTCAATCCTAACAAGTGACTCTGCAAGTTTTTTGGCCTCCTCCTCTCCATACTTTTTTAAATCTGGCCATTTAGCTGCGAATGCATCCTTAAAAGAGGCAATGATCACTAACTCGAGATCAGATGCATTGAGGCTCATAATCTATTCTCCTGTGAATGAATATTTTAGGTACTTGCACTTAACAAAGCCGGGTATGGATAGATCACACGCTCCTGAAATTCGATGATCTCAGAAAATTGGAGATGCCTCGATAACATCATCTGATCTTTGTAAAAATATGTGGATCAGAGAAATGACCGCCACCAGTAAAATATTTACTCAATCCCACCGTTGAGTAGCAACAGCGTCGAGTGAGCTCTTTAGGCTGGCTGACCGGAACGGTATTCGGTCGATGCTTTCTGGTAGTGAAGTCTCGACCCTCTGGAGAGCTCTACGGTGCATGCCTTAATCGGCAGCTGTATTGTTACAGTGGTCCCTATTCCAGTTGCACCAGCGCTAATGGTAAAGTGACCGCCGAAATAACGGACACGCTCATTCATCCCGACAATTCCCCACGAGTTAGGATCTGACCGACGTTCAGTAATCATTCCGTGACCATCATCCTTTACCGTAATCGTCAGATCATCCTCCTGAAGAAAGGCCTGTAGTATCACCATCGAAGCATCAGCATGGCGGACTACATTGGTCATTATTTCTTGAATAATTCGGAATAAGGCTGTACCAAGATCAGACTTTATTTCGATAGACTCTGCAGCCTCATCGACCATGAATTCAAAGTGTATATTGCTTCGCTTTAAGATCTTATTGGCATTTAGTTCAATTGCCTCCCACAGAGGCAGATGATCCAACTCGACGGGACGCAGGCTCTCGATAATCCGCTTCACTGTCTCTCCTACAGTATCCGTTAGTATCGCGGCCTCTACCAATCTTGCATCGGGCAAGATATTACGTTTTTTATTGTCTGTAATGACAGTCGACAAATGGGCCTTGATACGAGCAAGCTCGATCACCAGTTCATCATGGACCTCTGTCGCAATACGGTTACACTCTGCATCCCTAATATTCTCTTGATGACTGATCAGTTTACGCAGAAGCTCCCTCGAATCTTCCAGCATCTTCTGAGCCAGCGTGCGACTTCTAATCGCATCGGTCAGTTCATGGTTAACGATCTGCAACTCTTTGGTGGTCTCCCTCAACTTCAAGTCGATCTCTTGCTGCTTAATAAAGATTCCAAGTTCAGTTGAGGCGAGATCGATCAGGCCCTTATCTTCCTGCGTCATAAAATTCTCCTCAGTATTAGACCATGCCTGCACCCGTCCACGAGCCACTTCATCGATGATAATATCCTTCCGATACGTCTCTCTTCTGCATTGCGATTCATCATCCTCGAACATGAATTCTTTTCCATCAAAATGGATTGACACCAGGGTATGCTGAGGAACGCTCATCGATCCTTGCAGAGATACGCTGACGTTTTGGCAGACCTGATCTTTCAGCAATCTACCCATCAGATTTAAATGCACCATGATCCCTCTCCTATAAACTTGCGTTAATTAAGTGATGTAAGTGATATGAAAAAAATAATATCACTATATAAATTCAGATAATGTAGATGTATTCACTTGAACGACGTACCAAGTCTTCTGTAATTGATGTAGCGTTTACCTGACTTGGACCAATTACAAAAACTACAGTACTGAAGGTAATTTCAATCTGGATATGGGGTTACGTTCATCAAAATACACGCCTGATTAGGAGCGGACAGTTTAAACAGACTAGATCACTATGAAACATGGAGGGGAGATAAAGCGGCGAGGCTCTTTTATCTTTAGAAACATGATGATACGTCGTCAAAAAGAGATGACCTAGAGGGGCCTAAAAGTCCCAGGCTCAGGTTTAAATCGCTTTGATTGAAGGTGTTAGTGCAGATTAAACTTATTCAGACCAAAGAGACTCTGACCTACTTGACTCGACAATGTCTGCAATCTTTGGAGTCAATTTAGACAAGAAATTAAGCCCTGTCTTTTCCTCTACTTCACGGATAGTGACAATGTACCTTGGCATGTCTGAACTTTTAAGCTTTATGTTCGGCATAATGAAGGCAATGGCCTCGATCGTGACCGGGTCATAAATTATTTTGTACAGGTGTGTCGGAACAGCGATTTTATTTGTACCTATATTGTCAGGGGGTACCTTGGCGTATATTGGTCCGGTATAGATATGAATCTCTCCCCGGTTAATTGCCCAGAGTCTGACTCTCTCTTCTAGATCCTTCCAGATACCTTGATTCATACCTATCCCTGTTTGAGGCACCATGTTCGATAGGAAGAAGCTCTCCGACATTGCCTGCTGATCCCATCTCATATCCCCAGCTGGGGCCATATGCCCTCGGTCGTAACCACTCCCTTTATAATCCAAGAGTTCTGCACGTTCGCCCTTATTAAGGTCAGGATCAGGTTGGAAGTTATTCGCGCGTTCAATTGTTCCACTCGCTTTACCGCTACTTAAGTGCTCAGCAACCCAGATTGGGGTCTTCCGAATCGGATCGTGCGCAAGAAGGTAACCCCTCCTACATAGCAAGGTCCCGCTTTGTCCTGGAAGTCCGTACTTCGCGTATTCTTTACAATCATTTAGAGAGGACTCGGCATAACTATCCGGGATAGCGATCAGGATGAGGAGTGCAATGAAAAATTGTGGGAACTGCTTTGTATTCAAGATTGATACTCCTTAAACCACTATTTTTTAATTATAGTTGAATCGAATCGATGATCACCATCAACTAGATGACAATAGCTATCGACACTAAATTATTTAGTAATAGGGTAACTCGAAAATAAGGAATTGGATGGATTCTCAGTCCTTGATCTCCTCAAGATTTAAGTTAAGCCGACATGAGATTTATTAAAAATCAGATTTCTGAAAGAGGGTCTTCAGCTGAGGGTGGCTCCACACTTTTTCAAATTGTGTTCGAGGTATTCAATTACAGTTGGCGAAATCGATAGAATATCGATCGCGAGATCCATGAGCTCGAAGTTTTTTTGGACAAAGAGAATCGGTCCGAAGTGCAGCTAAAATTCATTAAAAAAAATGGAGCTGAATATAAATTTCAGCTCCATTTTTTATGATTATAGTAAGCGAGTTACGCTCACCTTCGGCATTGTCGAGGAACTTTAACAGTTCCCGTATCAGCAAACAATGCCTGCTACTATGCTGGCGTACTTTCTCCGTTTGATGTAACTGCCTCTATTTGTACCAAAGCATCCTGAGGCAAAGCTGACACTCCCACCGTCGTACGTGCAGGGAGATAGCTTGTGAAAAATGTTTCATACACTTCATCTACGGCTTTAATATCTGAGATATTTTTAACGAAGATCGTTATTTTAACGATATCGTCCATGACATGGTTGCAACCCTCTAGAACAGCTTTAATATTATTTAAGCACTGTTTTGCCTGGTCTTTTACATTAGTAGCCGAAATTTTACCTGTTTTTAAATCTATCGGTAATTGAGCAGATACATTCATGTAGTGAGAAAAAGCTACAGCTTGTGAACATGGACCTACACCTTTTGGTGCATTTTGTGTGTTTCTCGTTTCAATTTTTAAGCCACTCATATCTGCAATCTCCAATTTTCTATATTTTTAGATGCGTTAAATATTAAACATCCACCCTTCAGGCTTAACCGAGTGACCGGTCAAGCCTTATCTTGTTAATAAGGTTTAGCTATCTGCCCAGTATTTTGACTTAGGTGCTGCGAACAGAAATATCCACATCACTAGAACAAAGGGGAATGTGAGTGTTGGCAGTCCAATCGGTGCCAAGAAACTCGCAAGTCCAGCCTGGCATATCACCGTCAGGAACCCTGCCAATACGGCGAGTAATGCACTGGCCGTCGATGGCTTCAGAAAGACCCAACCCACTGCCATCATTGTCAGAACTGGATTGAATGCATACAGACCCAATTCAATCAGACCTTGATTGGCTCCTAAGGCGAGTGGGAATCCGACACCGATCACCGCACCCCCAAAGGCCATGATCGCGCCACGCAGTGAGACAATTGCGATCCCGATCAAGAACAGAATACCCACAATAACACTATCTGCAAACATCACCTCAGCAACACCCTTGGTTATTGCGGTAAACCACATATCAACCGGTATTCCTTGAGCAGCAGTAATTGCGCTAGGGATTCCCGGTGCGGGCAAGAGCGCCCCACGGGTGAACCCTTCGAATGAATAAACGGCCACCATGAACATCCAACATGTCAGCACGAAGGGACTGGTCGAGGCTGGGATCTTGTATGGGCCTAGAATCCGCATAAAAGCGGCCAGTACCACGGTCGACAGAATTGATCCGAGAACCACATAGAGCCAGAGCTGCGGTGAATTCTCCAAAAACAAGAAGAGGCAAGGACCTACAAGTGTTCCATTGAATCCGTACAGACCGGCATCAATGTCATCATCTGAGAAACCGAGTACATACGCCGCAACGGTGCTACTCACCACCCCTACTGTGGCAGCAATACCCGCAGTGATACCACCGATATATAAAGCCACTAAAAAAATTAACCCCGTGACTGCGTTACAACAAAAAAATACCTGACCAACGCCCCTCAAGATTACTCGGAGTGGGTGTGGTATCGCTTTATCAATTGAGTCTGCCCATTGCATAACAAATTCCCCTATAAATTATTTAAATAAATACGTAGTAGACAATTACTTTAGGCAATTGCCCGTTCATTTTTTGTTTCATCGAGTAGTCCATTCTTAACTATAAAGTCAACAATCTTGTCGACCCCTTCACCTGTATGCATATTGGTGAAGACGAAGGGTCGTTCACCGCGCTGTTTCTTTGCATCCCTATCCATTATTTCTAGGTTTGCGCCGACATAAGGTGCCAGATCAATCTTATTAATAACGAGTAAGGCCGCACGTGTAATTCCAGGCCCACCCTTACGTGGGATCTTCTCCCCAGCAGCTACATCAATCACAAAGATGGTCAAGTCAGATAGCTCAGGACTAAAGGTAGAGGCCAAGTTATCGCCACCTGATTCGATCAGGATGAGATCAAGGTTCGGGAAATCTTTGGACATCCGTGAAATCGCTTCCAGATTAATCGATGCATCCTCTCTGATCGCGGTATGCGGGCAGCCACCTGTTTCAACACCCATTAACCGTTCAGCAGGTAATGCATTCGCCCTCAGAAGAATTTCCATATCCTCTTTGGTGTAGATATCATTAGTGATCACTGCCATGTCGTAATTGTCACGCATCCTTTTACTCAGTGCCTCACACAGAGCGGTCTTTCCAGACCCTACAGGACCACCGATTCCAACACGCAACGGATTCAGTTT
>JBAWVG010000008.1:0-40245 GCA_037147395.1 Nitrosomonadaceae bacterium | reverse complement strand
GTATGTTGTAATAATACTTGCTCTGTAAGTACTGATATTGCTATGTGCTTGGCGGAGAGGGTGGGATTCGAACCCACGTGCCAGGTTACCCTGACCATCTGATTTCGAGTCAGCGCCGTTATGGCCACTTCGGTACCTCTCCCATTTGAGGAGGGATATCTTACCAGCTTATCGTTTGATTGTTCGTTGCAAAAACATGTCAGAATGCATTCGTATCCCCTCAATACGGTGACATGCATACCCCAATTCAATTGCCGGTAATCGCACTCTGCATGCTCCTAATCGGTTCATGTGATCTGCATGAGAAGCCCACTCCAGAGACACTCAGGTCGGACCAACTGGTCGTCATTACGGTCAATAGTCCGGACAGTTACTATGAGAACTCGGACGGCATTCCTGCAGGACTGGAGTTTGATCTGGCGAACGAGTTTGCGAGTGAGTTAGGTCTTGGGGTCACCTTTAAAGTCATGCCAGGAATCAGTCAGGCATTGACCGCTCTTGAATCCTCTGAAGGTCACTTCGCGGTCGGACTGAGTGTGAGTGATCGTCGTTCAGAGGGTGCACTCTTCGGTCCAGTCTATCAGCGTTCACAGACCACTCTGGTCTACAACACAGACAACCCCAAGCCTCGCAGTATCCTGGACATCACCGGCACGAGTATCGAGCTCTCGTCTGGGGGGGCGCATTCAGAGCTCATGAAGGACCTTCAATTGAAGAGCCCCGATCTGAGGTGGGTCGAGGTGGATAACCCCTCCGATGAGACGCTCGAGAGGCTGTCAGAGGGCAAGATCGATTATGCCGTCTCTGACTCAACACAGATTAATCTTGCGAAGAACTTTTATCCGAATTTGGCGACCGCCTTTAACTTAGGGAGCGAGACCGGTAAGGCATGGTCATTCCCCCCTAAGTCCGATCCAATGATGGTTGAGAGGGTGAATCAATTCTTTAAAAGGATCGCTCAGGATGGGACCCTCAAGAGACTGATCGATCGGCACCAGGGTCATCTCCACCGTCTGAATCAGATGGATGTGGGGGGTATTTTGATGAAGATGAGGACGGTCTTACCCGGCCTTCGAGATCATTTTCATCAGGCGGAGGAATTGACCGGTATCGACTGGAGGTTGATCGCGGCACTGGCCTACAAGGAGTCACACTGGGACCGATTGGCCACCTCACCCACCAATGTACGTGGGATCATGATGTTGACAGAGGTGACGGCAGATAGAATGAATGTGAAGGACCGTCTTGATGCTCGTCAGAGTATCCTCGCGGGGGCCCGTTATCTACTCCTCTTAAAAGAACAGTTGCCAGACCGTATTGCTGAGCCGGACCGGACCTGGATCGCATTGGCGGCTTATAACTTGGGGTATGGGCATCTGGAAGATGCTCGTATCCTCTCCCAGAGAATGGGACTCAGCCCAGACTCGTGGATGGACATGAGAAAGGCACTCCCCCTCCTCAGCCACCGTCAGTACTTTGAAGGTCTGAAGCATGGGTACGCACGTGGGGGGGAGTCCGTGATCCTGACAGAATCTGTCAGGGTCTATCATGACATCCTGATGCGTTATGAGAGGCCTCATATCCCAGGGTCCAGAAGCAGCGATTTAACACCGCAATTGCTGTATCGCCGTCAATAGCGTGAAGGGGTTTTCATGAAGCCTGTTGCCATCTTTAGAAATTCCCCGATCGAAGGACCCGGATACCTATCCGAGTTTCTCGAGGGTCAGGGTATCCCCTGGCAATTAATCCGGATCGATTCGGGTGATGAGATCCCAAGGAGTATCAGCCCGTTCAGTGGTCTGGTATTTATGGGGGGTCCGATGAGTGTGAATGATGACCTCCCATGGATAGACCCTGCCATCAATCTCATTCTAGAGGCCGACCGGGCGAATCTTCCAGTGATGGGTCACTGCCTCGGGGGTCAGTTGATGTCAAAGGCATTCGGTGGTTCGGTTGCACGGGCAGAAATTAAGGAGTTCGGTTGGGGGGAAGTCAGTCGATCGGACAACGCCACCGCCCATGAATGGTTTGGTGATCGTTCTATCCTCGATGTATTTCACTGGCATGGTGAGTTCTTTACCCTGCCAGAGGGTGCGGTACACCTCCTCTCCAGCCGGTACTGTGAGAATCAGGCCTTCTCAATGGGTAAGCATCTTGCGATGCAGTGCCATATCGAGATGACTCAGGAGATGGTCAAAAACTGGTCTGAGATGGGGAGTGGAGAGGAGATGGATGGGGTAGGGCCCCCGGTCCAGTCTTCTCAAGCGATGTGCCAGGACCTCATCAAGAGGGTCTTAACACTGAACGGAATCGCTCAAGGGGTCTATCAGAAGTGGGTGTTGGGTTTGGTCCCATGAGTCAAGACGGATTCCCGGATTCGACTGCTATGAGAGTGCTAGTCTCTAAAATTCTGGAACTGTAGCGGGAACTCTGTGATGGATTTCTTAATCAGCTGGATCGCCTCTTGCAGGCTATCTCTCTTGGCCCCTGAGATACGGACAGAGTCCCCCTGAATACTCCCCTGGACCTTCATCTTACTGTCCTTGATGAGTCTGACGATCTTCTTGGCAAGTTCGGTCTCAAGACCGGTCTTGACCGTGACCTGCTGCTTGACCTTGTTACCGCTCACCTTCTCGACCTCACCTCGGTCCAGACACCTGACATCGACACTCCTCTTTGCGAGCTTTGCCATCAGGATATCTAGCACCTGGCTTAACTTGAATTCATCATCCGCGAAGACCGTGAGGAGGTATTCGGATTGCTCAACACGCGAGTCCGAACCCTTAAAATCAAACCGGGTACTGACCTCCTTATTCACTTGGTCAAGCGCATTCCTGATCTCTTGTTTGTCCACCTCTGACACGATATCGAATGTCGGCAATTAAATCACCCCCACTTTAAAAAGACGATTGAACGTTCAGCCCCTCCAGACCATCAAGGATGCTACTTCTTAACTTTCAGGTTCGCAGCGATCCTCATCCTGAGTGCATTCAACTTAATGAAACCGGCCGCATCCATCTGGTTATACGCACCCCCATCATCCTCAAAGGTGGCCACATGGGGGTCAAAGAGGGAGTCACTCTTAGAGTCACGACCGACCACAATGACATTCCCCTTATACAGCTTCACACGGACCCAACCATTCACCTGTGACTGAGAGCTATCGATCATGAGCTGCATCATCTTGCGCTCAGGGCTCCACCAGTATCCATTGTAGATGAGTGACGCATAACGAGGCATCAGGTCATCCTTTAGATGTGCGACCTCACGGTCCAGAGTGATCGACTCGATCGCTCTGTGTGCCCTCATCATGATGGTCCCACCGGGAGTCTCGTAGCATCCACGAGACTTCATCCCGACATAACGGTTCTCGACCAGATCTAGTCGTCCGATCCCGTGTTTATTTCCGAGTTGGTTAAGTCGAGTCAGGACCCCGGCCGGAGTGAGTTTCTTACCGTTGAGTGCAACGATATCCCCCTGCTTATACTCGATATCGAGATACTCAGCCTGGTCGGGCGCCTTCTCGGGTGAGACGGACCATCTCCACATCGACTCTTCAGGTTCCTGAGAGGGGTCCTCAAGCATCCTCCCCTCATACGAGATATGCAGTAGATTCGCGTCCATGCTGTAGGGGGATCCGACCTTCTTCTTCATCTCGACCGGGATGCCATGCTTTTCTGCATACTGGAGGAGGGTCTCGCGAGAGGTGAGGTCCCACTCACGCCAAGGTGCGATCACCCGGATATCGGGTTGAAGTGCGTAGTATCCCAGCTCAAAACGGACCTGATCATTCCCCTTCCCGGTTGCGCCGTGAGAGACTGCATCTGAGTGAGTCTTGCGTGCGATCTCGATCTGGCGTTTAGCGATGAGGGGTCGTGCGATACTGGTCCCAAGCAGGTACTCACCCTCGTAGATGGTATTGGCACGGAACATGGGGAAGACATAGTCACGAACGAACTCCTCACGGAGGTCCTCGATGTAGATCTCCTTCACACCCAGCTTCTTAGCCTTAGCACGTGCAGGCTCAACCTCCTCACCTTGACCCAGGTCAGCGGTGAAGGTCACGATCTCGCACCGGTAGGTATCCTGAAGCCATTTCAGGATGACTGAAGTGTCGAGGCCTCCTGAGAATGCAAGGACCACCTTGTTCACTTCATTCAGACCGGTCTTTTTAGTTTTTTTCATGTTAAAGCCCTTAGCTATTAATCTTGCCCAGAAGTAGATACTCCATCAGAGCCTTTTGAGTATGGAGTCGGTTCTCAGCCTCCTCCCAGACCACAGACTGTGGACCATCGATCACCTCAGCCTCGACCTCCTCACCCCGGTGTGCGGGCAGGCAGTGCATGAAGAGGGTTTCCTTCTTGGTACAAGACATCATCTCTGAATCAACCCTAAAGTCCGCAAAGTCCTTCTTACGTTCCTCGGTCTCATCCTCAAAACCCATACTGGTCCAGACGTCGGTCGTGACAAGGTCTGCATCCCTCACAGCATCGTGCGGGTCTGTGAACTCTTCGTAGTGATCCGTTCCGTACAGTCCTGCACGCTCGGGTTCGACCTCATATCCTGGGGGTGTTGAGACATGGACGTTAAAATCAAATACCTCTGCCGCTTGTAGCCAGGTATTACACACATTGTTAGAGTCCCCGATCCATGCAACCGTCTTGCCGGTGATGCTGCCACGGTGCTCGATGAAGGTAAAAATGTCTCCCATGATCTGGCATGGGTGATACTCATCGGTCAGCCCGTTAATGACGGGAACCCGTGAGTGTGCTGCGAAACGCTCAATAATGTCGTGCTCATAGGTCCTGATCATGACGATATCGACCATCCTTGAGATGACCCGTGCAGCATCCTCAACCGGCTCACCCCGGCCGAGCTGAGTGTCACGGGTGGACAGATAGATCGCAGCACCCCCAAGCTGATGCATCCCAGCCTCGAACGAGAGCCTTGTCCGGGTCGAGTGCTTGTCAAAGATCATCGCCAGTGTTCGGTCCTCCAGGGGCCAGTACCGACGGTACTGCTGGAACTCGTGCTTGATCCATCGTGCACGCTCGAAGAGGTGTTCGAAATCCTCTCGTGTAAAGTCATTGAACTGTAAAAAGTGTTTGATCTGCATACCGTTGTCGGTCATTTTGGGGTTAGATTCGAATCCGTTGGGGGTGTTTTATCAATCTCGTTTGGAGGGGTCGATCTCATCATCTGATCAGAAAGTCCTTGATTAGTTTCGATACAGAGGAGATCACTAGATCGGCCTCTTGACGTTGCATCACCAGAGGAGGCAGGAGTCTGACCACCTTGTCTGAGGTGACATTAATCAGAAGTCCTTGAGACAGTGCCTCCCTGACCAGTTCACCACAAGGCCTTGAGAGCTCGATCCCGATCATCAGTCCCTGACCCCGGATCTCTTTAACCCCCTCAATACCTGAGAGCTCGGACTTAAAGGCGCTACGGATATAATCACCCAGCTCGAACGCATTACGGATCAGGTCATCCCTCTCGATGATGTTGAGTGTGGTCAGTGCTGCGGTCGATGCGATTGGATTTCCACCGAAGGTGGATGCATGATTGCCCGGCTTAAAGACTTCTGATGCGACCCCCTTTGCAAGGCATGCACCGATCGCGATCCCTGACCCCAGACCCTTGGCTAAGGTCATCACATCAGGATGTATTCCGCTGTGTTGGAATGCGAACCACTTTCCACTCCGTCCGATCCCGCACTGAACCTCATCTAACATCAGTAGCCAACCATTCTGATCGCACAGATGTCTCAGACCTTGCAGGTAATGGGCCTGAGGTACATTAACCCCCCCCTCACCCTGATACGGCTCAACCAGAATGGCGACGATATTCTTATTGTGGACAGCAACCTGAGTAACCGCCTCAAGGTCATTGTAGGGGACCCTCGCGAACCCTGTCAGGAGGGGTTCAAACCCGGCCTGGACCTTACGGTTACCGCTCGCGGTCAGGGTCGCCATGGTACGTCCGTGGAAGGACCTCTCCATCACAACGATGGTCGGGAGGTCGATCCCCTTGTTATGGCCATAGAGTCTTGCAAGCTTAATCGCAGCCTCATTCGCCTCAGCACCCGAGTTACAGAAGAATGCATTATCCATCCCTGACAGGTGAGATAGCTTGGTGGCCAGTTGCTCTTGCTTAGCGATATGGTAGAGGTTCGAGGTATGGATCAGTTGACCCGCTTGATCGCAGACCGCCTTCACTAAATCCGGGTGGCAGTGACCCAGACCACAGACCGCAACACCTGCCAGTGCATCGAGATAGCGTTTGCCCTGATCGTCCCACAGCCAGACACCCTCTCCCCTTACAAAGGTGACCGGTAGAGGGGTATAGGTATTCATCAGATTTGACATGTTCGGGGGACCCAAATTTTTTCTAGAGCCAGAATGAAATACGGCAGCATCAGCCGCCGTGAATGGTTTGTTGTACTCTATCCATCTTTACTTATTTAGCCAACTTTTTCAAGCCTTTTTCCGCGTTGAGGGTGGGGATGGATAGAAACAAAAAAGCCCGGACATGTCCGGGCTCTTTGGGCACATCTGAACCTGTATCAGGCCATAGCCTTGATGGCTGCTGACAGACGGCTCTTGTGACGTGATGCCTTATTCTTGTGAATGATATGCTTATCAGCGATCGAGTCGAGTGTGCTGATGGATGATTTGTACATGGCCTGTGCTGCAGCCTTGTCACCGGCCTCGACCGATTTCCTGATGTGCTTGATCGCGGTCCGTAACTCTGAACGCAGGCTGGTATTATGATCACGCAGCTTAATGGTCTGTCTTGCACGCTTTCTGGCTTGGGCACTATTGGCCATGAAGATTCCTTAATTCATTCGAGGGATTACGGATAAGACGCGGATTCTACGTTTAATCAGGGGATCCTGCAAGGGAAAATAACGCTCTGATCAAGGAGCATCCGTCCCCATATCCTGGAGAAAATGGGTGGGGGAGTGATGATCTCAGTCCCTATTCATCTGAACTGCAAGACTATTCGGCGTAACATACCCCACCATGAATCTTCTGAGAACACTCGCGACCGTCAGCGGCATGACACTAGTGTCACGCATTCTTGGATTCGTGAGGGATGTACTGATCGCGCGTATCTTTGGGGTCGGTATGGCAACCGATGCATTCTTCGTTGCATTCCGTATCCCCAATCTATTGAGACGGATCTTCGCTGAAGGGGCCTTCTCTCAGGCATTTGTCCCGATCCTATCAGAATATAAAAATACCCGAACAGAATCTGAGACGAGGGAGTTGGTCGATCATGTCACGACACTCCTCACAATCGCGCTCTTTGTGGTGACGCTGGTCGGGGTATTGGCATCCCCCTGGATCATCTACCTGAGCGCCCCTGGATTTTCTGCAGATCCTCAGAAGTTCCAGCTCACGGTCGATCTCCTGAGGATCACATTCCCATACATCCTCTTCATTTCACTGGTCGCACTGGCCGGTGGAATACTCAATACCTACGGTAAATTCTCGGTTCCAGCAGTTACACCTGCATTCCTGAACCTGTCATTCATCGGTTGCGCGTTATGGCTTGCACCATTGATGGATCAACCGGTCATGTCCCTCGCATGGGCGGTATTCATTGGGGGACTCTTGCAGTTGGCCTTCCAAATCCCCTTCCTGATCCGGATCAAGATGATGCCCCGTTTCAGAGTGAGGTTCGGTGAGACGGGTGCATGGAGAGTCATGAAGCAGATGGGGCCCGCCATATTCGGTGTCTCGGTCGGTCAGATCAGTCTGCTCATCAATACCATCTTCGCATCCTTCCTCATCACCGGGAGCGTCTCATGGCTCTACTATGCGGACCGTCTGATGGAGTTCCCGGCCGGTCTGTTGGGGGTGGCACTTGGGACGGTTCTATTGCCCTCACTGTCTCGTCATTATGTCGATAACTCGGTCGAGGAGTACTCACGTCTTCTTGACTGGGGGCTCCGTCTGACTGTTTTGCTGACTCTCCCAGCGGCATTGGGACTGGCCATTCTGTCAGCACCCCTGATCTCGACCCTCTTCTATCATGGAGAGTTCTCTGCCAATGATGTCTGGATGACCCGTGATGCACTGGTCGCATACAGCATCGGTCTGTTGGGTCTGATACTGGTGAAGGTCTTGGCGCCGGGTTTTTATGCTCGTCAGAATATCAAGACGCCGGTGAAGATCGCACTCATCACACTCGCCTCCACCCAGCTCATGAATATCGCGTTCATCATCCCGCTTCGTCATACCGGATTAGCGCTTGCCATCGGTCTTGGTGCATGTCTGAACGCTGGTCTCTTGTACTATAAGTTACGGCACCACCAGATCTACCAGCCACAGCCGGGTTGGAGGGTCTTCATGATGAAGGTCATACTGGCACTGGCGGTAATGGGTCTGTCACTCTGGTTTGCTGCTGGGAGTGATGCATCTTGGCTGACCCGATCCCCGATCGATCGAGCACTCCTCTTAACCGGGACCATCGTGATGGGCGCATTCTGCTACTTCGCAACACTCTGGATACTGGGCTTTCGTTTGAGAGACTTTTCCAGGCGTGGGATGGAATAACGCCGGTGGGGGTATCCCCATCACTCATGGAGGTTGAGTCTGGGGTAAATTTGTGGCAATATTTTGAACTTCGACTATATCAACTCACTGGAATATTCTGAATATGAACCGCTCCGTTACACTCAATCTATCTGCTTTATTCGTGCTGGGACTCGCTCTCACCGGTTGTGCCTCGATCAAGAAGGAGCCAGAGCCCGTTGAATTTGCTAAGCAAGATCCCTACGAGAAGCTCAACAGGTCTGTATTCAAGTTCAATGAGATGCTAGACAGTAATGTCATGGCGCCGGTCGCGAGGGGATACAAGGTAGCGGTACCGGGCCCAGTCCGTTCCATGTTTACGAATATGCGTTCCAACTTCGGTGATATCGGTGTGACTGTTAACAGTCTTCTCCAGCTCAAGTTCGCTAATGCAGCCACGAGCGGTGGACGTTTAGTGGTCAATTCCACCATCGGTCTTGGGGGGATGCTTGATGTGGCGAGTGATATGGGGATGGATAAGAAGAATGAAGACTTCGGTCAGACGCTTGGATTTTACGGTGTCCCGAGCGGACCTTATGTGATGCTTCCAGTATTCGGCCCGAGCACGATGAGAGATGCAGGTGGATTGCTCGTTGACTCTGCACTCGATCCGTCGGTGACAGGGGTCTTCTTTATCGCCCCCTACATCGGGCCGATCGTCAATTCAGTGAAGCTGACTGATATCAGAGCGGTACTGCTCGATACCGATCAGACGCTGGAGGATGCTGCACTGGATAAATACGAATTCTTGAGGGATGCGTATCTTCAGCGTCGTCGTAGCCTGATATTCGACGGCACACCGCCAGTCCGTAATGCCGACGAGGACCTACTCAGTGAATCTAAGGTGAGTGGACCCGCCAGTTCCAGCGTGACCGTGGTCGAGAGGAAGTAAGGGGGGCAGAAGTATCATCCATACCCTCACGGCTTAACCGGTTAGAAAGAGAAAGGCCCTTCACAGCATGTGAAGGGCCTTTCTCTTTTGTGGTGAGACTCTTCTATCAGGGTAACTCTCTGAGTGCTGCGATACGGACCTCGAGTGGGGGGTGTGACATGAAGAGGGCCTTGATCCCGTCACTCTTCCCAGAGATGCCGAACGCGGCCATCTTGTCCGGGAGTTGGGACGGCTCATGCTGCTGCTTAAGACGCTCGAGTGCTGAGATCATCTTATTGCGACCGGCTAGACTTGCGCCACCGGCATCTGCTCTAAATTCGCGTTGACGGCTAAACCACATCACGATCATGCTGGCCAAAACACCAAGCACCATCTGTGCAACGATACTGGTAATCAGGAATGCCGGTCCATGACCCCGCTCGGTCTTAAATACCACCCTGTCCACGGTATGCCCAATGATCCGTGATAGGAAGATGACGAATGTATTGACTACCCCCTGTATCAGTGCCAGTGTCACCATATCACCATTCGCGACATGGGTGATTTCGTGTGCCAGGACCGCCTCAATCTCATCCTTGTGCATACTCTGGAGGAGTCCACTGCTGACCGCGACCAGAGCATTGTTTCGGCTCATTCCGGTTGCGAAGGCATTGACCTCGGGCGTGCCAAAGATGGCCACCTCTGGCATCCCAATGCCGGCCATCTGCGCTTGTCTCTGAACGGTCTCGACCAACCACCTCTCGGTTGGATCTGATGGGTGCTCGATCACGACTGCACCGACCATCCTCTTAGCGCTCCACTTGGACATGGCCAGTGAGACCAATGATCCCCCAAAACCAATCACCGCAGACATGATGAGGAGTGAATTAAAGTCCAGTCCACTCCCTTCAGCGTCGAGGATACGGTCAACACCGAGTATTCTGAGTGTGATACTCAGAACGACCAGTATCGCCAGATTGGTGACCATGAATAGGAAGATGCGTTTCATTGTTGTGTGCTCCTTTAAAGCGTGTTAATGACAATTCGATAAGACATATTGTTGGGTTGCAAGTTCATTTTTTCAAGTGTTGAAGGGGTCGGTTATTCTTAGGTTGGCATTCTAAATAAGACCAGGGGTCACTATCTTGGGCTCATCTTTGACGGGTGAGGAGGGTATACCCAGAGAGTGTTGCCAGTAGAATGAACAGGAGGGCAGACCAGTCTGGAAGGGTGAGTGACATCAACTCCCACGAGGATTCTGAGCAGTCTCCATTCGCCTCGAACATGGTAGGCCACCATCGTGCGATCGGGAGGCTGTTCAAGAGTTTCTCTTCAGGACTAATCCCGCACTCGAATGACTCAGGATAACGGATGAGCCACGAGTGTCGTGCCGCGACCACTCCCCCCGCGAGGGCCGCGATCATCATCACGCCGCTGTAGATGCGCCTTCCAAGGGGTCTGGGGTTATGTGCTATGGCTACCATCGCGGTCAACCCGATCACCCAGTAGGAGAGTCTCTGAGTAACGCACAGAGGGCATGGTAGGAGGTGATCAATCAGTTGCAGGTAGACCGCATAGATGAGGGACCCTGCACAGATCAGAAAGATTGTCAGGAAGATGATCCTGATGAATGGGTTCATCGTTTAAAGGGGGCCCTCATCTTGGGGTCTCTCAGGATTTTTTGTGTCATCCCCCGGTCGGACCTTCCTCAATCCTCCTAAGACCATCTTATACTCGAGCAAACGGCATTCGAGCGCGCCATTGAATAGAGGTGTCCTCCGTGATGCGGTCAGACGGATGAGTTTGGGTAGCATTGGGTCAGCGGTCAGGATGTATGCATTCCATCCTGCGAATCTTTTCTTTAAGGTGTCACCGAGTAATGGGTACAGACCTTCAAGTTGCTGCTGATCCCCGATCCGGACCCCGTAGGGTGGATTGGTCACCAGTACCCCGTTCGGTGCAGGTGCAGATACTTCTGCAAAGTTAGCTTGCTTCAGACTGACTAGATCTGAGAGACCTGCCGCAACAAGATTGGTACGTGCATCCGACAGGGCATCCCCGTAGAGGTCGCTACCGAATATCGGTTGAGGGGTATGCGGTCTCTCTTGATCGGAGGCCTCCTTCTTTAATCGAATCCACCCCTTCAGGGCAAAATGATTGAACCTCTCGAAAGCGAAACTGCGATGGGATCCTGGTGCGATGTTCAGTGCCATCTGAGCCGCCTCAAGGAGGAATGTCCCGCTCCCGCACATCGGGTCGAGTAGTGGAATTCCGGGACTCCATCCGGACAGGTGAAGGATCCCCGCTGCCAGATTCTCTCTGAGTGGGGCTTCTCCCGCGGCCTTCCTGAGACCCCTCTTGAATAGGGCATCACCCGAGGTGTCTAGGTAGAGTGTGAAACGGTGAGCATCCAGGAATGCATGTATCCGGATATCGGGTTGTGAGGTGTTAACGCTCGGGCGAATGCCGGTGGATTCACGGAACTTATCGCAGAGTGCATCCTTAATCTTGAGTGTGACAAAGTCCAGACTCCGGAGTGGGCACTTGATCGCGGCCACATTAACACGGACTGTCAGAGACGGTTTAAACCAATCGGTCCAAGGTAGTCCGTGTGTAGCCTTATAAATATCCTCCTCACTCCGGTAGGGTTGTGATGCGATCTGCCACAGGACTCGGCTCGCGATACGACTCTGGAGATTGGTCCGGTAGCAGGTCATCCAATCACCCTGAAACTTAACCCCCCCATCGGCCGACTGTATGGAAGATGCACCGATCTGTTCCAACTCCTTGACGAGTACGGGCTCAAGTCCGCGAGGACAGGGTGCAAAAAAATGGTGTTGGCCCATGATGGGGATGGGGACAGATGAATCATTCATCGAGAATTTTTTATTTTGCAGTTGATACCCCATAAGCGAATAAACCCCATGCACTCAGGAATGCCACACCCCCGAACGGGGTCACCATCCCAAGGCCCCGTATCCCGGTCAGGCTGAGTGCATAGAGGCTGACCGAGAAGAGTACGATCCCAGCCACCATCAACCAGCCCGAAATCACGAGATGCTTGGACTTGGGGAGATGAAACAGGACCAGTCCGATCAGGATCAATCCCAAGGAATGGTAGAAGTGGTACTGAACGCCGGTCTGATAGACGGCCAGCATATCGGTCGAGAGTCTTTGTTTGAGTCCATGTGCACCGAATGCGCCGAACGCGACGCAGAGTAGTGCATTGATGGATCCGATCATGAGAAAGGTTCTTGGCATGGTGTTTCCTTAGTGAGTGAGTTCGGTATATTTGATTCGTTTTGGGGTATTGATGATGGGTCTATCAGGTGATGGGGTGAGTCATTCTGAGCCGTTTAAACGGGTCTTGGGTGGGGGTGACACCGGCCGCAATTTTATCAGGGTTGCCGATGAATCCGGCAGATCTATTTGCCGGTGTCTGAGATGATCGACTCGACCCAACCCCGGCTGAGTGTGATCTTGATCGGGTCACCGACCTGGGCTTGATCGCTATCACGCAGAACCGTGCCATCCCTTGAATGGGTGATGCTATACCCTCGTTCCAGAACAGACTGTGGATTCAGGTGTGAGAGATGAGATTGAAGACGGTTCAGAATCATTGTGAGGGACTCATCGCGGTGTGAGACCGATCGTTTTAATCGGAGACTCAACTCGTTCTGATGATCGACCAATCGTGAGATGTCGGGGCGTGATGCCGTAAAACGCTGGGCGATCTCTCGAAGATGCCAACGACTCCCCTCTGAGGACAGTTTCCAGGAGCCGGTCAGACGTTCTTGTAAGTGCTGAAGATGGATGAACTGGTTACGGATCTGCTCACCCGGGTGGATCAGACGGCGAGCAAGTATATCGGTCTCTTGCATCATCCTCTCGATCCCTCGGTGGATCACCCTCTGTACACGTCCACCTAAGCTTAATGTGTGTTGTAACAAGTCCTCACGGTCTGGGCATGCGATCTGGGCGGCACCGGTTGGGGTGGGTGCCCGTGCATCGGCCACAAAGTCTGCGATGGTGAAATCGGTCTCGTGTCCGACCCCGCAGATGATCGGGATGTTGCATGATGCGATCGCGCGAGCAACGATCTCCTCATTAAATGACCAGAGATCCTCGATACTGCCTCCCCCCCTGCACAGTATCAGGGTGTCACACTCGTCACGGTCTGATGCTGTCTGTATCGATTCTGCGATCTTGAGGGGGGATCCTGCTCCCTGAACCGGCGTTGGGTAGATGATCACAGGGATGGACGGCATGCGACGGTTAAGAGTGGTCAGAACATCTTGTAGTGCTGCGGCGGCGGGTGATGTGATGATGCCGATTCTGCGTGGGAAGGTTGGCAGTTTTTTCTTACGGAGGGGGTCGAACAGGCCCTCCTTGCCAAGGCTTGCTTTGAGACGCTCAAATGTTTCGAAGAGTGCTCCAAGTCCTGCCCGTCGGACAGTCTCAACACCCAGCTGGAAGTCGCCGCGTGCTTCGTATAGGGTGACCAGCGCACGCAGCTCGACCTGCATCCCGTCTTTGGGTTGCCAGTCGAGGTACTGGTTCTTATGTCGGAACATGACGCACCTGACCTGGGCATTCTCGTCTTTGAGTGAGAAGTACCAATGCCCAGATCCATAACACTTGAAGTTAGAAATCTCGCCACAGACCCAGAGTAATGGAAGAGATTGTTCGAGTAACTCCTTGGCGCGATGGTTTAATTGACTCACGCTCAATACTGGTCGTGAGGACTCCTGTTCTTGAAGAAAATTCATCTTGACATTCTACATTAATCCACACCCGTCACGATGATTGCATCATCCTTGATGCCGAAACCCGCACGGGCTGTAGGTGTTGTCGCAAGCATATGTTTAATATGCGATTTATTTGAGTTCAAGAATTGAGCGGATCAGGAATTTTCCTTTCAGAAGACTGAGTTAACGCGCTCATTAGGATCTTACCCACAAACTTATCCACAGCAAATGTTGATAATAAAATTGTCTTGTTTTTAAACGTAAATATCCCTCAACCTTGCTGAAAAGACAGTGGCAAGATACATTACGAATCTGATTTAGCGACCGCGCTCACAAGGAGATTGTTGAATGTTCGCTCTGATTCAAGCGGCCGGATGGCCGGTCTGGCCGATTATTTTTGCCTCCATCGTCGCATTCGGTATTGTCTGCGAAAGACTCTGGGCATTACGTCCGAGCGTGGTCACTCCGAGAGACCTCCTCCCGAGGGTGATCCAGGAGTACCGTAAGAGCGGTGTAAGTGTGGAGATGCTGTCACGTCTTCAGCAGAACTCACCCCTCGGAAAAATTCTCGCATCAGGACTAAAGAATGACCGAAGCACTCGAGAGATCATGAAGGAATCGATCGAGGAGGAGGGTCGGGCGGTTGCCCATGATCTGGATCGATATCTCACCACACTCGGCACCATCGCATCACTCAGCCCATTGATGGGACTGTTCGGAACGCTGGTCGGAATGATCGAGATATTCGGTTCGAACTCTCCTACCGGTGGTGGGGGAAACCCCGCCCAGCTCGCTCATGGGATCTCTGTGGCGCTTTATAATGCTGCATTCGGTATCCTGGTTGCGATCCCGAGCATGATCTTCTACCGGCACTTCCGTGCCAAGGTCGATTCCTTGGTGATTGAGATGGAGTTACAGGCTCTGAGATTGGTTGAGACGGTTCACGGCGATCGCAAGATTTAATCCGCGAGAGTAGATAATACCTGATGATAAACCTTCCCCCAATCAACGGCTGAATCACTCCATGAACTTCCAGAGAGGACGCCCGAAAGAGGATCCGGAAATCAATCTAATTCCGATGATTGATGTGTTACTGGTGATCCTGATATTTCTCATGATCACGACCACCTACTCGAAATTTTCCGAGATGGAGATCATTCTCCCTCAAGCGAATGCGGAGAAGTCGGTCGATCGTCCGAACACCATCAATATCTCGATCAGCGCGACGGGGGCGTATACGATCAACCGGACTCCCATTAAATTCTCTAGCACCGAGTCCCTCAGCGGGGAGTTACGTGTTGCTGCGGGTGATCAGAGTGACCCCATCATCATCATCAATGCAGATGCCAGCGCCACACACCAGTCTGTGATTACGGTGATGGAGGCTGCACGTCTGACAGGCTTTAACAGGATCACATTCATGACCGAGGAACGTTCGAGTAAGTAGCAATCAAGGCGGACCCTCTCGTCATGACCGGTTAACGCATCGTTCGACTCAGTGAAGAGATCGATTTAAAATGCTCCACGGATGGTTCATACACTAAGGAAATAATTCATGGATCCAAAGCTGCTCGATATTCTGGTCTGTCCCCTCTGCAAGGGTCCTCTCCTGTATAAAAGGGTCGAGAATGAACTGATCTGTAAGCCAGACAGGATGGCCTTCCCGATCAAGGATGGTATCCCGATCATGATGGAGGACGAGTCTCGTAAACTGCCTCCCGATGAAGAGGTTTAGCCTGTCTCTGGATTGAAGAGATCATGAGTCCATCCTCATCTGCCATCATAGGCGCCCTCGTCGCAGACTCTGCAACGCTCGGACTTCATTGGTTGTACGACCCGGTCCGTATTGCCGAGATTGAGTGTGGGAGGGGCCTGGTATTTCTATCACCCGAGTCATCCGACTATCAAGGAACCAAGGGTTACTTTGCCCATTCCGGTAAGTTAGGGGGTGACTCATCGGGGTATGGAGAGACTTGTCTCCTGATGCTAAAACATCTGTCGAAACATGGGACCTTCAACCGTATCGGTTATCAGGCCGAGTACCGGTCTTACTTCGGTCCGGGTGGACCTTATGTGGGATATGTCGATTCTCCCACCCGGATCACATTAAACACCTTGTTACCGATTGACCCAACCGAGTTTCCGGCCGAGTCTGGTGCTGATGACGATCAGTTCGCAGCGCTGGCCGCTCTCCCACCACTGGTATCGACCCACAAGGGAACGCTAGAAGAACTGATGAAACAGGTCGATGAGGTGGTCCGAGTCACCAACCATAATGACCAGGCGGTCGCTGCAGCGCAGTGCTCCTCGGCAGTATTGTTTGGTGTATTGAGAGGGGTTCCGATTGACCAATCCCTGTTCGAATCACTACCCTTCGCAGGCAATAGACTGAGACCCCTTCTCGAGGAGTCTCTCGCTCACTCATCTCTAGACAGCATTGCGGTATCGGAACGGTTCGGACGTGCTTGCCACGTCCACGAGGGTCTACCTGTGGTCTTCCATATCGCTCATCACGCGAAGGACTACCGGGGCGCGATCGAGGCCAATATCCGTGCAGGTGGGGATAGCTGTGGACGTTCCATCATGCTCGGTGCGATCGTTGCAGCGGACCGTGCGAATCAAGGAGGGTCAGACTCTCCCATCCCACTTGACTGGTTGTCACATTATCGCAAACTGAGTGAGGCGACAGAGGCCTGCTCATCGCTATAAACCGTCTCCATCTTACTCGTCTCGACCGTCTATTGATCGATCTCGTGACCTGCGAGGTGTGAACATCATGCACGGATTGCCGGAGGATTCAAGGACGTCCAGATGCGGGCTGCGCTTACTCTTAAAGTCCATCGATCTGCACCCGTAGGGGAATCGTGTGTCCCATGTGATGTAGTAGTGAGAGCACTCTAAGCAGATTGGCTTGGGATGCTCTCGATCAGTTTCGTGGTCCAGATCCACTTTCTTGTTCATTTAAGTCTCCCTCTCATTGAGGGGGAGACTTAGCAGTATTGTTGGGTATTTCATGGGTGTGAGTCAGTCCCTATTACTTCTTCTTCATATAGAAGATCAGGTCCTCATCCGGTTCTGGAAGGGATAGGAGTTCATTCCCCGTCTGTTCAGCGAAGACCTGGAAATCAATGACCGCACCCGGATCGGTGGCTGCGATCTTCAGCACCTGACCGGTGATCATTTCGGACAGGGATTTCTTGGTGCGTAGGATCGGCAGCGGACAGACAAGTCCACGCACATCCAGCTCCTTATCAAAATGCATACACGCTCCCAGAACTCTTTCAGTTATAAGGTTTCATAATAATCAATTGATTATGGAAATGCTATCGAACTGTTGCAGGTATATATGAATGATTCGTGCTGAACTTGAGTTAGGATAACGTTTCTTTAACAGTCAGATCATCATGCCAGTTAATATTACCCCCCCCCTAGCAGAAGAATTGTTGCCGATTAGAGGGCTCTCGCTCGGTATCGCTGCAGCCGGAATAAAAAAATCTAACCGTAATGATCTCCTCCTGATGGTGCTG
The DNA here is from genome assembly GCA_037147395.1 of Nitrosomonadaceae bacterium. Lineage (GTDB taxonomy): Bacteria > Pseudomonadota > Gammaproteobacteria > Burkholderiales > Nitrosomonadaceae > VFJL01. Next base: position 22,517 of record JBAWVG010000008.1, on the reverse strand, counting down.
GAGGAGGGGTCTCGTGTTGCGGGTCTCTTTACTCAGAACCGGTTCTGCGCAGCACCGGTGATCGTTGCGAAGGAGCACCTATCCGGTCCCAATTCATCGGTACGTGCCCTCGTAATTAATACTGGAAATGCCAATGCAGGTACCGGTCAGCAGGGGATTGATTCAGCCCGTTCGACCTGCTCTGCAGTGGCTGGGCTACTGGGGTGTGATGCCGATCAGGTCTTACCCTTCTCGACCGGTGTCATCATGGAGCAACTCCCTCTTGAGAGGGTTATAGCAGGACTACCCACCGCTATCAGTAATCTAAAATCGGATAACTGGTTCGATGCTGCAGGATCGATCATGACGACCGATATCGTGCCGAAGGCGGTCTCGAGGCAGATCCGAATCAAGGGAAGCACGGTCACCATCACCGGAATTGCCAAGGGGTCTGGGATGATACGTCCCAACATGGCGACCATGTTGGGATATGTGGCGACAGATGCATCTATCAGTCAGGCACTCTTACAGCAGATCTTAAGGCATTCTGCTGACCTCTCATTTAACCGTATCACGGTTGATGGGGATACCTCGACCAATGACGCATTCATCCTGATTGCAACCGGACAGGCGGATCATGATGAGATCGTAGACTTAAATAGCGAGGATTTCAGAGCATTGCAGGATGCGGTGACGGAGGTGTCGGTCCATCTGGCTCAAGCGATTGTTCGCGATGGTGAGGGTGCGACCAAGTTCATCACTGTTCAGGTTGAGGGTGGGGTAGATCAGGATGAATGCGCTAAGGTTGCTTACGCAATCGCACACTCCCCTCTCGTTAAGACCGCCTTCTTCGCGTCCGACCCGAATCTGGGGAGGATACTCGCCGCTATCGGTTATGCAGGGATCAGTGATCTCGATGTGAATCGGATGAAGCTCTATCTGGACGAGGTACTCGTTGCAGAGAATGGTGGCAGGGCGGGGAGCTATCTGGAGGCGGATGGGCAGAGGGTGATGAATCAAGATGAGATCACAGTGAGGGTTCTACTCAACCGAGGGGATTCGTCGGTGACGGTATGGACCTGTGACTTCTCATACGACTATGTGAAGATCAATGCGAGTTATCGTAGTTGATGGATGGATCCGATGAGCGACCTTGAAAAGTTTTATAGCCGTGCCGACCATCTTCTCTCCCGACTGGAGGGTCTTCTGCCTGAGGAGAGGAAGGCCCCCGACTGGGATGCATCGATCGCTTTCCGTTGGCGTAAGAGGGGGGGTGCCGGGTTCATACAGCCGGTCAATCAGCCACACCGTATTGCGCTCTCTGCATTACATGGGATCGACTCTCAAAAGAAACTCATCGACCGTAATACCCGACAATTCGTTCAGGGCTACCCATCGAATAACGTACTCTTAACCGGTGCACGCGGGACCGGGAAATCGTCCCTAGTGAAGGCGGTACTGAATAGGTACTCCTCCAAGGGGTTGAGATTGATCGAGGTTGAGAAGGATGATCTCACTGATCTTCACGATATCGTCGATCAGGTATGCCAACGACCGGAGCGTTTCATTATCTTTTGCGATGATCTCTCGTTCGAGTCAGATGAGCCAGGTTACAAGGCCTTGAAAGTGGTTCTGGATGGCTCTATCGCGACATCCTCTGAGAATGTTCTGGTCTATGCCACTTCTAACCGGAGGCACCTGATGCCGGAATTCATGCAGGATAATCTCGCTACCAAGCATATCGGTTCAGAGATCCATCCGAGTGAATCAATCGAGGAGAAGGTCTCCCTATCTGAACGTTTTGGTCTGTGGCTATCCTTCTACCCATTTGATCAGGATCATTATCTCGAGATCGTCCAACACTGGCTGGCCCATTACGGTATTCCAGAGATGAGCCCACCTTCCCGCGTGGCGGCACTTCAGTGGTCGATTGAACGAGGATCGAGGAGTGGACGGGTCGCCTGGCAGTTCGCTCGTGATTGGTCTGGAAGGCAATCTATGGGATCTGTCGGGGCACGGTAGGATCTTCTGCAGAATTTTCAGGTTTAGTTAACGATCCCCCTCAATCACTCCACCATGGCCTTACCCCTAAAAATAGTTGACGTCGCGGCTGCAGTCATCACCCGGTCTGATGGGTGCTTTCTCCTTGCGCGCAGACCCGAAGGAAAGCCTTATCCGGGATATTGGGAATTCCCAGGAGGCAAGATAGAGCCGGGTGAAAGTCCGCAGCAGGCGCTTAACCGTGAGCTCATGGAAGAGCTCGGGCTGCAGGTCGAGCATTCATACCCATGGATCACCCGCATATTTGTCTATGAGCATGCCACTGTGAGGCTACACTTTTATAGGGTTGTGGACTGGCATGGGGAACCTTACCCCTACGAGGGGCAGATCCTATCCTGGCAATCGGCCGATCATGTGGATGTGGCGCCAATGCTGCCTGCGAATGCGTCGGTACTCAGATCTCTGACACTGCCCCCTATTTACGCCATCACCAATGCTTCAGAGATCGGTGTGAGTCTGTCACTGGCTCGGATAGAGAGTGCACTTCAGAAGGGGTTAAGACTGATACAGATCCGTGAGAAGGGGATGTGCCGAGAGGAGTTACGTGCATTTTCCGGTGGTGTGATCGATCGGTCTCGCCAATACGGTGCTCGGGTATTGTTGAATGGCGATCTCGTAATGGCTCAGGAGGTGGGTGCAGATGGGGTGCATCTTCCCTCATCAGATCTGATGGACCTGACCCAACGTCCTGATATTGGGTGGTGCAGTGCATCCTGTCACAATTCAGAGGAACTCTTTCAGGCTGCTCAGATGGAGATGGATCTTGTGATGCTCGGACCGGTTCTGCCGACACTGAGCCATTCTGGATCATCGTCACTGGGATGGCGGAAATTTGCCAATCTCATCCGCGATTATCCGATCCCAGTTTATGCGCTGGGTGGGATGCGTGAGGAGGATCTGAACACCTCGTGTGAGCATGGTGGGAATGGCATTGCAATGATGCGCGGGATGATGGGGGGCACACAGTGACGAGGCTATCAGTGCTAATGAGTGACCCTGAAATCGAGCTAATCACCACTCTTAATCTCCCACTCCTCCTGCTTTTCTATTTCGGGGATTCGGTAGGACTCGTTAGCCCACAGACCCAGGTCGGTCATCTTGCAACGTTCTGAGCAGAATGGACGGTAACGGTTAGAGGTGTCCCACACAATGGCCTTACTGCACTGGGGGCAATTGACAGTACTCTTTTTCATGAGGGGGTCATTCATCAGAGATGAGCATCTAAATCACTGAGAGTGCAAGACGGTGTATCGGTTACAGGTTACAGAAGATCAACTCAAACTCGACATCACCCTCATATATCTTGGTCTTTTGTTTTGAACCGGAGACAACGAAACGGATGTTGAGTGCATACTTGTTGGCGCTGATCTCTGGGACACAGGGGAGATCATCCTCGAGTTTAAGTCGGAGCATATGGGCCGCACGTCCGAAGCCCATCTCAGTCTGCTGAAAGGTGCCATTCACGGATTTGTGACGGAATGTCTTTCCGTTATTGCGTAGAAGGTGTAACACAATTCTAAATCCATCCCGGATCGGCAACATCGGAGAGAGCCATTCATTAATATCCTTACGTCTCATCTCTGGATCTTGGTGCAGCCAGTAGTGGTATGAGGGCAAGTCAAATGCACAGGCCCCACCGGGGAGTGTGACACGCTGCTTGATGCCGGTCAGCCACTCATTGTCGCGTAAGTGTTCACCAATCTTGCCGACCATGTCGAGTATGCTCTTGGAAGCGACCTGGATATTACTTAAGACCTGATCAAGTGCTTCCTTTGAGACGTCTGGATTGCTACGTAAGGTATCTAAGACTTGTTTCTGCCGTTCTAGCTCTTGGAGTAGATCGGATTTCATGTCTGCACGGCTGGCGACATCGAGAATTTCAAATAGGGTCACAAGTGCGGAGTGATGCTCAACCGCATCATCCTTATCAATCAGGAAGATTATCTTATCGAACAGGTCCTCTAACCGCAGAAGAGTGCGAATGCGCTCGTTTAGAGGGTGTTCGTAGCAGATCACGTCAGCGCGGTCCTAAGGTTAGAACGAATTTTTCGAATTCTGCCTTATAAAATAGAAATTTACAAATTAAACTTAATCCATAGGATTGTTAACGGGTATTGGCTCTTCTACCCCTGATCCGATAGGGAGAGGTACTTCAGATGCAAGGAGTCTACTAGACCCTCTAGATGTGCTAAGTCACCATCATTAATGATGACGTCATCCGACTGTTGTATGCGATCCTGTCTCATAACCTGTGCAGACATGATGGAGCGGACCTCTTGCTCTGAAAATCCACTCCGTTTCATTGTTCGCTCAATCTGACTCTTCTCCTCACAGTCGACCGTGAGGATGCGGTCTATCCTGTCACGGTAGCCAGGAGTCTCAAGAAGGAGTGGTACCACCATAACGATGTAAGGGGGAGGGGCGGAGGCGGCAATCTGAAAGGCTTCTGTCTGTATCAAGGGGTGCAGGATAGACTCCAACTTCTGGCGAGCGGATTCATCGTTAAATACCAGAGCACGCATCCTCTTCCGATCGAGGGACCCTTCTTTCGTGATAAAGGACTCACCGAACACTCGCCTGATTTCGATCATGGCGGCACCGCCTCGCTGGGTCAGTTGGTGCGAGATCTGATCGGTATCGATAACGCAGACACCCAGCTCGGAGAAGCGTTTTGAGACGCTAGTCTTGCCACATCCGATTCCTCCGGTGAGACCGATTATCAGTGGCATCGGATAAAGGATTTGAGATGGTTATCGTCCACTGCCCATGCCTTTTATTCAGTGGGTGCAGCAAGAATTCGAACCACCTTAACCACTCTTCCCTGAGTCTGGATGATCTCCATCGGGTGACCGGCGATCTTGAGGCTTGTACCGGACTCTGGGATATCCTGAAAGTACTCCAGAATTAATCCATTCAGAGTCTTTGGGCCGTCCAGAGGGAGTCTCATCCCAAGCTTTCGGTTCAGATCTCTCAAAAGGCTGGTACCTTCAACAATAACGCTTCCATCTTCCTGCGACAGAAACGAGCCGGCCTGAGAGGGTGAGTGGGTGGTGAACTCACCGATAATCTCCTCGATAATGTCATCCAGCGTCACAAGACCCATCCACTCCCCATACTCATTGACCACTAGACCGACCCTCTCTCGGTTCTCTTGAAATAGTTGTAGCTGAGAGAAGAGAGGGGTCCCTGATGGGATGAAGTAAGGTTTACGAATAATCTTCTCGAGATCAGCGGAGGTGATCCCTCCACCCTTCATCTGGTTCAGAACTCTCCTTGTATGAATGACCCCGGTCACATTGTCCAGTGTTCCTCGATAGGCGGGCAGTCGGGTATGGTAGCAGGTGAGTAACTGATTCTGAATCGAGGCATCATCGGCATCTAGATCGATCGCCTCGATCTGACTGCGGGGGACCATGACATCGTCAACGGTAATCGTTTCCAGGTCGAATAGATTGAGAAGCATGCTCTGGTGTTTCTTTCGAATGAAGTGACCCGCCTCTAAGACTAGAGTCTTCAATTCTTCCAGGCTGATCTTGTGGGTATTACTATCCGCCCCAGGCTTAAGACGAAGGATGGTCAAGAGTCCCTGTACAAAGAGATTGACGAACCACACAATCGGGTAGAACAGTTTCAGAAGAGGTGACAGAACATAACTTGAAGCGAGTGCGATCCGCTCTGGGTAGGCCGCCGCGATGACCTTGGGGGTGATCTCACTGAATACCAGGATGGCGAATGTGACGCACACCGTTCCGAGTAGTAGTGCTAAGTCGCTATGATCGAACAGGCTCGAGACAATTACCGCGACCAAGGTCGCTGCTGCTGCATTTAGTAAGTTATTGCCGAGCAGTATCACACCCAACAGCCTATCGGTATTGGCTAATAACTGAGTGGTTAGGCGCGCTCCATGATGACCTTGCTTGACGAGGTGCTTCAACCGGTAACGGTTGATGGCCATCATGCTGGTCTCAGAGAGTGAGAAGAATGCGGACAGAATCAATAATGCAACCAGCGCGATCAGCAGCGCATACAACGGCATATCTTCCAAGAAGCGCCTTTATGCTTATGAAGGAATTTCAGTATCGAATCGGGGGAGAGTTTTGTCAAGGATGCAACGGGTGAGGTATTTCTGAATTTTGACTCACTCCATCGCAGTTACTATTTAACCGGGTGTGCTAACGCTGAAGAATGACCTCGATCACAAACTTGCTGCCGATATAGGCCAGTAATAGGATGACGAATCCGGTCAGTGTCCATCGGATGGCGATCCGTCCTCGCCATCCATAGAGCTGTCTGCCCGCGAGCAGGGCCGCGAAGATACCCCAAGAAACAAATCCGAATAGGGTCTTGTGGGTGAACTTGAGGGGCTGTCCGAATACCTCCTCCGAGAACATGACACCACTGATCAGTGTCAGAGTGAGTAGTATGAACCCAACCCAGATCACTCGAAAGAGAAGCCTCTCCATGTCCAGGAGAGGAGGCAGATTGGCCAGCACCGAGGGTTTGGTCGGCTGGTGAAGTCGTCTCTCCACCACAGCCATCATCAGAGCATGTAGAGCTGCAATGGTGAGTAGGCTGTATGCCAGCATCGCGATCAGAATATGCGCCTTGAATGCGGGTAGCTCGGTATTGGCGAGTGGTCGTAGGGAAGGAAATGCCAGAGGCAGTAGGACCGCCACAGCGGCCACAGGCGCGACCAGGGTTTGCAAGCCCTCGATACGGTAGAAGAAGCTGGACAGCCAGTAGATCAGTGCAGTGAGCCAGACGATGGAGGAGATCGCATTGCCCAGTCCAAAGCTCAGCCCTCCATCTGAGAATATTGATTGGTAGAGCGTAAATCCATGAAGTATTAGGGGCAAGAGTATGGCATATCTCTCCCACTCGGCAGCTAATATGGGGGCATTGTGGGACTGTCTAGACGCATTCCACTTGGTGCGCCATAAGTGCCAACCGATCAGTCCATAAAGCAGGAAGGCGGCGAGATAAGCTAGAATACCGGACATGGATTGATATTGCAGATTAAAGCGGGAATGTGTATCTAGTTTACACCAATTTTTCTTGAGAGGCATTTGGCATGTTCGACAACCTGACCAGTAAATTTTCTGGTGTCATCAAAACCCTCCGGGGCGAAGCGAGACTGACTGAGGACAATATTCAGGAGGCGCTGCGTGAGGTACGTATGGCCCTTCTGGAGGCCGATGTCGCACTGCCCGTAATTAAAGAGTTTATTACCCGTGTTAAGGAAAAGGCCGTCGGGCAGGATGTGATGAGCAGTCTCTCGCCTGGTCAGGCGTTGGTGGGTGTGGTCCATCAGGAACTGATCGCCATCATGGGGGGTGAGACGGTCGATATCAACCTGGCCACCGTCCCCCCCGCAATCATACTGATGGTGGGGCTGCAGGGGGCGGGTAAGACGACCAGCAGCGGTAAACTGGCCAAGTGGTTGATCGATCACAAAAAGAAGAAGGTACTGCTGGCCTCCTGCGATATCTACCGCCCGGCTGCAATTCATCAGCTAGAAATTTTGGCGGGACAGACCGGTGCCGACTTCTTCCCGGTTCATCCGGGTCAGCAGCCCAAGGAGATTGCCAATGCCGCTCTCGATTTTGCCCGTAGGCATCACCACGATGTGATGATCATGGATACCGCCGGACGTCTGGCGATAGATGAAGCCATGATGCAGGAGATCAGTGATCTGAATGCGCTCCTGAAGCCGATCGAAACGCTATTTGTAGTCGATGCCATGCAGGGACAGGACGCGGTTAATACAGCCAAGGCCTTCTCAGAGGTACTTCCCTTGACCGGTATTGTTCTTACTAAGCTCGATGGAGACTCCCGTGGTGGTGCGGCCCTGTCTGCACGTTATATCACTGGCAAGCCGATTAAGTTTGTTGGTGTAGCTGAGAAGCTGACCGGGCTTGAGCCCTTCCACCCAGACCGGATGGCTGCTCGTATCCTCGGTATGGGTGATGTTCTCGGCCTGATCGAGGAGGCCCAGAGAGGGGTTGATCTGGACGAGGCTGAGAAGCTAGCAAAGAAGATGAAGTCGGGTAAGGGATTCGATCTGAATGACTTCAAGATGCAGCTTCAACAGATGCGTAATATGGGTGGCATGAGTGCAATGATGGACAAGCTGCCCTCCCAGCTGAGTCATGCAGCTCAGAACGTAAAGATGGACGACAAGGTGGTCAACCGGACCGAGGGTATTATCAATTCCATGACCGGTCAGGAGCGTACTAAGCCTGAAATCCTGAAGGCTTCACGCAAACGTCGTATCGCTGTCGGGGCCGGTGTCAGCGTTCAGGAAGTGAACCGTCTTCTGGCTCAGTTTGAGCAGACTCAGAAGATGATGAAGATGATGAGCAAGGGAGGAATGGCAAAGATGATGCGAGGACTGAAGGGAATGATCCCGGGAAGGCGGTAAGGCGAAGACTCTTTCAAGTTATTCTGCTGCTGGGACTCTCTCCAGTCCAGTGACATACTTTCCTGCCTTTATCCCTCTCTCCCAGAACCACCCAAGATTCGTCTCGATTGCATACTTAGCGAGTCCTGCCGAGCCATGTGCCGTCCGAGTATGGGGAATCATGTCTGCGATATTGAGGATCATGCCCTTCTCATCAATAAAGGCGACGCTCAGTGGGATATTCGTATTGACCATCCACATGCTGTGATAACCGTTCTCCGGAAAGACGAATAGCATCCCCCGATCCTGATCCATCGATTGTCGGTGCATCAGGCCCTGCATACGAGACTGTTGGGTATTGGCGACCTCGGTGGATAGGGCATGATTGGCAATCTTGATCTGGATTATCGGCATCTCAGCACCGACCGGTGCTGACACAAGAAGAGTGAGTAGAATTACAAGACGATGGATCATTCTGATCTCAGTTGTGGGGTAGTAAAGATTGTAGGGTTTCGTGGCACATAGGGGTTATTAGGAGCGTTTTTTTTCGTACAACGATGAGATATGTTGAATCAGGCGTTGGGCCTGCTGTATCTTCGGTGCTCTTGCCAAGGGGTATTGACCCTCGTCATCGAATAGAATCAATGCGTTCTCATCAGATCCAATTGCATCTTGTGCCAGATTGGCAGCCAGCAGGGGTAGTTTTTTCTTAATCCGTTTGGCGGATGCATTCTCCTCAAGATTCTCCGTCTCCGCCGCAAAACCGACACAGAATGGCGGTTTGGGAAGGCCTGTCACGTACTCTAGAATGTCTGGATTGGGTGTGAGTTCAAGGGTGAGACCGGCACCCGTCTTCTTGATTTTTTGCTTACTGACATGGGTCGAACGGTAGTCTGCCACGGCGGCGACACTTATAAAAATATCAGCCTGTGGGACTTCTTTCTTCACCGCTTCTAGCATCTCCAGAGCACTCACCACCTTGATGAGGCGAGCCGCGGACGGGGCCTGTAAGCTCACCGGTCCTGATATCAGCGTGACATTCGCGCCCGCTTGCAGTGCAGCACGAGCGACTGCATAACCCATCTTTCCCGAACTTGAGTTGGTGATTCCGCGAACTGCATCGATCGGCTCGAAGGTCGGTCCAGCAGTTACCAGAACACGTTTCCCGTGTAGTAGACTATTTTGAAAGGCTGCTTTCACTGCCTCGGCCAACACACTGGGTTCGAGCATGCGACCCATACCCGTCTCACCGCAGGCTTGCTCGCCACTATCTGGATCGAGCACCGTCACCCCATCAAGACGGAGCATGGCCAGGTTTCGTTGAGTGGCGGGGTGGTCCCACATCTGGCTATTCATGGCGGGCGCGATTAGGAGTGGGCACTTGCGCGCAAGACACAGTGTCGAGAGCAGATCGTCTGCGAGACCATGGGCGAGCTTAGAGATGAAGTCAGCGCTGGCGGGGGCGATTAGGATTGCATCTGCATTACGAGAGAGATCTATATGGGCCATATTATTGGCCACACGGTCATCCCACAGGTCGGTGAAGACCGGTTTTCCGGTCAGTGATTGCATCGTAGCCGTACCTATAAAGCGGCAGGCCGATTGGGTCATCACTACCTGCACCTCAACACCACTCTGAATCAACATCCGTGCGAGTTCCGCCGCCTTGTATGCGGCCACTCCTCCTGTTAACCCTAGGAGTAGACGATTATTTGTGTGGGATGCGTCATTCATAATCAGTTCTTGTCGTCCGGCGTGGGAGCAAGATTCTAAACTAAAAACAATATCGACTGCAGAGAGATCATTGCCCACTTTCCTAGGATCGTACGCTATTGGTTATTCGTCGTGTATTTGATTTGATTTGAGGAAACCACAGGAATCGGGATATAATGCGCCCTTTTGCGAATTCTGGAGTGCATCATCATGGCACGAGTATGTGAGGTTACCGGCAAGAAGCCCATGTCCGGAAACAATGTTTCCCACGCTAACAACAAGACCAAGAGACGTTTTTTGCCGAATCTGCAGCGTCGTAAATTCTGGGTTGAGAGCGAGAACCGCTGGATCAGACTACGCTTATCCAATGCAGCCCTTCGGACTATTGACAAGAATGGGATCGATTTCGTACTCGCTGGGATGCGAGCCAATGGTGACAGCATCTAACAAACGAATAAATAACTCAAGGAATCTTCATGCGCGAGAAAATAAAACTTGAATCCTCGGCCGGTACAGGGCATTTTTATACGACCACTAAGAATAAGAGGACCACTCCTGAGAAGCTGGAGATCCTAAAATTTGACCCGGTCGCGCGTAAGCATGTCACCTACAAGGAAACTAAGCTTAAGTGAGCAAGAGATAGTATTAGCACCATAAAAAACCCCGCCATCGGCGGGTTTTTTTATGGTGCTTTATTAATTTATGCGTAGCAACGAAGCCTACGTGAGAAGTTCTGCAGAACCTCGATACCACTCTCTTCTGCGCGACGGCACCAGTCTTCTAATTGTTTGACCAGCTCATCCTTGGTAGAGGCGGATCGTTGCCATACAGACATCAGTTCCTCACGCATGGTGTAGACCTTATCCAGTGTTGTGGTCTTGCTCAATACCAGACTCAGCTTAGCACGCTCATCCTCTTTCAGAGTTTTGGAATCGGCCAGCACCCAACGGTTGAGGGTGGGGCGATCTACCCCGTGATGTGTGGCCACCTCTTTCAGATGATCGACCTCTTTAGCGAGCGTTACCTTGAGAGAATGGGTGTATTTAGTCAGAACCTCGTACCGGTGTGATATGACGGATTGAAGTGTATCGAGATCGCACTGTGTCTTGGCAGTATCAAGCCGTAACTTTGGCGCGACCTTCTTCACCTGAGCGAGCCCCATGAAGACCAGAATGCAGATATACATCCAACCGATGTCGAACTCGTACCATTTATTGGATAGACGGGCGGAGGTGGCATAAGCATGGTGATTATTGTGTAACTCTTCACCGCCGATGAGGATTCCCCATGGGATGATGTTGCGGCTTGCATCCTCTGCCTGGAAGTTACGGTATCCCCAGAAGTGACCCACCCCATTAATAATGCCGGCAGCCATGATCGGAGACCAGAGCATCTGAACCGCCCACATGGTGATTCCGATGGGGCCGAACAACACCACATCGATGATCAGCATCAATGCAACACCCTTGGCGCTATGCCTCGTATAGATATTTTTCTCGATCCAGTCATCTGGTGTTCCGTGACCATATCTCTCTAAAGTCTCTGGGTTTCTGGCTTCCTTCCGGTAGAGCTCAGAACCCTCCATCAGTATTTTACTGATTCCATAAACTTGAGGGCTATGGGGATCTTCAGAGGACTCGCACTTGGCATGGTGCTTGCGGTGCACGGCCGCCCACTCTTTGGTCTCCATGCCGGTGGTGAGCCACAGCCAGAAACGGAAAAAATGACTGGGTATGGGGTGCAGATCCAGCGCACGGTGAGCCTGGTGACGATGAAGAAATATAGTGATCCCTGCGATGGATATGTGAGTGAGTCCTAGAGTGACTAGGATATATCCCCACCAGGGCAGATCAATAAGGCCTAAGGTCATGTGATTACAATCCTTTTTGGATAATTTTCAGGGTGAAGTTGCGTTGCAATTTAACGGGAAATGGAGGGTTAGTCAAGGAATCATGTCCCATATAAAGGGTGCCGGATCTCTAGAGAGTCGCTCATTAAGCAGTCCCACTCAGTATGGAATAAAGGTGATGAACTTGCATCTTTGAATGGAATCGAATTTCTCCCTAGTAAGGAGCCTATTTTGAAGGTTCAATCGGGAGGTATTTCCCGAAATTTAGCCACCTTGAGCGTGCCGACCCTGCGAGGGGTCTTGCACTTGCATCTAATTGGTGGTGGGGCTGCTACTGGCATCAAACAAACTCTATCCTGCGCATGATAGCGGTTGATAGTCATTGATAGCTGGTGATTGTAGTTGCCTAAATCCCTTGCAAGACGAGCATTCTATCAGAATTTCCCACTAATGTTTCCTCAGCGGTAGAGTGCCTGCGAACTCCAATTCAATTTTGCGCGTTTCGGAATTGAACCGGCGTCCTTAAGATTGCGTACTTCGTTACGCTTTGCCGCTCAATTGAGCTAAGCATGGATAACCTCTCTTGCAGATTAATAGGGTATAAATCAAATTATTTTCTAAAATAAATTGACTTTTTGCATATTTACGGCAATATACGCAAATATAAACAATAAAAATGAGGGGGTGCCATGTTGCTCGAGTTCCGAGTTCGCAACTTTCGTTCACTGCGGGATGAGCAGGTTTTGAGCTTCGCCGCCGCCACTGACAAATCACTTGCCGCGACCAATACCGTTCCGTCCGGCGTCAAAGCGGCGCCTTTGCTCGTTCGGAGCGCAGTCATCTATGGTGCAAACGCCAGCGGCAAATCAAATGTCATCAAGGCACTGCAGTATATGCGGGGTGTTGTGGCCGAATCTGCCTCAGTCATCCAACCGGGGCAGACATTCGGCGTGCAGCCTTTCCGGCTTGATACTATCTCTAGTGGCCAGGCCACCGCCTTTGAAGCCACCTTCATTCTTGAAGGCGTGCGCTACCAGTACGGATTCGAAATGACCACTGAGCGCATAACCAGCGAGCACCTGCTGGTGTACAAGGCGTTCAAGCCACAGCAATGGTTCGAACGTACTTACGACCCTAAATCCGGGCGGGACAGTTACGACTTTGGACCCGGTCTCGCCGGTCAGAAGAGTGTCTGGGAAAAAGCGACACGGCCTAACTCACTGTTTTTGTCGATGGCTGTCCAACTCAACAGCGAGCAACTGCGCCCAATCTATGATTGGTTTATCAACAAGCTGGCAATCTACAATGAAATCGCGCCGCTGAATCCGCAGCTCTCGGTTGACATGCTACGCCAGCCTGATGGTAAAAAGGCCATCTGCAATTTCCTTACGGCTGCCGACATCAGCATTAACGACATCAATGTCGTCACCAACAAGGTGATGGGGCAATCGGTTCGATTGGATTTCGCTACTGGTAAAACAGAAGTTCGCAACGAAGAGCAGGAGGTGAATGAACTACAGTTCCACCACGTTACGGATAGTGGCAAGGCCATGTTTGGTCTCGGCGATGAATCATTAGGTACGCAACGCCTGCTATTCCTGGCGGGGCCAGTGCTCGATATTCTCAAGCGGGGCCTTACGCTTGTGATCGACGAGTTGGACAGTAGTTTGCATCCGCTGTTGGTACGTCGACTGGTTGAGCTGTTCCACTCCACAGAATTTAATCCCAATGGTGCGCAACTGCTATTTAGCACACACGACACCTCACTCCTCGATCCCGAGTTGTTCCGGCGCGACCAAGTCTGGTTTGTCGAAAAAGACCGCGAGCAAGCATCCAAACTCTACCCGCTGACTGATTTCAGCCCGCGCAAGAAAGAAGCGTGGGAGCGAGGCTACCTGATTGGTCGTTATGGTGCGTTGCCGTTTTTCGGCGACATGCAGACGAGCTGAGGTAGGCCATGGCCAGAGAAAATTCACCGAAAAACAGGCAGCGCGCCGAACTTGAACGAAAACAGAACAAGCGCGCCAGCTATGACCGCATCATGATTGTCTGCGAAGGAGAGAAAACTGAACCGCTGTATTTTGACGAAATCCGACAGTTCTACAGGCTCAGTACTACCAATATTAAGGTAAGGCAGAGCGACTATGGCACTCAGCCACAGAAGGTCGTCGACTTCGCCATTGAGGAGTGCTTGAAAACCAAACGTTGGGAACATGTCTACTGCGTCTTCGACCGCGATGACCATCCGGGTTTCCACAATGCCCTGCAAAGCGTTGCGGCCATCGATCAGAAATATAAAAACGATCTTAAGCAGCCCATTCGGTTTGCAGCTATTCCATCCATCCCCAGCTTCGAACTCTGGCTGCTGCTGCATTTCGATTGCATTACTCGCGAGATTCATCGCGACGAAGTCGTGAGCCTACTGCGTCAGCCGAACCGTCTCCCAAGTTATGACAAAGGACAAGGCGGACATTTCGCCCGCACTCGCGACAAGCTGCCTGTCGCTTTCGATCACGCTGCACAGCTCATTGCTGAGCGTAAACGTCACGGCAATGAAAACCCGTTTACTGCAGTCGGGGAGTTAGTGCAGCGGCTAGTTGCATTGGGTGATCGTTAGCTCAATGTTGTAGTCGCCGGTTCAATTCTTATTTTGGAACTGGATTAAGCGTGCAACTTTTTGACTGACTGGCTCACTTGGTGAGCTTTAAGGTAACGGATAATGAACAGGGGATCAATCAACAAACTTTAAGTGTTTTTGGACGTTGTTTTTGGACGCCACGCAGCGTGATTGGATGCCGATGGACTTGAACCGATGAGTTCCCGCAGTCACGCTTCATGGCTACGCATGAGGCCACTACGCCATCAAGCGCTCGCCGTTCGTAGGTTGCTGGGGTAGGGTAGTTTGAACGTGCAGTGCGCCTCACATCGTTGCGGCGATCCTTGATGACATTCTGCCGGACAACATCACGCTATTGGAGTTGGCGGCTGATCCGCCGGTGTTGTGGGGAGGGGGGGCAACAAATAATCTTCCACAAACTGGCTTATTGGAGACTTGGATACCAGACACCTAATCAGATGGGATGGACGCCTCCCTCCCCACGGGGATCGAGGGTAAACGGTTAAGAAGGTGTAGCCCCTCGCGATCCTAACGGCATCTAGGTGCCCAGGTGGTGATAATGTGAGCTTTCCACAAACGGAGGGAGGGGCTGTGATGAATATAACGACATACGGACTGGATATTGCAAAGCGGGTTTTTCAGTTGTACTGGGTAGATATTAAGAGCGGTGAGATCCATAACCGCAAATTCGGCAAACAGGAATTACTGGAATTTTTATCACAGCGGGAAGCTGGGTTAATTGCACTTGAAGCATGCGGAAGTGCGCATTGGTGGCGATGCAAGTTGATGACGTTGGGGCATGAGGTGAAACTGATTCACGCTAAGTTTGTCAGGCCTTTTGTTCAAACCAACAAGACGGATGCGGCTGATGCGAAGGCGATTTGGACAGCAATCAGGCAACCAGGGATGCGGACGGTAGCCGGTAAGACGGAAGAGCAACAAGCGATGTTGGCGTTGCACCGGATGAGAATGTCGTTGATCAAATTTCGTACGGTGCAAGTGAATCAACTGCGGGGATTGCTGTATGAATTTGGCGTAACACTGAAGGGTGGGCGACTAGCAGGGCTATCCGAGATGCAGCAACGGATGGCCGAGATTGAAGAAACCGTACCAGGCATGTTGTTCGAAGCGATGAAGGAACAACTGCAGCGGCTGACAGATATTGAAGCGGATATACAAGACATAGAACGACGAATCAAGGCATGGCAGAAACGGCAGGAAGCTTGTAGAAAGATTTCCGAGATACCTGGAGTTGGGATGTTAACCGCAACGGCTTTGGTTGCAACGATGGGCGAGGCAAATGGCTTTAAATCTGGACGAGAGTTTGCTGCTTTTGTGGGATTGGTGCCGAGGCAGAGCGGCACAGGAGGCAAGGTTAAGTTGTTGGGTATCAGCAAGAATGGCGACACATATTTACGTACCTTACTGATCCATGGTGCTAGAGCCGTGATGTTCAAGGCGAAAGATAAAGGCGAGTGGTGTGAAGAGCTACTCAAGAGGCGACCAACGAATGTAGCAATTGTTGCGTTGGCCAACAAGATGGCACGAACGGCATGGGCGATATTGGCTCATGGTCGGGAATACCAAAAGGATTATGTGAGCGTGATGCCCGCATAAGGAAGAGAAACCACTGAAAAGGAGTGGAATGCTGATAGGTTGCGCAGGCAGATAACCCGTGTGATGGCAAGACAGGTCGGACCGCAAGAACGCAAACCTGAAAGAATACAAGTGTATTAAAACACAGTAATCAGATGAGGACGTTCTTGGCGAATTCCATCAGGGCCCGTAGACTTCTAAAACCGTCTGCAACAAGGCCGGATATAAGACTGCAGCCGATTTATGTTTTACCAAATCACGAGATATCTCTTGCCAAACCGGGAGGCGTCCATATAAGGTATTCTTCAAGTCAGGCGTTGCGCTTCATATATGAACTAGCGAAATAATATTTAGAAAATAATGAAAATTATATCAACCTGTCTAAATAAAAGATTAGGTTCTTTATTGGTGTCTACTTTACGTTGGGCATATTGAATCTTCGCGGGTAAACATGAAAACACAACAAAGAATAGATTCAGCGAAGGCGCTCTTTATCAAGCTTGGAGAAAGCGGAGAGTGGGAGCGCGAGTGCATCAGTAGCGGGACGCTCCACCTAGGTTATAACACCGTACCTCATGAACATTGCTTATCAGCTGATTGGAAAATGGCTCGCGACGCATTCCCCTCAAGTGCAGATCCTGGCAGCGTTACTAGGCACTTGAACCAAGTTCAGCAGTTCTATGAAGAGCCAGAGGAAACGCTATGGATTACATTTTTTTCGGACCGATTATGGTGGTGCTTCTCGACTCCAGAAATAATTCAGCTATCTGATGGATCGAAAACTCGCAAGGTAATTGGAAGTTGGTCTGATATGGACATAAATGGAATTCCACTTTTGAAGGGGCGCTTGAGCGGCAAATTATTGGCAGTACAAGGATTCCAAGGAACTATTTGTTCTGTCAAAGAGCGCGAATACCTGCTCCACAAAATCAATGGAACATCAGAGCCTCATGTTGCTGAAGCGCAACTTGCAATCGAAAAACTTGTGATGGCCGTAATCCCCATCATTAGAAATCTACATCCTAAAGATTTGGAAACACTAACCGACCTGATATTCAGGCAGGCTGGCTGGCAACGGACAGGTGTTGCAGGTGAGGTTGAAAAAGACATTGACTTAGATTTGTTGTCTCCAATCACGCAGGAACGAATCGCTATTCAGGTAAAATCAAAGGCATCGGAGGCGATGTATCGTTCCTACCAAGCCAAATACTCGGACATGCGCGGATTTTCAAGATTCTATTTTGTAACCCACTCGCCTGATTCTACATTGGCGAAAATATCACTGGAGTCAAATGATGGCTCCTTCGTATTTTGGGGCGCAGAGCAGTTGGCGCTTCAGGCTGTGCGCAATGGGTTGGTGGGCTGGCTAATTGATAAATCATCTTGAGATACGCAACGAAAATGCCCAACCCGACATTCAACCCGGACTCCGCAAAAGCGCCGAGCCGGTTAATTTTACGTTGGGCGTCAGAAAAATGAACGCTGCCGAGATAAGGTCTGCCCTTGAGAAAGCACTTAGCGGGGGACGGACCAATAAAATCCTCCGCTTCCTGCTTGGATGCTTGGGAGGGACACCGGTTGTGGGAGGCGCCATCGGCGCCGGTGCAGCGGCTTGGTCCGAAGCGAGGCAATCGAAAGTAAACGGCTTACTCTATCACGCGTTGAGAATTGTGGATGATCGGATCGATGAGGCTGACAAAAAGCTGATTGAAATAGACCAAAAGCAATGGGTGGCCGCGTATATCAAATTCAATCCCAATAGTGCCCAATTTGTCGATTCTTCAAACGTTTCGTCGTTAACTGATAACGGTCACCTGGATTTCACCATTAACTTCTCAGCGGCGTTGAAATCAAAGTTCACCTTGCAATACTTTGGTAGCGGCGAAGTCAGATTAGAGGGGGTCCTCGAATCACCGCATTCTGTTCGCGTGCGCTTTCTCGAACCGTGTCCGGACATTGTTACTTTCGTCTTCTTCAATCTTGAATAGTTGCAGACGCCCAACCCATCATTCCAGCGGACGCTGCGCGATAAAGCCGCGCAGCGCCGGTGAATTCAAACGTTAGCCACCTCAGACACATATGCCCGATACCGCCCCACTTTTCCGGTTTAACACTTCCCCGCGTGCCTTCCGCGCACGCGCACGGGCACACCTCTCCGCCTTTCTGATTAATGACGAAGTTGACCGTTTCTTTTATGCCGCTTTGGAACTTTGTTTTGGGATCGAAGCCCGTGTTACTGAATACCTGAAATCCGCATTAACCTAAAAACCTCAGTTAAGCGGTTCCATTGCTTGGGTTTGTAATCAATCTGACACTTTGAGGAGGCCCAATGCTGGCAATAATATGCTTGATATGGTCGCAGACGAGTATCCAAACGGTGGTTGGGTTTAACTGCTCCGTAACACGTACCACCCATTCCTGAAGCAAGGCAGAAACACGCATCAGAGCTGCCCGCGCCTTGGCGAAATCAGTATGATCCAGAATTACAATTCAAGCCACGCTGTATTTGGCAAGAAGACATCAAATAACAGAAAACTTTAAACCCCTAGTTAGTACCGTTACACTTACCACTTATTTGATGAATGATCAGGCAGGCAATTGAGCAACAACGACACTTTGCGGACCACTCCTACAACCACTGGTGCGCTCTCTGCTCACTTCACACCGCTAGGCCATCTTCGTTTAGTAGAGGATTTGGACTTACCAAACCTCCCGGCGGCGCTTCATGTGAGGCTGATTGCCGCATTCGATTCCGGTGTCGGACATGGCCTACTGCAATTAGGGGCCGCTGAGATTGGAACGATTTTACCGCCTGCGCTTGCCTGGTTGCGTGAGTTCGCAACCAGCTACGTTACAGCGCTATGCGCGACCGCTGAAGATGCTGAAATCGTCGTGCCCGCTCCGAGCGGTGATGCTCTTGAGGTGATCATCGGTAATGCTCCTTCCATACCGGGGAGCGAATACCTGACACCGAAAACGCTCATCGCAATCTGGGCTGAAATTGACACTGCGTTGCGAGTTGAGTTGGCCGCATCTGGGCTAACGCTTCAGGGATTCCTCAAGTCGCGTCATCAAGCTTGGAATCTGGTCGGCAGAGTGCACTTTAATTTGGCGGAAAATCGCAGAGATGTGGAATCACCATTTGCCTTTTTAGCCACTTACACACCGCGCCTGTCGGCGCACGGCAATGCTCAACACCTCCCTCTAAAACAGGCGTTGGCCGAATATTCCGATGGGAAGAGTAAGCCGCAACTGCTCTCCCTGCTACTTCCGGTCCAGCGTGCGGCCGAACATTGCGAATGGTTGCACGAAATGGTTGAGTCTGGTGAGATCTACCACCCATTGCGCTGGACGCCCGCGAACGCATGGCGCTTTCTAAAAGATTTTCAGCAACTGGAGTCAGCCGGGATTTTAGTGCGCGCACCTGGAAACTGGCAGGCCGGGCGGCCGGCACACCCACAAATAAAGAGCGTTATCGGAACGCGACCACCCTCTGCCCTCGGCATGGATGCTCTGCTTGATTTTAAAATGGAATTCACCCTCGACGGTGAACGTCTCAGTGCGGCCGAGGTCAAGGCGCTGCTCAAAAGTGTTGAGGGCTTGCAATTGATCCGAGGTCGTTGGGTTGAAATCGATCACAAGAAACTGAGAACTTTGCTCGAACGCTTCGAAGCCATTGAACGCTCTGCGGGGGAAAACGGCCTGCCCTTTGTTGAGGCCATGCGCTGGATGGCGGGGGCCTCGCTCGACAATCCTGCCGCTGTTGACGACGGGGACTGGGCGCAACTGAGCGCAGGCCCATGGCTTACTGAAATTCTAAGCGGTTTGCGTCAACCAGAGGGATTGGCACAGGTCGATCCAGGCACCGATCTCAAGGCGACATTGCGTCCATATCAGCAGGCCGGCGTACGCTGGCTGTATTTGCTGACCCGACTTGGATTGGGGGCCTGCCTAGCGGATGACATGGGCCTGGGTAAAACGATGCAAGTTCTTTCACTCCTGTTGGTCTTGAAGCGAGAACATCTAGGCGCAACCCGCCCTAGTCTTCTAGTGGCCCCGGCATCGTTACTTGCTAACTGGGCCGCTGAGGCTGAACGCTTCGCGCCGGGACTGCGTTTGCTAATCGCTCACCCCTCGGCCATGCCCCCCGCCGAACTACGGGCACTGGATAAAACAAGCCTGGATGACATCGATCTTGTGATCACCAGCTATGGCACATTGTTGCGTTTGCCGGTTGCAGAAACCATGTCTTGGCGTATGGCCGTACTAGATGAAGCGCAGTCAATAAAAAACCCCAACTCAAAGCAGACCAGGCAGGTAAAAAAGATACAGGCCGACGTGCGTATCGCGCTTACCGGAACGCCGGTTGAAAACCGGCTTTCCGATCTGTGGTCGATTTTTGATTTTACCCACCCGGGTTTACTTGGTTCGGACAAGATCTTCGCCAGCTTTACCAAGCGCCTGACCGAGCGTCAAAACTTCGGTCCGCTACGCGCACTTGTGCGCCCCTACATACTGCGCCGAATGAAGACTGATAAGCGCGTTATTTCAGACCTGCCAGACAAGACTGAAATCAAGGCCTGGTGTCACCTCTGCCCGACGCAAGCTGCGCTTTACCAGCGCGCGGTCAAAGACCTCTCCATTGCCTTGGAGGATGCCGAGGGGATCGGACGCAAAGGAATCGTCCTGTCCTATTTGATGCGGTTTAAACAGATCTGCAATCATTCATCACAATGGTTGGGGGACGGCTCTTGGAAAGAACAAGATAGTGGAAAATTCTCACGTCTTCGCGAGTTAGCGGAGGTTATTTGTGCCAAGCAGGATAAAGTACTGGTTTTCACACAGTTTCGCGAAATTACAGAGCCACTCGCTGCTTTTCTGGGCGCGATCTTTGGTAAAGAGGGCTTGGTCCTGCATGGCGGAATCCCAGTCGCAAAACGTCGTGCACTGGTACAGCGTTTTCAGGAGGATGAATTAACTCCCTTCTTTGTCCTCTCCCTCAAAGCCGGCGGGGCGGGATTAAATCTGACCGCGGCATCACATGTCATTCACTTTGATCGCTGGTGGAATCCTGCAGTGGAAAATCAGGCCACCGACCGCGCCTTCCGAATCGGCCAACAGAAGAACGTACTGGTGCATAAATTTGTCTGCCGTGGCACCATCGAAGACAGAATTGATCACCTGATCGAATCCAAACAACAGTTGGTCAAAGATGTACTGGAGGGAGGGGCGGAGCTACTGCTCACAGAAATGAGCGATAAAGATCTGCTCGATCTTGTCAAGTTGGACATTCATACCGCACAGGAAAACTGAGCGATAAAGGGAAAACAAATGGGTTACTGGGGTTGGAAGCCGTATGTGCCGGTTGCAGAACGACGCAAGAAAGCCGAAAAAGCTGCCGCAAAAGCAAAAAAAGGCAATCCCACGCTCACGCCCATTGCCCCATATCGCGGTGCCGTCGCCAAGACCTTCTGGGGCAAGGCCTGGTGCGATAACCTGGAACGCTACAGCGACTATGCCAATCGTCTGCCGCGTGGTCGCACCTATGTGCGTAACGGTTCAGTCATCGACCTGAAAATATCAGCGGGGGGCGTGCACGCTCAGGTCGTTGGATCAAGACTTTACCAAGTCGCGGTCAACGTAGTCGGGGTTCCTGACAAGCAATGGCAGGCGATCCGCGCCGATTGCTCCAACTCAATCGACTCTCTGGTGGAACTGCTGCAGGGAAAACTCTCGAACGCCGTCATGGAACGCATCTGCAAGCCAGGTTCGGGACTTTTCCCGGCGCCCGCAGGTATGCACTTCTCATGCAGTTGTCCTGACTGGGCCGATATGTGTAAGCACGTCGCAGCCGTCCTCTATGGGGTTGGTGCACGGTTAGATCATGAGCCAGAATTACTATTCAAACTACGCCGCGTCGATGCCAATGAACTTGTTACCGAAGCGGCAGTTAGCCTAACCAAGACGAAGCGAGCGCCCGCCGCAAGAAAATTGCTCGACGACTCTCTGCTCGCTGATGTATTTGGTATAGAGATGGCCGAACCTGCTCTGGCAGCGCTACCATCGAAGACAAAATCCAAGCCTCGCACTAATCCGGTAAGGGTTTCCAAGACGTCGCAGACCAGCAAGAAGAAAACCACCAGAAAGTCCTAAAAATAATTGTTGCTGGAGAAAAGCAGATATTTTTCAAGAGTTCACAATAAAGCACAACTTCAGGAAGAAATTTTACCCCCTAAAATAGTCCGATGTTCCCCCGGTTTTTCGTCTTCCAAGAGGTGGGGTTCATGCTACCAGTTTCTCTT
>JBAWVG010000007.1:0-43096 GCA_037147395.1 Nitrosomonadaceae bacterium | reverse complement strand
TGGAACGGCTCAGCCGTGTTGCACTGAGAGATACGCGGTGAGGGGGTGGTTTGGGAGCATCGATCACTGCCAGTGTATCCGGTGAGTCAGGCTTATCACCCCATTCATGGTTGGGGAATAGACTTGCAGTATGACCATCCTCACCCAGTCCCAGTAACACCAGATCAAACATTTTAACAGCGCTCAACGTCGCCGCATATCTGAGAGCCGCTTGGGGTGCTCCAATCTCAGTGGGGATGATGTGTATCTGGTCTTCAGGGATGGGGACATGGTCTAGCCAAGCATTACCTGCCATGCGTGAATTTCTATTTTTATCGGTTTTGGGGAGGCAGCGCTCGTCGCTAAAGTAGACATGCCATTTAGACCAGTCAGTCTGAACCGTGCGTAATTGTTGGTAGATCTTACGGGGGGTCTCACCCCCGGAGATGACGAGGTGGAAGGCTCCCCTCTTCTGAATGGCGAGCATTGCAGCATCAAGGATCGCAGTCAGTGCTGCATCATGTAGGTCTTGTAGATCAGAGACTGTGTGCCAGCGATAAGGTGTCGGAGTGAGCGGATTAGTCACTCAGTTCTATGAATCGCAGTCATACAATAATCATCCGATGGCTTTTAAAAACGGAAGCTGTATTGCACGTAAAAGAGATCTGGAGAAACACCTGGTTTAGTCGCTTTTAGATACTCACCGGCCCATAGTTTGGAGTAACCGAGCAGGACATCTTGGTGACGGTTCACATGGATATTGAAACGTACATCCATTTCATCACCGACATGATTCCCCGACTGTCCGGTTAAATCCTGAACACTGGCAAAACCGGCTGCATTGTATAAAGCATCTGTTTTATTCGCCAGATAAAACCGGTGGTACTGAGCGATCACGGTCAGCCATTGTTGTGGGTGAAGTGTCATCTGAGCGTTGAGGTCATGAATATTCTGACGTCCTACCCTATCCAAGAATCCCATGTAGTAGTGGCCGAATGGAAAGAGCTGGTTAAAGGTATTGCTCGTATTTGTAACATCACCTCCATTGTTAGTACCAGAGGCGAAATCGTAACGAAGCCATGTCTGTGGATTCATGGGGAGTGTTGCAAAACGATAACCTGCCCCTGAGGCGACTGCGAATGCGGAGATATCGCGTCCAGAACGTTGACCGAACTGGTACATCCCCTCCAACTCATACAGAAAGTTATTAGTATCACCGATATAACGGGTCCCCACGGTATGAACTAGGGAGTTGCTTCCCGAATTGAGAGTCCCGATAGATTTACCCGAAATAGTGGAGTTATTATTATCGAGACTTAAGAAGTAGAGGTCTGCGAAGTGGCCCCGTTGAGGTTTATAGGTCGCCCATAATCCATAAAAATTACGATTGGTATCCCAGTTATCAAAGTTCTGTGGGCCGGATGGGACTACATTCATCGGTCGCATCCAGAATGCATCTACATCTAATTTTGGGTTGCGCCAGAAGGTTTTAACCCCCTGGAAGGTGCGACGTGTATTCGCCCAGTCTAGGGTTGATATCAGTCTCTGTGAGCCGTACAGTAACTCTTGACGACCGACTCGTACATAGGCCACTCCCTCCTTCGCAGTCGCCAGTTTGATATCCGCGAACAGGTTCAGCATATCGGTATGATTGACATCTATTGCGAGTGGGGGGAGAGTCTGTGAGAAACTCCGTGCGTCGATCCCTTCAGCAAAGAGTCTGAACTTATCCTGATACCATATATCTGCATGCAGACGGGTACGGACTAGGTTAAAGGTGTTGTCTGTATTGTTGGCTGTAGCGGTGGCTAATCGACTGTCTGATTCATGTACATGCCTATACCAAAAGTTACCCCCGAATGATACGAGCCAATCATTACCCAACTGAATTCTCTTGAGCGGGTCGAAGAGATCTTTCTCATATCCCGGCTTGGCAAGATACCGAAAATCAATGTCGAATGAAGAGGTCGGGAGCAGACCGAATGGGGCATAAGGGGCTACCGGTGGGGCTTTACGCTCATTGCCCGTGACCAAATCCCAGAGTGAGTAATAGCCGGGTCCCGATGGCGGTGTTATCGACACCCCTGGTCGCGGCATGGGGGTCACAAGGGGTACCTTTGACATATCGAATGCGCTCACAGCCACCGGTGCTGCTGCCGCTGCTTTAGGGGGTGCCGCAGGATTTGCCAGAGCCTGAAGGGATAGGCCCAAGATTCCAGCTCCCAGGATAATTTTTGGCGACCACTTATGTCCGCTCGTTATGCTCATTTTCATTGATTTTAAATTAATCATTGCCGGAGATGACAGAGGGTAGAGCGGTTTCATAGGTTAGATCCAATGGTCAGTATTTGTTATTGTTTTGATCTTTAAGTCGCAAGGTCACTAAAGTTCGAATAGGATAAGTCGATACGCATGTATTATAGATGAACGCTATCGATTGGTCATATCCATGTCAATCTGATTTCAAGAGCGCATCGATCCCCGCTTGGGCGATCTGTGCATCCTGATTTGAGCGAACGCCACTCACTCCGATCGCGCCGATGAACTGTCCATCCACCTCAATGGGAAGCCCCCCTTCAATCGGCATCGAACCGGGTAGGCCGAGGTATCGGATACGACCCTCGGTCACATGATCTTCCCAGACCTTGGTGGGCCGTCTAAACGCGATGGCAGATCGGGCTTTCTGAATGGCCACCTCGATACTGCCGAACTGAGTCCCATCTCTACGTATCAGTTGGATCAGGTGTGCACCCTCATCAACGATTGCAATGACAACCGGCCAACCATTGCGATTGGCCTCCTCCTCAGCGGCAGAGGCCATCCTCTTAGTGTCGTCGAGTGTGAGTGTAATCTTGCTATTCATCAGACTTAATTCTGTTCTCATCAGAAACAAGGCACGCCAGAATTTCTTGTGGCGTGCCTTGTGGAGTTACATGAATTTACTTTACAGCAGTGGAACGATCAATAGCGCAGTAATGTTCATGATCTTAATCAAAGGATTGACCGCAGGTCCAGCGGTATCCTTGTAAGGGTCACCAACGGTGTCACCCGTGATAGCAGCCTTGTGAGCTTCAGAACCCTTACCACCAAAGTGTCCATCCTCGATGTACTTCTTAGCATTATCCCAAGCACCGCCACCGGCAGTCATGGAGATGGCAACGAAGATACCGGTGATGATGGCACCGATCAGTACACCACCCAGTGCGACCGGTCCAAGCAGCAGACCCACCGCAACCGGTACCGCGACCGGCAGAAGTGAAGGAACAACCATCTCCTTGATGGCGGCCTTAGTAACCATATCCACAGCTCTGGAATAATCTGGCTTGGCAGTACCTTCCATAATCCCTGGTATCTCTTTGAACTGACGGCGTACTTCAACCACCACAGATCCTGCAGCACGGCCAACCGCTTCCATTGCCATTGCACCGAATAGGTAGGGAACCATACCGCCGATGAATAACCCGATGATGACCATATGGTCCGACAGATCGAAGGTCAGCACCTTGCCTGACCCCGAGAGTGCGTGGGTGTAATCTGCAAATAATACCAGCGCTGCCAGACCTGCTGAACCGATTGCATATCCCTTGGTGACAGCCTTGGTGGTATTGCCGACCGCATCAAGAGGGTCAGTAATATCGCGAATTTCTTTCGGCAGTCCAGCCATTTCAGCGATACCACCCGCGTTATCGGTAATCGGGCCATAAGCGTCCAGTGCAACAATGATCCCTGCCATCGATAGCATCGATGTTGCTGCGATCGCGATCCCGTAAAGACCAGCAAGCTCTTGAGCGCACCAGATTGAAAGACAGACCACTAACACCGGAGCGGCGGTTGATTTCATGGAAACGCCCAATCCTGCGATCACGTTGGTGCCGTGCCCGGTACTGGATGCCTCAGCGATATGCTGAACAGGACCATACTCGGTAGAGGTGTAATACTCTGTGATCCATACCATGGCAGCGGTCAGTACCAGTCCAACCAGTCCTGCCAGGTACAAGTTCATCGCTGAGATATTCTTGCCATCAATGACGACACCATCACCCAGCATTATGGTCGTGATGGGGTAGTAGACGATCGCTGCCAGTATCCCTGCAACGGCCAGTCCACGGTAGAGCGCATTCATGACCTTGCCACCTTCACGAGCCTTAACGAAGTAGCAACCGATGATGGATGCAATGATAGAAAAACCGCCCAGCACCAGTGGGTAGATCACAGCATTCGCACCGACGACAGGGTCTGTGATCAGAAGTCCACCGAGAAGCATGGTCGCGATGATGGTCACTGCATAAGTCTCAAACAGATCCGCTGCCATCCCTGCACAGTCACCTACGTTATCGCCCACGTTGTCTGCGATCACCGCAGGATTGCGTGGGTCATCTTCAGGAATTCCGGCCTCAACCTTACCGACCAGATCCGCACCCACGTCTGCACCCTTGGTGAAGATCCCCCCCCCAAGACGCGCAAAAATTGAAATCAGTGAGCTACCAAATGCAAGACCGACCAATGCATGGGTCGCATCCGATGCACTGGTTCCCATCCCAACAGTCAGGACGGCGTAGTAACCTGCAACGCCCAGAAGTCCGAGACCGACCACCAGCATGCCGGTGATGGCTCCACCCTTGAATGCAACATCAAGTGCCGCGTTAAGGCCATCTCTGGCGGCTTCTGCAGTACGTACATTGGCACGGACCGAGACATTCATGCCGATATAGCCAGCAATCCCTGACAGGAATGCGCCCAGCGCGAAACCGACCGCGGTCTTCATTCCGAGTGCAACAAAAATGGCTACCAAGAGGATCACACCCACGATACTGATGGTGGTGTATTGGCGGTTTAGATAAGCTGAAGCCCCTTCCTGAATCGCAGTCGCGATCTCGCGCATGCGTTCATTGCCAGGTGATAAGCTCAGAATCCATTTAATCGAAAATGCTCCATACAGAAGTGCAGCCATCGAGCAGACGATTGCGATGATTAGACCATTACCCATTTAAATCTCCAATGAAGTTCAGACCGTCTGAGAATGCATACGGAATTCCGGCCCAATCATTCCGTACAACAGATTATTTATAAAAGTAACTCGGTGATGCTTAAATCTTGAAATTCCCCAGCTTCTTCTTGACAGCAACATTCTTCAATCGCACATAATTAGGCAATCCATCCCGGTAGGGAGGGTAGTCCTCACCCTTAATGAGAGGGGTCAAGTATTCACGACACTTCTCGGTAATTCCAAATCCATCCTTGGTGATGAAGTTGCTGGGCATCATCTTTTCCACATTAGCGACATGTGAGAGCTGAGCCATACCGACCTTCCACTTGTAGGGCTGGTTGGACAATCGATCGATCGTGGGCATGACTGCATTGTGACCCTTGATCGCGAACTCCACTGCAGCCTTGCCCATTGCATAGGCCTGTTCAACGTCAGTTCTGGACGCGATATGACGTGCAGCACGTTGCAGATAATCGGCCACACCCCAGTGATACTTAAGACCCAGTCCGTCCTTGATGATGTTTGCTACAACCGGTGCAACACCACCCAACTGTGCATGACCAAAGGCATCCCTCAGACCTTGGTCTGAGAGGAAGTTACCATCCGGACCCTTCACACCCTCGGACACGACCACCGAGCAGTATCCAAACTTCTTGACATAGCTCTTTACCTTAGCCAGAAACTTTACTTGGTCAAATGCGATCTCTGGAAAGAGAATGACGATCGGGATCTCGCAATTCGTGCTCGATGCCAGTCCGCCTGCAGCAGCAATCCATCCTGCATGACGTCCCATCACTTCCAGAACGAATACCTTGGTCGATGTTTTTGACATGCTGGCGACGTCAAAGCTCGCTTCGCGTGTGGAGACAGCGATATACTTTGCAACAGAACCAAATCCGGGGCAGCAATCGGTAATGGGGAGATCATTATCAACGGTCTTGGGGACATGAATCGCTTGGATTGGATACCCTAGCGTCTCGGACAGTTGGGATACCTTGAGGCAGGTATCAGCAGAATCTCCGCCCCCATTATAAAAGAAGTACCCGATATCATGAGCCTTGAATACTGAGATCAGACGCTCATACTCGCGACGGTTCTGCTCAAGACTCTTCAACTTGTAGCGGCATGATCCGAATGCACCTGAGGGGGTGTAACGGAGTGCCTTGATCGCGGTGACGGATTCCTTGGTGGTATCGATCAGGTCCTCAGTCAGTGCGC
The DNA here is from genome assembly GCA_037147395.1 of Nitrosomonadaceae bacterium. Taxonomy (GTDB): domain Bacteria; phylum Pseudomonadota; class Gammaproteobacteria; order Burkholderiales; family Nitrosomonadaceae; genus VFJL01. The sequence goes on along the minus strand of JBAWVG010000007.1, from coordinate 36,912 downwards.
CGATAATGCCGTTACGGCCTGCATAGACTTTTCCGATCTTATCCTTATGCTTACGGGCAGCTTCAATCAGGCCGGAAGCGGATGCATTAATGACCGCCGTGACCCCGCCCGATTGGGCATAAAATGCATTCTTTAGAGCCATATCGTTTTCTCCTGATTTGTCTTATATCTTCGTCAGTCTTGATGGTGTCAGTGTCAATGCTGCATTAACTCATTTGCGTATCCAGACCGAGTGTCGAGGGTAACTCTCACGATCCGGATTGTGGTTACTTCAGAGACGAGAGGATCTGCTCTCGAATACCTTCAACCGATCCGATGCCTGTTGTCTTCACGTATCTAGGAGCACCCTTTCCACCCCCAGAGGCCCATTTTGAGTAGTATTCTACCAATGGTTCAGTCTGTGCGTGATAGATTTCGAGCCGTTTTCTCACGGTCTCTTCCTTGTCATCATCACGCTGTACTAGGGACTCTCCTGTGACATCATCCCGGTCCTCAATTTTAGGTGGGTTGAGTGTGACATGGTAAATTCGGCCTGATGGGGTATGGATCCTGCGTCCGGATAGACGTTTGATGATCTCCTCATCTGCTACATCAATCTCGATGACATAATCGATCGGTACACCGGCAGCCTTCATTGCATCTGCCTGTGGGATAGTTCGGGGAAACCCGTCGAACAGAAATCCCTTGGAACAGTCTTCTTCTGTGATGCGCTCCTTCACCAGATTAATGATAATGTCGTCTGATACCAACCCACCCGCATCCATGATCCTCTTGGCTGCAATACCTAACTCGGTCCCCGCCTTAACCGCGGCTCGTAGCATGTCTCCGGTTGATATTTGCGGGATACCGAAGTGCTCTTTGATGAAGCTGGCCTGTGTGCCCTTTCCCGCACCGGGCCCCCCTAATAAGATGATGCGTATGATTCTTCTCCCATTTCTAAATAAAACTCCCCGCGGGGATGGCGGGGAGTGGGTACTCGTTTCAGCAACGCCGGGCATTATATCTCAGACAGGCTGAATTCTCGAGCTTTTTACTGATTGTATAATGCGATTATCTCAAACTGTACAGTAAACGCACTCTAACCCATCAACTAGGACAAATAATGAAACGAATGATGCACTCCATGGGATTAACACTGATGGCGATCATACCTTCATTGATTGTTGTGACGGCGGCATCGGCACATGAACCGACCGCACATGTCCATGGAAGGGCCACGATGGAGGTGGCGGTTGAGGGTGGGTCTGTGCAGATTAGTCTGGATAGTCCGTTGGATAGTCTGTTAGGTTTTGAGCATGCTCCACGTAATGAGAAGGAACGACAGTCGGTCAGGGAGATGTCACGTAAGCTCCATCAGTCTGATCGCGTATTTGTTTTTACACCGCAATCTCAATGCCGACTGGAATCGGTCCTGCTGGAGTCCTCGGTCATTGAGCCTGGGCTGCTTGCAGCTGATTCTAATGCTCGCAAGGGTCATGATAAACGCCCTGTCAATGCAGTTGATACGCACTCAGAACTTTCTGTTACCTGGCATTTCCAATGCGCTGTGCCAGAGTCATTACAGGAAATCAAGGTGCAATTATTTCACCAGTTCCCGGGTCTCAAGAGGGTTGATGCAGCCGTGGTCGGACCTAAGGGCCAGTCACGGGTAAGGCTCTCACTCAAGTCCAATCAATTGAAGTGGTAAGATCCTGGCATGAGCCAGACTGTGATCGATATTCAGAATCTGATTTTCCAATGGCCTGGAAGAGAGGGATTCCGTCTTTCGATTCCGCACTTTCAGGTGGATCGTGGAGAGAGGGTCTTCCTGCAGGGTGCGAGTGGGAGTGGTAAGAGTACTCTCCTGAGTCTGTTGGGTGGGGTGCTGGTCCCTCAGCAGGGTCAATTGCAGGTACTCAATACGGATTTAATGACGATGAGCTCGAGTGAGCGTGATCGTTTCCGAGTGGACCATGTGGGATTGCTGTTCCAGCAGTTTAATCTAGTCCCCTATCTATCGGTTCGAGAGAATGTAATCTTGCCGTGTAGATTCTCTCAAAGGAGGAGAGGGAAGGCACTCGAATCGGCTAATTCGCTTGAGCAGTCAGCAGACCGACTGCTCGGTCAACTGGGATTGGATCCGACATATTCTCAGCAAAGAGTGACCTCACTCTCGGTCGGGCAGCAGCAGCGCGTTGCTGCCGCACGAGCATTGATGGGCCACCCTGAATTGATTATTGCGGATGAACCCACCTCTTCTCTGGATGCAGACCGTCAGTCAGAATTTCTGGATGTGCTGCTCGGGCGGTGTAATGAAGAGGGTGTCACACTGATCTTTGTCAGTCATGACCAACGACTAGCCCATCATTTTAATCGCAGTATCAACCTGAATGAGCTCTGCTCATTCAATGCGGGTTCGGTATGAGGTCTCTTTTCTTTCTCGCTTTTGCCAGCGCTTGGAACCGCCGTACCACACTCGGACTGATGGCGATCAGTATTGCGCTCTCAGTGATGCTTCTTTTGGGGGTTGAGCAGTTACGCACACAGGCACGTGAGAGCTTCTCACAATCGATATCGGGAACAGACCTGGTGGTGGGTGCTCGTACCAGTCCAATCCAGCTCATGCTGTATGCTGTTTTTAGGTTGGGTGATGCGACCCACAATATCCGTTGGTCGAGCTACCAGACATTATCACAGCACCCTTCTGTCTCGTGGGCGGTTCCGATCTCGTTGGGGGATTCTCACCGCGGTTTTGCAGTCATCGGTACCACGACCGATTACTTTGAATACTTTCGTTATGCCGATCGACGTTTATTAGCATTCTCTTCCGGCAAACCATTCGCCGACATCTTTGATGCAGTGGTCGGTGCCGATGTCGCTCAACAACTCGGCTACCAGTTGGGTGACAGCATTATCCTCAATCATGGTGCGGGTGGCATGGGGCTGTCGGATCATGCCGATAAGCCATTCAAGGTGAGCGGTATACTTAAGCGGACCGGTCTCTCGGTGGATCGAAGTGTCCACATCAGCCTTGAGGCGATCGAGGCCATTCATCTCGACTGGCAGGGAGGTGCGCCGATGCCAGGATTATCGATCCCGGCTGAGTATGTCCGTAAATTTGATCTGGTCCCAAAGGAGATCACGGCCATCTTCATAGGATTAAAAAGTCGGGCAGGCGTTTTTCAGATGCAACGGTATATTAATCAGTACAAGACTGAGCCGCTCCTCGCAGTCCTTCCTGGGGTGGCGCTGGATGAGCTCTGGTCGATCGTGAGCATTGTTGAGAGATCGCTACTGGCGATCTCCGTGTTGGTGGTTGGGGTCGGTCTGAGTGGCTTGGTGGCTGTGGTGTTAGCCGGTCTCGGAGAACGTAGGCGCGAATTGGCGGTTCTGCGATCGGTCGGAGCGGGTCCGGGGGTGGTCTTTATGCTACTGGCGATCGAAGGTCTGATGGTGGTTGTGTTGGGATCTTTGATGGGTTTATTGGGTCTGATGGTATTAAGTGTATTCGCCGCACCGATTCTTGAAACACACTTGGGGATATCTCTGGCAACATGGACGCTATCGGCTGAATCATGGCAATTATTACTGACTGTGATGGTCACAGGTTTTCTGGTGAGCTTGATACCGGGTTATCGTGCCTATCGAATCTCTTTAGCCGATGGTCTGACACCAAGGTTATAAATATGACATTCCCCTCGCGTCTCAAACGATCACACCGGTTCATAGCCGTTCTGGTAGTCGGATTATTAACGATTAATCTGCAGACAGTCGCTGCTGCCGATTATGGGGTGGGTGACCGATTGACATCCTCTCCTTCGAAGAGTGTTGGCAAAACTGCCCCTCCAACGAACTCCGCAACCTCTTACAAAGAAGTCACATGGGACGCTCTGATGCCCAAAAACTGGGACCCGATGGCCCCTCTTAAGGGATTGAAGCTTGATCATCTCAAGGATGGTGACCCACGTGCAATCGAGGCTTTGGAGAAGATACGAGAGGCATGGAATGATGCTCCGATTGAGCCGACCTTAAATGGTGCGCGTATCCGTATTCCAGGATTTGTGATCCCACTCGAGAGGGTGGGAGATAAGGTCAAAGAATTCTTACTGGTCCCGTATTTTGGAGCATGCATCCACACCCCTCCACCCCCATCTAACCAAATCATTCATGTGACGGTGTCAAAGCCGATATCAGGGATGAGAACGATGGACACCATGTGGGTCAATGGCGTCATGCATGCAGGTAAGGTCGATACCGAGATGGGACAGGCGGGGTATCAATTGAAGGCAGAGACGGTCGCACCTTACAAGTAAGGTATGGGGGTTCTTTAACCCAGTTTTTTTAACTGGTCTTGTAGCTTCTCCAGTGTTGCAGCGAAGTTAGCCAGTCGCTCCTTCTCTTGCTGAACCACATTAGCCGGTGCACGCTCTACAAAACTCGGATTAGACAGTTTGATTTCGGCCTTGGCGGCCTCGCCCTGGATGCGAGCGATCTCCTTCGACAGACGCTCACGCTCGGTCGCGATATCCACCTCGATCTTCAGCATCAATCTGAACTCTCCTGCGATTGCGACCGGTGCATCAGCATCGGGCAATTTATCCTGCATGATCTCCACACCCGATAACTTCGCCAATGACATCAGGTAGGGTGAGAAGTCGGCTAGTGTCTGATGGTCACCCGCTGCCAGGAGGGGGACTCTTGCTGCAGGCGACAGACTCATCTCGCTTCTCAGTGTGCGACAGGCATTAACCATTTCTTTGAGTGCATGAATGCGGCTGATGGCACTCTCGTTAATGCGAGACGCATCTGATTTGGGGTAGGGTCTGATCATGATACTTGCACCCTTCTCATTTGCCAGAGGAGCGATCTTCTGCCATAGCTCCTCAGTAATGAAAGGAATGATCGGGTGAGCAAGCCTGAGTGTTGCTTCCAGCACCCGTACCAGGGTATGTCGGGTGGCACGTTGAACGGCCTCGTTACCAGTATTTAACTGTACCTTGGCAAGCTCTACATACCAGTCGCAGTATTCGTCCCAAACGAATTCATAAATTTCACGTGATGCGGTATCGAATCGGTAATCCTGAAATGCCTGAGCGACAGCACTCTCTGCCTGCTGTAACCGACCGATGATCCAACGGTCTGCATCAGAAAATTCTAGTGGCCTCTCATCGGCTGATCCTGCATCTAGAGCCGTATCCTTGCCCTCGCAATTCATTAAGACATACCGTGTGGCATTCCATAATTTATTACAAAAATTACGGTATCCCTCACACCGTTGCATATCAAACTTAATATCACGTCCATGAGAGGCAAGGCTGGCAAATGTAAATCTCAGCGCATCGGTGCCGAATGCGGGGATCCCTTCTGGGAAATGCTTACGGGTGATTTTTTCGATAGAGTCTGCCTGCTTGGGATTCATCAGGCCGGTGGTACGTTTAGTAATGAGATCCGGTAGCGAGATGCCGTCGATGAGGTCCAATGGATCGAGTACATTTCCCTTGGATTTACTCATCTTGTGACCTTCCGAGTCTCGAATGAGTCCGGTCACATAGACTTCCCGGAAGGGTACCTTGCCGGTGAAGTGGAGGGACATCATCACCATCCGTGCCACCCAGAAGAAGATGATGTCAAATCCGGTGACCAGTACCGAGGTCGGTAGAAAAGTCTTGAGTTCAGGTGTCTCATCTGGCCAGCCGAGTGTTGAGAATGGCCACAGAGCGGATGAGAACCAGGTATCGAGCACATCCTCATCCTGAGTGAGAGTGCAATCCCCAGCCTGCTTCTGAGCTTCTTCTAGGCTGTGAGCAACGTAGACATTGCCGTTCTCGTCGTACCAGGCAGGGATTCTGTGTCCCCACCATAACTGACGGGATATACACCAATCTTGGATATTCTCGAGCCACTGGTTATAAACATGGCTCCAGTTATCTGGGACAAACTTCACCTCTCCATTAGCGACCACTTCCAGCCCGCGCTTGGCGAGACCTTCCATCGCAACGTACCACTGATCGGTCAGCATCGGCTCAATCACTGCATGAGTCCGGTCAGAGCGTGGAACCATCAGCTTGTGAGCTTTGATTTCAGATAGCAGCTTCAGTGAATCAAGGTCGGCAATGATTTGAGTACGTGCTGAGAAACGGTCCATACCCTGATACTCAACCGGGGCATGCTCGTTTATCTTGCCATCCAGTGTCAGAATGTTAAGGGGAATTAGCTCATGCCGAATCCCCATCTGGTAGTCATTGAAGTCGTGTGCAGGGGTAATTTTTACGCAGCCTGTGCCAAACTTTGGATCGACATAGGTATCGGCAATGATCGGGATGCTGTGCCAGTCGGCAGGGTTTCCCGCCGATAATGGAAGGCGCACAGCCCGTCCAATCAGGTGTCGGTAACGGGGGTCATCCGGATGCACGGCAACCGCCATATCCCCAAGCATGGTCTCGGGTCGGGTGGTGGCAACAATCAGGTGGGTCAACCCATTTTGTAGATCAGGCTCTGCAAGAGGGTAGCGGATATGCCAGAGGGATCCATCCTCCTCGGTTGAGACAACCTCAAGATCGGATACTGCGGTCTGGAGTACTGGGTCCCAGTTGACCAGCCTCTTCCCGCGGTAGATCAGTCCCTCGGTATGAAGTCTCACGAATACTTCAGTGACAGCACGAGAGAGCCCCTCGTCCATGGTGAAACGCTCTCTTGACCAGTCGCATGAGGTTCCCATCCGACGCATTTGTCGGGTGATGGTCGATCCAGACTCCTCCTTCCATTGCCATACTCGATTGAGAAATTCTTCTCGTCCGAGGTCTTGTCGTTTGATGTTCTGCTGGTCGAGTTGGCGCTCCACCACGATCTGGGTTGCGATACCCGCATGATCGGTTCCGGGTTGCCATAATGTATTGTTCCCGAGCATGCGGTGATACCGGGAGAGAGCATCCATCAACGTGTGCTGGAAGGCATGACCCATGTGAAGTGTGCCGGTGACATTGGGTGGAGGCAGCATGATGCAGTAGGGGGGCACCATTTCAGAGGGTGTGTCATTCGCCATGGGCTTGAAATAACCGGCATCCTCCCAGATGGAGTACCAGTAGCTTTCAATCGGCTGAGGTTCAAAACTTTTTGCGAGTTCCATTGTGGTCATGCGGATCGGGCGTGAGTCCGCGGCTGCGGAAAGGTCGGTCATTATAGAGGAATGAGAGAGTGCCGGTGTCAGGGTTGATCGGGATGGATTCTGCGAGATCGGTATCCCCGCACCGAGATTCCCGTCTCCAAATTGATTCAGGGGAGGTGTTGCCGAGTACCCTTGTAAATGCCGCTCAAGTGACCGGACCAGTAATTCCTGTGATGATTTATCGAGTCCGACCCCGGCCTCCATTAAGGCGGCATCGACAATTCGCTGCAGTGGTGGGGTGGTCTCAATTGAGGCTGCCGAGTGAGGTGTTGGGTGAGATACGACCTCTGTGAGGGTCGGGACATCTGAGGATATTGAGGGGTGGGATTGTCCCGAATGAGCACCAAAGACTTGGGTCAGGACCGGGACAGTCACGGACTTGGTCTTCGTCTTGGATTCAGTAACTGTTGTGGTCTTGCCCTGGCGTTTGCTCAGGAATGAGTCCAACTCATCAAGAATTTTATCTTGATCTGTTCCCGGTGGATCTTTGCTGTCGTCTGTCATGGTCGGGGAGGGGGGTCGGGGGGGCGAATGAGGCTATCCGATGCTATACGGCCCCAATCTTATGATGACGAATCTCATATCCCTGTTCTTGATAGAACCGGTAGCGTACGCGGGCCGATTGCATCTCATCGGGCATTGTTCCGGTGATCTCGATCAAGCGTTTGAACCGGCTGAAGAAGGGAGGGTGCTCGGTATGAAGGTTGAGAATCACGTCATCGTGAGAGAGATTGTCAGACTGATGACCCAATACTACCGGTGTGACATCGGACATCTTATCGCCAACAGCGCAGTGTGGGACGAACCCGGTCGGTGAGAATGTCCACAGCAGCGTATCGAGCCGTTCGACGGTCTCGCTATCGGGCGTATAGATCATGACCTTGCAACCCTGCTGCACCGCCTTGGCAGTCAGTCGACAAGCGGTATGCAGCCTGTCGTCTGTATCCGAGTAGAAATCAATCTGGGTCATATTGACATCAAGAGGGTGATTTCGCCTTCTTGACTTCGTGTGATGCACGACCAATCAGAAACTGAGTGAGGAGGGGTACCGGCCGTCCGGTTGCACCCTTGTCCTTGCCAGACTTCCACGCAGTGCCCGCAATATCTAAGTGTGCCCAACGGTATTTCTTGGTGAATCGTGACAGGAAACAGGCTGCGGTAATGGTCCCACCGGCCCGCCCGCCAATGTTAGCTATATCTGCAAAATTACTTTTAAGCTGTTCCTGATAGTCATCCCATAGTGGCAGATGCCATGCTCGGTCGACAGACTGCTCTGAGGCCTGCAATAACTCGTGAGCGAGTTTGTCATCATTGCTCAGTAGTCCGGATGCGACATGACCGAGTGCGATGACGCAGGCACCTGTCAGGGTGGCGATATCGATTACTACTTCGGGTTGATACCGCTCGGCGTAGGTCAGCGCATCACATAGGATGAGTCGTCCCTCGGCATCGGTATTGAGAATTTCAATGGTCTGACCGGACATGCTGGTAACGATATCACCTGGCTTGGTTGCATTTCCGCCCGGCATGTTCTCAGTGGTGGGAATAATCCCAACGACATTGATCGGCAGCCTCATCTGTGCAATCGCTAAGAGGGTCCCCAGTACACTGGCGGCCCCACACATGTCGTACTTCATCTCGTCCATTTCAGATGCGGGCTTTAAAGAGATGCCGCCGGTATCAAAGGTGACGCCCTTACCCACGAGTACAATCGGCCGCTCCATCCTTGCCAGGCCACGGTATTCAAGCGCGATCAGTTTTGCAGGTTGACGGCTGCCGCGTGAGACCGATAGTAAGGAGCCCATGCCGAGCCTCTCCATATCTTTTTCTTCTAGAATGGTGGCCTTGAGCTTGTAGGTCTTGGCTAGACTCATGGCCTGTTGCGCAAGATAGGTGGGGGTACAGATATTGGGAGGGAGGTTCCCCAGATCCTTAGCCAGGTTCATGCCGTGGGCGATGGCGAGTCCTTGTTGTAGCGCGCCTTCATTGGCAGCAGAGCCTACTGTACTGGTCACCCCTAGGGTGATCTTGCTGAGAGGTTTCTTGGTCTCTGAGTGTTTACTTTTAAGCCGATCTGATCGGTAGATACTTTCCAGTCCGATGATCGCGGTCTGAGAAATTTTCCAAGCGATGTTCCGGGTTTTGAGAGGAATTTCAGCTAAGTAGAGGGTTGCATCCGCAGCACCGGTCTCCTGAAGGGCCTTGAAGGCAGTCCTAACCGCATCACGATAGCCTTTGACATGAAAGTCTTGTTCCTTACCCAGACCGACGAGCAGTACCCGCTTGCATAGGGTATTCGGTACATTGTGAAGCAATAAGGTGGAACCCGATTTGCCTTCCATATCGCCGTTTTTCAAGATGCCGCTGATATAGCCCTTGGAGACCTTGTCAATGGCCCCTGCAGCCACGGTTAGTTTGCGAGGTTCGAACACGCCGACCACGATACAGGCACTGCGCTGTTTTTCCGGGCTTGCATTTTTTATGCTAAATTTCACCTCTTGCTCCTTAAATCGTTGTGTTTCAAATAGATTGATCAGTCTGGGTAACGACTGATTATCGCCGGACTGTTCGCACAAAGTCAAAGCGGACAAAAATTATTCTGATCAACAAGAGAGATTGGCCACAATAATCGTTGGATATACCGAGTCGATAGATCCGTTTCAGAATGAACACAATCAAAACCATTTCGAAGATCAAGACGGGAAATCATTACCAGGCCAGACTTGTCGCACCATTTGCGATACTCGGTATTTATACCGAAGAGGATTGGCTGACCGGTATCGATTATCTCCCCCTCGATACTCCGTCACTTGAACCACAGAATCCCCTTGCGAGGGAGGTCTGTCAGCAACTGAATGAATACCTGATTAATCCTAATTTTAAATTTGATCTGTCTCTACATGTTGGCGGAACCACCCACCAGAGGAGGGTGTGGCAGGCGATACAGTTGATCCCCAGTGGACTTACACGTAGTTATGCCGATATCGCGACCCAACTTCATTCGGCCCCACGGGCTGTGGGTCAGGCATGTGGTGCCAACCGTCTACCACTTGTAATCCCCTGTCACCGCGTGATCGCCAAGAATGGGGGTTTGGGTGGTTTTATGAATGCCAGCGATGGGATCCCGATTGCCATTAAGAGTTGGTTATTGAGACATGAATCCGTCTGATCCCAATGTGGGTTTGCTAGATGAATTTTCTGACGCGCTGTGGTTGGAGGATGGTCTGTCTCGCAATACACTGGAAAGTTATCGAAGTGATCTGCAGAAGCTTGCTGAGTGGATGGGGATACAGAACCGGAGCAATGGATCCTTACAAGGGGCTACGCATTCAGATCTGCTTGAGTTTCTTGCTTATAAAGTATCAAAAAGAGTCAAGGCCAGTACCACCAGCCGTGAGTTATCAAGTCTGAAGCGTTTCTACCGGTTTCTGTTGAGGCAGGGGAAGATTCAGATGGACCCCAGTCTCAATATCGACACCCCAAAACTTCCACGTAATCTACCCAAGAGTCTGACCGAGTTGGAGGTTGAGTCTCTGCTTGCAGCACCTGATGTGGGACTCCCATTGGGACTCCGAGACCGTGCAATGTTGGAGGTCATTTATGCCAGTGGTCTGCGGGTGTCGGAACTCGTCACCCTAAAAGTTGCTCAACTAAGCTCGAATATGGGGGTGGTACGGGTCATGGGAAAGGGGAGCAAGGAGCGGCTAGCACCCCTGGGTGAGGAGGCTTTGGACTGGACTGATCGGTATCTCAGGGAGTCTCGACCCACACTGCTGGATGGGAGGGTCAGTGATGCATTATTTGTAACTGCACGGGGTGTTGCCATGACCCGTCAGGCATTCTGGTATCTGATCAAGCGCCACGCACATTCTGCGGGGATTGATAAGCCATTGTCTCCTCATACCTTGCGACATGCCTTCGCAACCCACTTACTGAATCATGGCGCTGATTTGCGAGTGGTACAGCTACTTCTGGGACATGCCGATATCTCGACCACCCAGATCTACACTCATGTCGCGCGCGAGCGTCTGAAGCAGATCCATGAGAAGCACCACCCGAGAGGGTAGGGCTAGCGGGGGACAGATTCTATAGCCTAATACGACTAGTCTTGTTTCTCCAGCAAGAAGTACATCGTCTCACGGACGGCATCTTGAGCTGATTCATGATCAGGTTTAATCTTGAGTGCATCACTAAAAGCGGTTGCGGCTTGTTTCAGGTCGCCCGCTCCCATGTAGGCAAGTCCAAGGTTATAGAAGGCCTCGGCATCTGTATTCAAGATGCCAATCGCCTCTTTGTAGCAGTTGATGGCGACTTCATAGTTCTCGATTGAGTGACAGACTAATCCGAGATTGATCCAGGCGGGATAAGATTCTGGGTTAAATGTCAGCGCCTTCTGGTAGGCGAAGGCGGCATTCACATTGTCACCCATACTTTGAAGCGCGACCCCTAGTCCATAGTAGGCGGGTGCGAATAGCCCATCGATCTTGATCGCTTTCTTAAAATGCTCTCCAGCTTCATCGAAATGGCCACTTTGGTTGAGCAGCATTCCGATATTGTTGTGTGCTTGCACCAGTCTTGGGGAGGCATCCAGTGCGTGTCGGTAGTGTTCCAGAGCTTCTTCGTTCTTGTCGAGCATGGCATAGGCCCGGGCCGTATTGTAGTGGCAGATTGCGATCCTCTTATCCCCTACAGTTCTGCAAGTGTTTAGAAGTGACATGGCCTTGAGGAAACACTCGAGCGCTTCATCGGGGCTACCTTGATCGCAGAGCAGATTGCCGGCGCTCGTGAGTTCGGCAATTATTTGTTTTGTACTTCGGTTGACGAGCGTCACGGACCGGGCGCTACGGATTTGTGATGGCAAAAACTTGAGCTTGGGAGCAATGGCTTGAGCTAGCATTCTTGGGAGATCCTGAGGAGTTTAAAGGGGTATCTTGGTCTTCATACTCGTTATAAAGCATTTACCATGCCAGACTCATTTAAAGGCAGCTAAAAAATAAGGGGAGTCTTGATTCGTGCCAGCCTCTGAAGGTCTTTAAACTAATGCGCTGGCATCGTTTGATACTGGGGCAGGTCATGCGGCAATTCTTGCCGTATCCGGCAGAGGTGGCAATGCTGTCATCCCTTTTTAATGGAAAGAGGCGGCGTAGAGATAGTGAGGGGGCGATCAAAGTAGATGCCGGCTGACTCAGCATCTAACCAGATCACTCAGAAGAGACTTCAGTATGTGGACGTTATTAGAGGTCCTCCACCGCGGAGCGTGAGAATAGCAGGGTGTGATGCTGTGCGTGGCGACTGATCAGGCGGCAGGACTTAAGGTCCGATGATATGGCCATCTCTTGTAGGGTAGAGAAGGGTTCCGGGTAGTCCCAGTCGTGAACATGCGTACAGGCCTCTTCCAATTGATCGTGGGGTACCCGTATCCAACCCTCTCGCATGAACTTCAGATAACCATCCAGATAGTTTTCTCGGCTTTGGCCCTCATCCCTCACCACATCCACGAGTATCAGCCAGCCATTCTGTGAGAGGCATTTCCCGGCCGCTTGGAAGAAGCGCTTTTTCGCATCCAGGGTCAGGTGATGGATCGCAAAGCCGGTAAAGATGACATCCCAGACTTTATCAGTCGACTCGATCGCGTCGAGTAGGTCCGCATGGGTCAGAATCACTTGACCGGGAAGCCCTGTCAGATAGTCTCGCGCTTCTGCCAGTGCGGCCTCAGAGAGATCCACCCCTTGATAGACTGAGGGAGGGGATCGTTTCAGACAGGGGGCCAGATACCGAGCATTGCCGCAACCTAAGTCTAACAGGCGGGTCTGTTCCAGATTGTTGCGTGACTGCAGCAACTGATCGACCCCAGCATAGATCTCCTGGTGGGACATGTAATTGTATTCTGTGATCAGGTCATACAAAGACCAGGAGTCCTTGAAGATAGCGGTGGAGTCTGCGGTCGTCATGAGACGCTATAAGGTGGATGGTGTGCCATTAGTCGGTACCACTCACATTGAGAGATCCTTTTTGGATCCGCTTGATTGAGGGAAGTCCTCCCAAGTACCCGACTGCGCCGCGCTGATCGATACCGGCTCGAAAGCTGTCAAAGCCTTGGATCTTATTCTGGTAACTACGTAAATCCGTATCAGCGCCGGGGTGTTGGATGTTAGACATGATGTAGGTAAATCCATTTAGATTCTCTACCACCTGCAGGCCAGTCCATTCTGCGCCTGCGCGGTTGGTAGCAATGCGGATAGCCTTATTGGTATCGACATTGTATGCCCATAGAAAGTTATTCAGATGATTGGCACTGTCCTCACCGATGAAGAGGGTGCGCATCGACTCTGAGTACTTGAGGTTATCGGGGTTGGCCACTTTATCGGTGTCGCATCTGTCATGGAGTCCGTAAGTATTTTGTGTATCGGGTTTCCGAGCGCCCATGACGAGAGCTCTCAGATTAGTCGCCACCCATTGGCTATTGATCGGGTTGCCAGATGTGTCCACCTGATCAGACGTTAAGTCAGACTGATACACGATACCGCAGTCCAGGTCCTTGGGGTGGCCTGCTAGGCGGACATGATCCTGAGGGCGCTCTCCATTCTGTCCGGATAGCATGCCCCTCTGTACATAGGACATCGCCATGTAAAGCCTTTTATCTTGTTGATTGGAAGTCACTCCCTCAAGCTTAGTAAGTTCGGTGGTTGCTCCCAGGTAGGCCGCGAAACGTCGAGTTTCTAAGAAGGCGGCAGCCTTTTCCATGCCATCTCTGACCTTAAGATATTCTAGCGCCGGAGTGCTGCCGCTGGTGTAGACATAAACCGGCCTAAAATTAGTATAAGCAGAGGGGTTCGATCGGTACTCGACACTACTTGCCACCTCAAAGATATCTGAGAATTTAATGCTACCGGCCACCAATGCATCGATTTCAGCATCTGTGGCATGGCCAAGCTTGATCCATTGAAGATCAAACTTGCCCCCATCGGAGGCATCGGTCTGATGTAACTTGGCGGCATATAGACTGCCGCTGGTTAGATCTTGGGGCCTGTCGGCAACGAATAGGGTCATCATTACATCATCGCCGTCATCGCCCTTGTAGGCGGTCCTGCTGTCTGGCATGACATGAGCGAGCTCATTTGAGGATCGTCCCATGGAATGGTGTTTGGTAACTTCTGTCTTCCCGCTATAATTCACATTAACCTCGGTGATTATTCCGTATCTGTATGGATCTGCACCGATTGGCGAAAGTTGCCCGGGAGAGTTTAGATAGAGATTCATAGCCGTGAGGGGCCTGCTTTCAAAGACACGTGCATCAGGTTCATACTCTTCGCCCCCGATATGCGTATTCCATGGTGTGAGTTCGCCTGCACAGGGGTTCCATAGACCCCCTACACCACTCATGTCGACATTCTTCAAATTAAATGCGGTTAATCTTCCGGTGAGAGACTCTTGCTGGATGGAGGCTAGATTCATCACCATGGGCAAGGATCCGTACAGATTCAGGATGGGCTTTCCGGGGTCGACATTGGGAGAGACGGTATCGTATTCTAGGTGCGTGATCAGGAAGAGATTGTCACCTTGTCGCATGAGTGAATTGGCATCGGGGCTACGAGCATGGAATGGCCCTTGTGCGGTGTCGCCGGCCTCATTGATCTGCGCTGTTTGTAGGATGTGACCATTTCTATCGACGATGGAGCCAGCTTTCCAACTGCCGACTTGTTCGCCTGAGTTGTAGAGGATATGGTGAGCCAGAGGGTAGGAGATCTTGCGGCCATCCGCATAGGTCACGATTGCGCTGGATTCGGTATAGGCCCTCTGCTGTTGAGCGATGCTGCTCGGTGCCTTGGTCTCTGTGAATTCAACCTTAAGTACGGGCAGCTCTGCCATGACGTGTGGGACATGCAGAAGGGAAAATACGATAACCGCAATCAACCTGAATTGCATAATGAGTGGGGGTTTTCCCCAAAGTGATTGTTTAGAAATTCGAAATTTCAGTAAAAATCAGGATAATCTTTTTCCATGCAAAAACAAGCCCTGCGCAGAGATCTTCTCATAACCCGCCTCGTGATCATCACGCGATTGGACAGTTCATCTGGGTTAGAATCTGTTGATGAACCTTAAGAAGTCCTCTTTAGTGGCTCCTAGCCTGCATGATAAGCAGAGTGGCGATATTGCTTTCATGCGAGTAGCGCTTGATCTTGCAAGGCAGGCATGGGAGGTCGGGGAGGTGCCGGTGGGTGCGGTGGTGGTGAGGGGTGATGAGATCATTGGTCGGGGTTACAACCGTCCGATTTCGTCCGCTGACCCGACCGCCCATGCCGAAGTGATGGCGATTCGTGATGCTGCTCAGCATATAGGCAATTACCGTCTGACGGATTGCACGCTCTATGTCACGCTGGAGCCTTGTACCATGTGTGTCGGTGCAATCTTTCATGCTCGCATTACGAGGCTCATTTATGGAGCACGAGAGCCTAAGACGGGCGCCTGTGGTAGCTTAATCGATTTGCCGGCAGATATCCGGATCAACCATCACTTGCGGATTGCTGGAGGTGTGCTGGCAGAAGAGTCGGGTGAGCTATTGAAGAAATTCTTTGCACAGCGCCGTAAGGTGATCGGAATGGCAGATCAATGAGAGTCATCATCAATATCCAAAACCAGACGCTGGACTTATTAGACTCTGATGGCAGGGTGGTTCAGCATTACAGTGTCTCCACGGCCAAGAATGGAGTGGGCCAGAGGAGAGGTAGTTTTTGTACGCCTCTGGGAAGGCATGTGATACGTGCCAAAGTCGGTGAGGGTCAGCCGGTGAACACAGTATTCATTAAACGCCGACCGACCGGTGAAATTTATACGCCAGAGTTGGGTGCTCGTTATCCTGAACGAGATTGGATTCTGACACGAATACTATGGCTTTCAGGCTGTGAGCTAGGCTTTAATCGTTTGGGAGAGGTCGATACGATGCGCCGTTATATCTACATCCACGGCAGCCCAGACAGCGCGGTGATGGGGAAACCCGGTTCGATCGGGTGCATCCGAATGCATAACCCCGATCTGCTGGAGCTATTTAAGCGAGTTGAGGCCGGGGTAGAGGTCGAGATAATAGGCCAGTCTTAAGCACGTGGGAGTGGTCCCTTCGGTCGCTGAGTCGGTATTGTCGCGTGCCAAATTTGTTCTGGAAGGCCTTTTCCCGTATCATGTATGTCCATGACCAAGTATGTATTTGTGACTGGCGGTGTTGTCTCTTCCTTGGGGAAGGGTATCGCCGCCGCCTCCCTAGCAGCAATTCTCGAAACCCGCGGCATTAAAGTAACCATGCTCAAGCTGGATCCCTATATTAATGTGGATCCTGGCACCATGAGCCCATTCCAGCATGGAGAGGTATTTGTCACCGAGGATGGTGCGGAGACTGATCTCGATCTGGGACATTACGAGCGATTCATCAGCACTAAGATGAGTAAGCGTAATAACTTCACTACCGGACAGATATACGAGAGCGTAATCAAGAAGGAGCGTCGGGGAGACTATCTCGGCGGCACAGTACAGGTGATCCCACACATCACTGATGAGATCAAGCTTCATATCAAGGCAGGTGCGGGCGACGCTCAGGTTGCCATCGTCGAGATTGGCGGCACCGTGGGAGATATCGAGTCCCTGCCATTTCTAGAAGCGATCCGCCAGATGGCGGTGCAGCACCCTCGTAACGATACCTGCTTCATTCACCTCACACTCCTTCCTTACATCGGATCGGCAGGAGAGCTGAAGACCAAACCGACCCAACACTCAGTCAAGGAGTTGCGCGAGATTGGTATTCAGCCGGATGTTCTGTTATGCCGTGCAGACCGAGAATTGCCGGCCGATGAACGCCGCAAGATTGCGCTATTCACCAATGTGAGAGAGGAGGCCGTGATCTCAGCGGTGGACGCGGATAGCATTTATAAGATTCCAGGCTTGCTGCACGATCAGATGCTCGATGAGATCGTGTGTCATAAATTGGACATCCTGGCCAAGCCCGCGGATTTGAGCGTATGGAAGAGTCTGGTTGATCATCTGGAGCATCCTCAGAGGTCTGTCAAGATTGCGCTGGTGGGTAAGTATGTTGATCTGACTGAATCATACAAATCCCTGTCTGAGGCCTTGATACATGCGGGTATTCATACCCGTAGCAAGATCAATATTCATTACATGGACTCGGAGAATATCGAGAAGCAAGGGACCGATTGCCTCGTCGGGATGGACGCGATTCTGGTTCCGGGTGGATTCGGTAAACGAGGTGTGGAGGGCAAGATTATGGCCATCCATTACGCACGTGAAAACCGGATCCCCTATCTGGGAATCTGTCTCGGACTGCAGCTGGCAGTGATCGAATATGCTCGTGACAAGGCCTCAATGGAGGGTGCTCACAGCACCGAATTTAATCCAGATACACCTTACCCTGTGATCGGTCTGATCACCGAATGGCGTACCCGCGAAGGACAGTTAGAGATGCGTGACGCCAAGTCAGATCTAGGCGGGAGTATGCGTCTTGGGGGGCAGGAGTGCGTACTGCAGGAGGGATCTCTGGCGAAGAAGATTTATGGCACTGATACGATTATCGAGCGACATCGCCACCGTTATGAAGTCAATAACGCGTACCTCCCTCAGCTTGAGAAGGTGGGGCTACGAGTCAGTGGGTTATCTGCGGTTGAGACACTGTGCGAGATGATTGAGCTCCCTCAGGATGAGCATCCTTGGTTTGTTGCTTGCCAATTTCATCCTGAATTCACATCCACACCCAGGTCGGGACATCCGCTATTTAAATCCTTTGTCGAGGCGGCTATTAAATCTTCGGAAGGGCATTCTGAGTCAGTCGCATCTGACCCCGCTAAATTAAAAATTATTTCTTAAGTATCGGCTACGTAAAGCGAGACCCGTTCTAATAACTTAAATAACATCAGGGAAAAATAGCATGAGTGCAATCGTAGATGTCGTCGCACGTGAAATCATCGATTCCCGTGGGAATCCGACCATAGAGGCCGATGTATTGCTCGAGTCCGGTGTACTAGGACGGGCGGCTGTACCTTCAGGTGCTTCCGTCGGCACTAAGGAGGCTGTCGAATTACGTGATGGTGATATGCAGCGTTATTTTGGACTGGGTGTCCTCAAGGCGGTGAGCAATGTTAATACCGAGATTGCAGAGTCCATCATGGGGTTGGATTCGATGGAACAGAACTTTATCGACCATACTCTGATTGACCTAGATGGTAGCGATAATAAGTCAAGACTTGGAGCCAATGCCATCCTTGCGGTCTCTCTTGCGGTCGCAAAGGCAGCTGCAGAGGAGGCCGGCCTTCCTCTATACCGCTACCTAGGGGGTGCGGGTCCGATGTCGATGCCGGTACCGATGATGAACGTGATCAATGGTGGGGCACACGCTAACAATAATCTGGATATGCAGGAGTTCGTCATCATCCCTGTGGGTGCTCAAAGCTTTCGTGAGGCGGTTCGCTGCGGTGCTGAAGTATTTCATACGCTGAAGAAATTGATTGATGCGAAGGGTATGCCCACCTCTGTAGGAGATGAGGGGGGGTTTGCTCCTAACCTTGCGAATAACGAGGCTGCATTACAGCTGATTGTAGAGGCGATCGAGCAGGCGGGTTACTTGCCGGGACCGGATGTTGCAATCGGCCTGGACTGCGCTAGTTCAGAATTTTTTAGGGATGGGAAGTACCACCTATCATCCGAAGGTTTGAGTCTTACGTCTACGCAGTTTGTGGATTATCTCGCCACCTGGATCGATAAATACCCCATCCTCAGTATCGAAGATGGGATGAGTGAGCACGACTGGGATGGATGGAGATTGCTTACCAGTAAGCTCGGGAAATCAGTGCAGTTGGTGGGGGATGACGTATTCGTCACAAATTCCAGAATCCTGAAGGAAGGAATTGCTCAGGGTGTTGCCAACTCCATTCTGATTAAGCCGAACCAGATCGGCACCCTCAGCGAAACATTTTCTGCCATTGAAACGGCTAAGCGTGCAGGCTATACCGCCGTAATCTCGCACCGTTCCGGTGAGACAGAAGATACCACCATCGCGGATATTGCTGTGGCCACGAACGTGCTACAAATCAAGACGGGCTCACTTTCTCGCTCAGACCGCCTAGCCAAGTACAATCAGCTGCTGCGTATCGAGGAAGACTTGGGTGACTCTGCCAGCTATGCTGGGAGAGGCGCCTTCTATCAGTTGAGATAAGACTTAAGATCTCGATAGATTTATTTGGGCGCCACTGCGTTATAAAAACGTAGTGAATAATCCACAAGGAAGGTGCAGATTGTGGGACTTATAAGGATGTCCGAATGAAGCTGCTGGCGATTGCACTCGTCTTGATGATTGCTCTGTTGCAATACCCATTATGGTTTGGTAAAGGGAGTTGGCTCCGAGTGTGGGAGATCAATCAGCAGCTCATCAGTCAGCGCGAAATCAATAAAGAGTGGACAGTTCGGAATGCTGCACTGGATGCGGAGGTGAGAGACCTGAAGCAAGGTTACGATGCAATCGAGGAGATTGCCCGTAGCGAGCTTGGAATGATAAAGCAGGGTGAGATATTCTTCCAGGTGGTCGATAACAATGAAGATAACATCGACCCATCGGGTAAGAGTATGGGAACGACTTCCAAAAAGAAATAAGAAGAAGATGGGTGGGATGGACTTAATAAGCCCTGCAATTTTGTTGAATTTTCATCGGTGTTATACAGGCGTGATCAGTTCAACTTGAACAGACTCCTTCTGATCGGCCAGCCAGATCTGTCCTTCCTGGATAGTGCAATTTAACTGCATATTACGTTGAGCCTGCTTGGCAATTGATTGACTGGTCTGAGGGGATAGGTTGATCACATTCAAATTCTTAATTTTTCCGAGCTTGCTGCGGCATTGATCCCACCACCGATCGGCGACACGCCCGCCGTAACTGTAGATAAATACCTGCCTCGACCGACCGCAGGCCTTACGGACCAGCTTCTCATCCGGTAGCCCAACATCAATCCATAGATCGATCTCACCCGTTAAGTCTTTCCTCCATAGATCAGGCTCGTTATCGGTACTCAATCCATTTCCAAACAGTAGAGACTCATGAGCGTGTAGTGCAAATGCCAGTAGCCTGACCATCATCCGTTCATCGGTCTCGGAGGGGTGCCGAGCAAGCGTCAGTGAATGGCTTTGATAGTAGTTACGGTCGATATCAGCTACTTGCAACTCGGCTTTAAAGATCGTTGACTTGAGTGCCATATCGCTACCTATAGATAATTCTGTGAATATTCGGTTAACATAATCAATATGTAGTGATGGTACCATTGAAAGCGAAGGAACTTACTTCATGTATGGTCAACATCTCGACCATCACGATATCGTAACCATCTGTATATAGTCATTAATAATCCATTATTGCTCAGCAATTACGGAGTGGCTCATAATTTATTACATTTTCCTCTCAAGTAAGTACGAAAGAGGCCGTTAAGCTAGGTAGGTGGTCATTGTGTCCATTGTTTCTATTAATGTAGGAGATGTTCATGGCAATTGATTCGGTTTACTTCGTTTCTACGACGGGCTCCCAACAAATTAACACCACTCAGAAGAGTGCAGAAGACCGTACCGTTGAAAAACAAGAGGGTAAAAAGGAGAGGGTCGGTCATACTGTTCAACCGACCGAAGTACACACGACCCCCACGATGGTCAATACCGAGGGTCAAAAGACCGGTACCACCATCAGTACCAAAGCATGAAGTAGGTAGTCCCGGTACTCAGCGTAATACCCCCCCCGGGGGTATTGAAGAAGTGAACTGCTAGAATCTTGGCGGGATGGGCGAGCACTGGCCGGTAAAGGTGACCACTCCACCTTTCCTGCCTTCAGAAATATCCGTCACAATGTTTGAAGATCGATTGATACTGGTTTGGTTAACAGCGATCGCGCTACCGGTCTTCACTTTCTCTGCATCACACATGATCACCTCTTCCGACCACTGGCAGGGTATGAATCCATGTAACTTTCCGCCAACAAAGGAGAAGGTCTGGGTCATGGGCTCTGTACTTGGATCGGTACCTGGTTTTGTATAGATACTCTCTCCGATACAAACGAGCTGAAGATCTTGCTGTCCGTG
Source organism: Nitrosomonadaceae bacterium (assembly GCA_037147395.1). Taxonomy (GTDB): domain Bacteria; phylum Pseudomonadota; class Gammaproteobacteria; order Burkholderiales; family Nitrosomonadaceae; genus VFJL01. The sequence goes on along the minus strand of JBAWVG010000007.1, from coordinate 15,657 downwards.
GCAGATCATGGGCATACAAGTAATCAAAGTGATAATTAATTTTCTCAAAGTCTTGTTTCTAAGTATTAGTAAAATTAAGTGGTCGCAGCCGCGTTCAAGCCATGTTGTCAGCATTTAAAATCAGGAGTGATTTGCCTGAGACCGTACCTCATTGATGATTCTGTCTGGACCATCATCTGCTCTTGAATACCGAGATATACATGACCCTTCCTAAGGTAGCATTATCTCTCAAAAACGGTGACCAGGTGTTGCTCCAAGCGATCAAACAAACGTATCATTCATGGCATGTTGTTCGATCTTGATAACCTAGTCGGGTATGCGGCCGCAGTTCTGACGACCGTAGCATTCGTTCCCCAGGCTTTAAAGTCATGGCAGACCCGCGACCTCTCCGGTGTATCTCTGCCGATGTATAGTCTCTTTACGGCAGGGGTGGCGATGTGGTTTGTCTATGGTGTCATGCTGGGCAGTTGGCCGATCATCATCGCCAATGCCATTACGATTGTCCTCGCAAGTGTGGTATTGACTCTGAAGTTGATGCATCGATGAGTATCGAGTCCATCCCTAAATTTAGCACGCCGGCAGCGAAACTGTGGGCAACTATCCCCAACTAGAGTAGGCAGACATTACTCTCAAATGTCTGGTGCCGACTGATGCATCATGACTAATAAATCTTGTTGCAAGATATCTCGTGGCAGTAGCTCTGACAGTATGGTGGCTATGTGTTTGCATTGGTGCTGCAATGGGAAACTATTTTGATTTGAGGATGAATCATTATGCGTATTAGATCAATTAATGGGATAAGAGTGATCATTCCATTTGTCATCACTTTGGCTCTGGGAATGTCCGCTGCCCCTGTTCAAGCGGATTGCAGCGGTTGTCTCTGCCCGGGAGACCCCTGCAGGCTATGCGCTCTACCCCCTATGAAAAATATCCCGCTTGCAGCAGATGAGCCTGGCACATGTCGCAAAATCAGGGAGAAAGTGCCGCCAATTTCGGCAAAGCCCGGGACAAATGAGCACTTTGCAAGTCAAGACAAGGCGACCATGGAGTGCATAAAGAGTGGTGGAGATATCATCAAGAATCATCATAGGACTAAGGATTTTCCGTCTAAACTTTATTGTAAGCCTTATGCTGAGTCTGGTAAGGTCAATGCCACAGTTAGGAGTGGAAACTAATAAAGCTTGTGGCTCTAAGGTTGTTGTACCTTGAAATTAACAAAGGAATGATTATGAGGAACGAAATTACTGTCTTATCCCCCATCCAGCTCGGTCCATACACTCTGTCGAATCGAATGGTGCTCGCGCCACTCACGCGTAACCGCGCCGGGAAGGGCAATGTACCTCAGCCGCTCAATGTAGAGTATTACACTCAACGAGCCAGCGCCGGCCTGATAATCTCAGAGGCATCACAAATATCCCCCCAGGGGGTGGGTTATCCATCAACCCCAGGAATCCATAGCCAGGATCAGGTGGAAGGGTGGAGGCAGGTCACCGATGCGGTTCATGCCAGAGGCGGGAGAATCTTCCTGCAGTTGTGGCATGTGGGCCGTATCTCGCACCCTTCACTCCAGCCTAATGAATCTTTGCCAGTGGCGCCATCCGCAATTAAACCTGCGGGGCAGGCCGTTACTTATCAAGGATTAAAAGATTTTGTAACTCCACGTGCACTCGATCGTGCAGAGATCGAAGGCATCATTGAAGACTATCGCACCGGTGCTGAGAATGCCCTCTCTGCGGGTTTTGACGGAGTGGAAATTCATGGTGCTAATGGATATCTGCTTGATCAGTTTCTTCGTGATGGGAGTAATCATCGGACCGATCTTTATGGGGGTTCTGTCGAGAACCGGATGAGGTTGATGCTTGAGGTGACTGATGCGGTATGCTCGGTCTGGGGGGCGAATCGTGTGGGTATTCGTTTGTCACCTCTACAGCCTTTTAACGATATGTTTGACTCCAATCCTGAAGTGACATTCAGTTATGCTGTTGAACAGCTCAACCGGTTTGGTCTTTCCTATCTTCATGTAACTGAAATGGGGAAGGAGGCACCCAATGCAGCAGGCCCCGCATTCGAGCTGGTCAATCTGAAGCGGATCTGGAAGGGGGTATACATCACGAATAGCGGCTACGACCTCGTACGAGCCAATGCCGCGCTTGGCAGAAAAGAGGCCGATATGGTGGCATTCGGTGTGCTATTTATCGCTAATCCTGATCTGCCCATGCGTTTCTCTCGGGGCGCACATCTCAATAAGCCCGATCCTTCGACCTTCTATGGTGGTGATGCCAAGGGCTACACCGACTACCCTCTTCTTGATATGAGCTAACCACTCACTGGAAAGTCGGGATCAGCCTGCCTTCTGAGTGAGTGTTGTGTAACGATCTGTTCCGGATAATCATCATAGTGTCTATGATGAAGGGGCTACTATCCAAACCATCTCGATCGGAGACCTGAGCCCAATGGAAGCTAGGCCGTGAAGACCAGCTACAGAGTTAGCGCTACGCTAGCGCTCATGGTTGTTCTATTGATTTCTGCTTTTATGGCGTGGCAGCATTATGCGTCTAATCTTCCTAGCATTAAGATCGGCATACTGCACTCTTTAACCGGCCCCATGGCAACCAGAGAAAGACCGCTGGTAGATGTACTGCAACTAGCGATCGAAGAGGTAAATGCAGCAGGCGGCATCAATGGCCAAAAGATCGAACCGGTAGTTATTGATTGTCGCTCAGATCCCCTATATTGCGGGCAACAGGCAGAGCGACTCATCACAGAAGATAAGGTCAAGGTACTCTTCGGCTGCTGGACATCCACCTGTCGTCAAGCAGTTAAATCTGTGGTCGAGAGGTACCAGGGACTGCTCTTTTACTCGGTTCAGTATGAAGGGGTGGAGCAATCGCCCAATATCATCTATACCGGTGCCACACCGAATCAACAGGCTGCACCGGTGGTGCATTGGGCATTGGAGACACTCGACAAGCACAACAAACCCAATAAGCGAGTGTACTTAGTCGGGTCGGACTATATTTTCCCACGAGTGACCCACCTCCTTATTAAGGATTTACTGGCTGCACAGGGGGCTAAGGTGGTGGGAGAACGCTACCTTCCCTTGGGATCAAGTGAGGTGGTCGAGCTGGTAGCAGATATCCTCCGACAACGACCGGATATGATTCTGAATACTGTTGAGGGTGACAGTACGGTCGCCTTCTTTCGTGAGCTTAACAGGGTCGGAATCACGCCAGACAAGATACCGGTGCTGTCGTTCAGCATTTCAGAAGTTGATCTAGCAGGCAAAGATGCCCCACCGATGGCGGGTCACTATGCCGCCTGGAATTATTTCCAAAGCATCCAGACACCACAGAATCAGGCATTCTTACAACGATTTCATAATCGGTACGGCCAGAAAGCGGTGATCGATGACCCGATGGAGGCCTCTTACATCAGCCTTCAGCTCTGGGTTCAGGCGGCACGTGAGGCCGGTTCAGCCGAACCCAATCAGGTGCAGCGTACGATTCTGAGACAGAGCCTACTCGCACCGGAGGGCGTGATTTCACTCGATTCAGCCACTCGCCACGTGTGGAGAGTGGCCCGGATTGGCAAGGCCCGGACCGATGGACAGTTCGACATTGTCTGGGACTCTGGTCGCCCACTTGAACCTTCACCTTTTCCGGCTTACCGTACTCGAGAGGAGTGGGGCCTCTTGCTAAAAACGATTGAGAGAGAGAGTCCATGAAGTTCACCTCACTCACGCAGCGTTTCATGGCTTGGTTCGCGGTGGTCTCACTGCTACCAATTCTACTGGCTGGATACGCTCTCCTACGCGCCTTCGAGACTGAGCTACAGAAAACAGCTATTCAGCAGGTATCCGCTATTGCAGATAAAAAAGTCGAGCAGATCGATGGCTACCTACGTGAACGACTTCTCGATACCCGGGTGATACATACCGCCAGTACAACACGCGCAGCCATGAGTGACTTTGCCCGGACATTTCGTCAAAGTGGAGTGGAGAGTGACGCCTATCGTCGATTGGATGCGAGCTACCGAGATCACTTTGAACGGTTTGTTGAGGATGCGGGTTATTACGATCTATTTTTAATTTCTCCACAGGGGATGGTGGTCTATTCGCATGCCCATGAGGCTGACTTTGCTACCGACTTAATCAGTGGTCCTTATCGCAGCAGTGGGCTCGGCGTCGTCACTCGGCAGGCACTGAACATGCTACAAAGTGGTGTCTCTGACTTTGAGTATTATGCTCCATCGGGCGGCGCCATCGCTGCTTTCATGGCATTTCCAATCGTCGTCCAAGGGAAGATTGAAGGTGTGTTGGCATTGCAGATCTATAGTGAGCAGGTATTTAAGGTGCTGACAGATAATGTAGGTCTCGGTGCCACCGGTGAGACTGTGGTCACACGTCTTGAGGACGCTCATACAGCTCTGGTGATGGCTCCCTTAAAGGATGAACCGGATGCGGCTCTGAAACTGAAGATTCCCTTGTCTGCTGCAATCTGGAGCAGCCTTCATGGAGAACGCGGATCAGGGCTCACGGTAGATTACCGAAACAAGGAGGTGGTCGCGGCATGGCGTTATCTGCCCCGCATGGGGTGGGGAATGGAGGTCAAGATGGATGCGGACGAGGTATTCGCTCCTGTTCATCGGATACGTACATTCAGCCTGCTGATTCTGAGTCTGACACTCCTTGCTGCCATCTTAGGGGCTGCACTATTTAGTCGTCGCATAGTTAATACCTTAAAGACCCTCAGCCGGAGTGCACAGGATATCGCCGCAGGGAATCTGCAACACCGTGTGCCGGTTCAAGGTTGGGATGAGATCGGGCAGTTGGCCCGTAGCTTCAATGCCATGACAGAACGATTGAGTATCAGTAACCACGAGAGGAAGTCTGCTGAGGATGATCTTCGAACACTTAACCAGGACTTGGAGGGAAGGGTCGCGGCACGGACTGAAGATTTGGAGCAGGCAAATGCAGTCCTTATTAGCAAGGAGGAGGAGACCCGATCAGTGGTCGAGCATATGGAGGATTGTGTTGTCACGGTCGATGAGAATGGAATCATCCTCTCCACTAACCCGGTTATGGAAAAGATCTTCGGATATAGCCGGGATGAAGTGATCGGACAGGATATCGGTATCCTCATGTCAGAGCCTCATCGTAGTAAGCATGAGAGCTATATGGTGCGATACCGACTGACCGGGCAGGGTCAAGAGTATGTATCGGGATCTCATGGTGTCGGGATGGGTCGAGAGGTTGAGGGGGTTCACAAGAATGGTGAGCCCATCGCTCTGTATCTGGCAGTCAGTGAATATTTTGTGGGTGGGAAACGCTACTTCACCGGTCTGATGCGCGACATCCGAGAGCGCAAGCAAGTGGAACAAGCGCTGCGCGGAAGCGAGCAACGACTGCGGGCCATTGTAGATAATATGGCTGCCTTTGTCGGTGAGATGACGCCCGATGGGGTGCTGGTGGAGATCAACCGTGCTGCGCTTGAGGCGGGGGGGGTGCAGAGCCAAGACGTGATCGGCAAGAGGCTCGAGGAGACTTGGTGGTTCTCTCATTCCCCCGAAGTGCAGTCACAGATACGAGATGATATCGAGAGAGCCCTACAGGGACAAATCGTGCGACATGATCTGGATGTTCGCATGATCGGTGGTGATCTCATGACCATTGACTTCATGCTGGTACCGGTCCATGACTCCAATGGAGGAGTGATCAAGCTGATCCCTTCAGGCGTTGATATCAGTGATCGGATTCATATCATGAAGGATCTCGATCAGGCCCGTCTGGAGGCAGAGCAGGCAAACCGTGCCAAGTCAACATTCCTTGCTGCGATGAGTCACGAGATCAGGACTCCGATGAATGGGGTGATCGGCATGGCCGATGTGTTGCAGCAGAGTAGCCTCACCGGCCACCAGACCGAGATGGTAGATCTCATCCGTGAATCGGCCTTTGCACTGCTGGAGATCATCGACGATATTCTTGATTTTTCTAAGATCGAGGCTGGTAAGTTGGAGATTGAACGAGAGCCGATGTCGATCATGGAGGTGATGGAGAAGGCATGCGGTACGGTAGAGAGCCTGGCCGTCAGAAACGAGGTCGAGCTACTCCTCTTCATCGATCCAGAAATTCCTGAGGAAGTTTTAGGAGATGCCTTAAGGCTGAGACAAGTACTAGTCAATCTGATTAATAATGCAATCAAGTTTTCCAGCGGGCAATCACGCAGGAGTCGGGTATCTGTGCGTGCATTGATGTCAGAGATTGGACCGGGTGAGTTGGTGGTTGAGTTTCGTATCGTCGATAACGGAATCGGTATGGATGAAGAGACTCTGGGAAGAATTTTTTCGTCTTTCACCCAAGGGGATGCCTCGACCACACGACGCTTTGGCGGAAGTGGGCTGGGATTGGCCATCTCTCATCACCTGACAGATCTGATGGGTGGGAAGATCGGGGTCCAGAGTACGCTTGGGAGGGGATCGACCTTTACCGTGAGACTGCCCTTCTTACCCTCCTCAGTTCAGATGATCTCAACCAACAAGTCTTATGATCTGAAGGGATTATCCTGCCTGGTGATGGGGAGCGACGACGGTCTGGGTGATGACCTAGCCACTTATCTAAAGTATGGGGGTGCATCGGTTGAGCGTTTGTCTGATATGGAGCAAGCCCGGGGACGAATTGATACACTCCCTCTGGGTCAGTGGCTACTCGTCATTGATGCTGGTCATGAAGCACCTCCCCCGGTCGAGGAGTTGCGTGCTGCCTTCCAACGACGTCAAGGTCTTGACCCTCATTTCGTTGTGCTCGAGCATGGCCATCATCAGATTCAGGCCGAACCACGGTTTGTGATCATTAGGCGTGGGAGAAGACATCATGGACGTAACGAGTCTGTGGATCTTGTCACACTGGATGGTGATGTCATGAGACGTGATCTCTTCCTCAAGGCGGTAGCCATGGCTGCAGGTCGGTTGCATGAGGAGAAAGACACGATACTGGTCAAGGCTGGGGTTACCCCTCCCACACGTGAAGAGGCTCTGCTAGAGGGTAGCCTGATACTCGTTGCAGAGGATAATGAGATCAATCAGAAGGTGGTTCGTCAGCAGCTCTCCTTGCTCGGATATGCAGCAGATATCGCCAGTAATGGTCGGGAAGCTCTAAAACGTTGGGAGAGCGGTCATTATGCATTGCTGCTCACGGATTTACATATGCCGGAGATGGATGGCTATCAACTGACCACAGCCATCCGCGCAGCGGAATCTGGGAAAACGCACTCACCCATCATTGCGTTCACTGCCAATGCATTGAAGGGCGAGGCGGAGCATTGTTTGGAGATCGGGATGGATGATTACCTGAGTAAACCGGTACAGCTTATCCATTTAAAAGTGATGTTGGAAAAATGGTTGCCACGAGTTAAGCCCGTTACCGAGTCGATTGTATCAACCGTATCGAGCAATGGTATTGGCATTTCGAGCAACACTCCCGTCACCCAGAAACTGCCTCTGGATGTTCATATCCTCGAGGGGTTTGTGGGCAATGACCCTGCAGTGATTAATGATTTTTTGCGGGATTTTCGTGTGAGCTCGGCCAAGATAGCCACTGAATTGCGCGCGGCTCATCAGATAGGGCAGCCCTTAGAAGTGGGTGCGGCAGCACATAAGCTCAAGTCATCGTCGCGCGCGGTCGGTGCATTGGCGTTGGGTGATCTGTGTGAGCAGATGGAGAGGATGGGGAGGATGGGGAGGGGGGGAGACACCGCAGCATTGACACTGCTATTGCCTCAGTTTGAGGAAGAGCTTGCTGCGGTGGATCAGTATATCGCTACCCTTTAAGCCTGATCAGGGTAGCTTGAGGGTTAAGGAACCTGCTGATCAATTACGATATTAATATTCTTGTCACCTGGTTTTACTTTCTGACTAAATCCTTGCAAGTCTCCACTCTCAGGCATGGCCTTGCCTGATTTTGTGATTCTGGCACTGATGATGAGTTGAGGGACATTGGAGATTTTTAAATCTGGCCGAGCTCCCATTCCATCTGTCAGTAAGAAAGAAGCCGGCAAGTCTCGGACCTTCTTCACCGATATGGCTCGTGGCATGGGTGGACCTTCTGTCGCGCGAGCAAAGATGAAGAGTGTATCGTCAGGGGATACTTTACCAGCCAGTGTAGCGCTGAGTGTGACAGTTCCTGTGAGGGTGGCGCTCGCTGCACCGGAAGCTCCTGTATTCTGGCTTGCTGCGGCAGCCTGACTTGCAGGGGGTGGGCTATTCTGATTGCTTGGGGCTGCTTGGTTCTGCATCCCGGCCATGGTGCTTCCCTTGCCTGAGGCTAGTGACTTTGCCTCTGTGATGCTCTCCTTAACGGACTGGGCTAGTTTAGACTCAGGGGGGATCTGAACCAGTAGCTTCTCCCAGTAACTCGCGGCCTGTTTAAAATTCTTCTGCTCGAAGGCGGCAGTACCCGCCAGTGCCAAGGCTTTAGGATTCTTAGGGCTCAGACTTAATGCCTTATTAACCAGTTCCATCGGCTCCCCCTGAAGGCTCCCACCATTCGTCATTGCGACGATATCTGCATAATCGACCAGTAGCTCAGGACTCTCAGGTGAGAGCGCTACCACTCGCTCGTAGGCGATCTTAGCCTCATTGAAGCGTTGCATGATGGCATAAGTCCGCCCAAGCATGATCCATCCCTCTACATCATCTGGCTGTTCCCTGAGACGTGCGATCAGGCTATCCAGTACCGATGAAAAGTTCTGATGACCCGACTCGGACTCTGGCCCTGACCCCGACATTGGTGATTGTTGCTCAGGTATGGGCTGTGGTGTTAATCCCTTGGTATTGCCAATCCAAAGATAAAGCGAAACTGCCATGAGCGGGATCGCAAGCATCATGACCGTGATGGTCGCGATATTGCCGCGATGACTCCCCGCTATGACCATGCTCGCAAGAGAATCCCCTTCAGGGACATCCTGAACCATTCTCTGTTGTAGCTCACGTTTGCTTTGATCGTACTGCTCCTTGCTCAAGACATCACTCCTGAGGTCCGACTCGAGTTCGGCCAATTGATCGCGATAGATGCTTACATTGGCAGCTTTACGGATGACCCCTGTCCGACTTGTTCCCTTGCTGAGCAGGGTCGGTACGATGAATAGCAAGGCACCAATAGTCAGAATGCCAGCAACAACCCAAAATGATGTCATGCGTTGTTACCCTTGTCTTCCTTCAGCAGGGACTCTGCATGACGGTGTTGATCTTCTGTTAATGGAGGTTCTTCGACTTGCCTGCGTCGCATCTTTAGATAAAAGAATAGGATTCCAGCGCCTATCAGGAGAAACGCGAAGGGTCCAATCCATAATAAGTAAGTGGTAGGCTTGATGGGAGGGTTATAGAGTACAAAATCACCGTAACGTGTGACCAGGAAATCAATGATCTCCTGATCCTTCTTGCCTTCTTTCAACTGCTCTCGAATTTCACGTCTCAGATCATTGGCAAAGTCAGCACGAGAACCAGCCAGGGATTCGTTCTGACATACCAGGCATCGTAAATCCTCAGAGAGCGCAAGCATACGCTTCTCGATCACAGGGTCTTCTGCAACTGGAGCAGCTTCTTTGGCCCAGCTCAGGGGTGACATCAGGGCAAGAATGAGCATCAGGGTGATTTTTTTTCTAACGCAGGTGTTGAGTAAATCCGGGGTCATCCCTGAAGTTCCTTAATAAGGGGCAGAATTTTTTTCTCTAGTGATTCAATCGTGACAGGACCGATCTGCTTGTGTCGGATGACGCCATTCTTGTCGATGACATAGGTCTCAGGGACACCGTAGACACCATAATCAATACCGATCCGACCTTCCGGATCGACCACACTGACGGTATAGGGGTCGCCATACTGACCGAGCCATTGCAGAGCCAGTTCTGGCTTGTCTTTATAATTCAATCCATAGATAGGCACTATTCCAGACTTGGACAGCTCTACCAGGAGGGGATGTTCTTCACGGCAGGAGACGCACCAGGATGCCCACACATTCAGTAGCCATACCTTCCCCAGATTGTCCTTTGATGAGAGGATCTGATCTGGCTCATGCAGACGTGGTGATTGAAAGACAGGTGCGGGCTTGCCGACTAGTGGGGATGGTATCTCACGTGGCTTGAGGCCAAGTCCAACCGCAAGAAAACCCACCAGTACAATAAAGGCTGCCAGGGGCAGCAGGAAACGCATCATCCCTTCTTGCCCCCTGTGGCTAAACGAGTGCTGCTAGGAGCTCTTCCTCCATCCTTCTCCTCGGTTGCCGTTTCGATGGGCTTGGTATTGATCTTCAGACGGTAACGGCGATCACTCACTGCAAGCATCCCACCAAAGGCCATTAACAAGCATCCAAACCAGATCCAGTCAACGAAGGGCTTGTGGTATACCCGTACGACCCAAGCACCATTCTCCAGAGGTTCCCCTAAGGCAACATACAGATCACGTATGAAACCGGTATCAATCGCGGGCTCCGTCATGGCCATTCCGGATGCATTGTAGGTACGTTTTTCTGGCTGCATCACACGGATCTTCTCGCCATTGCGAAGGATTTCGATATCACCCCTCATTGCCGAGTAATTAGGTCCAGTGACCGGACTAGCACCGGTAAAGCGGAAGGTGTAACCCCCCATCTCCACGGTGCTGCCGATCTCCATACGGACATCCTTTTCGGTCTCGTATCCATTGACGAGTGTGACACCAATAATGAATACCGCGATCCCGAAGTGGGCTAAATGCATGCTGTAATAACTACGCGACTGTCTGGCTAGTCGTGTAAATACGCTACCCTGACCGCTGTTCTGTAAGCGGTGGCGGATGCTAACAAAGATAGTTGCGATGACCCAGAATGCCAGCAGTAGGCCAAAGCTGACCATCGGCTTCCATTCACCCATGACTAGAGGCATCAGGAGTGCTGTGGCCATACTCACACAGAATGCCCAACGAAGACGCATCACCAATTCGGGTAGGCTCGCTTGCTTCCACCGGGCGAGCGGTCCTAGTCCCATCAAGAAGATTGCCGGTGTCATGAGAGGAACAAATACCGCCTCGAAGTAGGGTGGCCCGACGGATATCTTACCCAGATCGAGAGAGTCCATGATCAATGGGTAGAGCGTCCCGAGTAATACGCTACCAGCAGCCACTACCAGGAGAAGGTTATTGGCGAGCAGCATCGACTCTCTAGACACCAAATCAAACTTGCCCCCCAGACCAACTTTAGGTGCCCGCCAAGCGAATAGCAGCAGCGAGCTGCCGATAACAATGACTAGGAATCCCAGTATGAATATGCCGCGTGATGGGTCGGTCGCAAATGCATGTACCGACGTCAGAACCCCAGACCGAACCAGGAAGGTGCCCAGAAGGCTTAGTGAGAATGCACTGATAGCAAGAAGCACGGTCCAGCTTTTAAAGCTGCCCCTCTTCTCGGTGACCGCCAATGAATGCACCAGCGCTGTTCCGACCATCCATGGAAGGAAGGATGCATTCTCAACAGGATCCCAGAACCACCAACCACCCCATCCTAATTCATAATAGGCCCACCAGCTGCCGAGCATGATCCCGATCGTGAGGAAGACCCAAGCGACGGTCGTCCATGGACGTGACCAACGGGCCCATGCTGCATCCATCTGACCACTGATCAGAGCGGCAATGGCAAAGGCAAATGCCACTGAGAATCCTACATATCCCATATACAACATGGGAGGGTGGATCACCATACCGGGATCTTGCAGTAATGGATTCAGATCACTCCCTTCAAAGGCTGCTGGCAGGAGGCGGTCAAATGGGTTGGAGGTGACCAGCATGAACAGAATGAATCCCACGCTGATCAGGCCCATCACACCCAGTACCCGCGCCACCATCTCATCCGGGAGATGACGACTGAATACGCTGACAGCAACCGACCAGCCAGATAGCATGAAGACCCACAACAGAAGTGATCCCTCGTGTGATCCCCAGCTCGCTGCAAATCGGTATTGAGCGGGCAGCTCAGAGTTTGAGTTCCTGGCAACATTCATCACCGAGAAATCATTATTAACGAATGAGTAGGCGAGGCAACCAAATGCGATTGCGAGGAAGACAAACTGGCCCTGGACCACCGGTCTGGCCAGAGCAATCCATGACAGATTACCTCGTGCTGCGCCGATGATGGGGAGTGTTCCCTGGGTTAATGCCAGTAGCAACGCTAAGATGAGTGAGAAGTTACCGAGTTCTGGGATCATGGTCTGGGTTTTTGAGGTTAGGGGTTAAGAACGAGGGGAAGGGGGGAGATCGGGGGAGTTAACTTCGATCCCACCCCTTGTCTGATTATTTAGCCATCACAGTCTTTTGCATCTTGGCCTGCTCAATGGCACCTGCAGCCTCTGGAGGCATATAATTTTCATCATGCTTGGCGAGAACCTCGTCAGCACGGAATACACCATCAGGCGATAACTTACCTTGTGCAACCACACCCTTACCCTCCTTAAACAGGTCGGGAAGGATACCGGTATAAACGACAGGGATGACCTTAGCGGTATCCGTCACGACGAAATTGACCGTTACACCATCACCCTGACGTTTGATACTGCCCTCCTCAACCAGTCCACCGATGCGAAAGCTCTTCCCTCTAGGGGCCTCATTGGCTGCGACTTGGGTTGGGCTGAAGAAGAAGACCATATTACTCTCGAATGCATTCAGGACCAGTGCAGCAGCAATACCTAGCGCACTCACGCCAGAAACAATGATCGCCAGCTTCCTATGACGTGGTTTCATTTATCTTCTCTTCTTTAGTTGATTCATGGATCAGACTAAGATGTTTCAATAAAGTTCGTTTGCGTTTTAAGACCAGTATCACTTCCCCGACGATGCAGATGACCGAGACGATATAGGATCCCCATACATAGAATCCGTATCCCCCCATGTCAAAGAAGTCAGACCAGCTCGCCCAGATCATGACGAGACCCCCTTCAGTTCACTCACCCATGAGGTATGACGTTCGCGTTCTAGAATGATGGTCCGTGTACGGATCAGTATCACTGCGATGGCATACATCCAGCATGCGATCGACATGATCAGCATACCTGTCAGCATGGTCGCGGCCATCTTGGGTGAAGAGGTCACACTGACAGTCGCACCCTGGTGAAGGGTATTCCACCATTTTACGGAGAAGTAGATGATCGGGATATTGACCACACCGACCAGCGCGATCACTGCACCCGCCTTATCGGCACGTCGAGGATCATCTATCGCTGCCTGTAGAGACATGAATCCGATGTAGAGGAATAGCAGAATGAGTTCGGACGTTAGACGGGCGTCCCATACCCACCAGGTCCCCCACATGGGCTTTCCCCAGATTGCCCCCGTCCATAGAGCTAGGAATGTGAACATTGCCCCTGTCGGTGCAATGGCGGTGGCCATCATGGAGGAGAGGCGGGTATTGAATGCGAGTCCGATGCCGGCCCAAACAGCCATCATCACGTAGAGGAACATCGACATCCATGCCGCAGGCACGTGGATGAAGATGATTCGGTAGGCTTCACCCTGCTGAAAATCAGTGGGTGCAACAAAGAAGCCGATATAAAGACCCACCGCGAATAATATGGTCGCAGCGATAGAGAATAGCGGGATCATTTTCCCCGCCAAGACATAAAAACTTGCTGGAGAGGAATATTTAAACCAGTTAATTGCCATGTTTAAAAGCCTGAGCCCTCGGTTTGCAGCCGCCGATTTTAAACCAAAATGCTGAAATTCAGAATGGCTTTCTTCATTCCATCGAAATTCGCAATGAAACTGCCGTCGCCCAAGGGGACAATACGAGCGATGCCAGCAGAAATGCACCCAGCAGTGACAGGTGCGCACCCGCTCCTAGGCCTGCTGTACTGGCCTCAACTGCCCCAGCACCAAAGATCAGTACCGGGATATAGAGTGGAAGCACCAAGAGCGATACCAGTACACCCCCACCCCGGAGCCCTAAAGTCAGTGCTGCCCCAATCGCCCCGATTAGGCTTAAGACCGGTGTCCCCAGCAGTAATGATGCGGTCAGTATTAGGAGGGCATCGGTTGATAGGTCGTACTGGATACCTAGAACCGGTGACATCAGAACCAACGGCACCCCGGTCACGAGCCAGTGTGCCATCGCTTTGCCCAATACCAGCATTGAGAGGGACTGGGGTGATATCAGCATCTGCTCGAGAGTGCCATCCAGATAGTCGCTTGAGAACATTCTCCCCAGTGACAGCATCGATGCCAGCAGTGCTGCAACCCATACTACACCCGGTGCCATGGTCCGGAGCATATTCATTTCCGGTCCCACACCGAGCGGGAATAGGCTCACCACGATAATGAAAAAAAACAGCGTTGTCAGGACGTCTGAACGACGTCTCATCGCTAGAAGTAGATCCCGCTGTATGACCCATAGAGACATGCTAGCTCAGCTGTAAACGGTGGGTTGAGACAGCAGCGATATCGATCTCTTGGTGGGTCGTCATGACCACCATTCCACCTTGATTCAGATGCTGCTCGAGTAGGCTTTGCATGAGCTTCACCGCTGCAACATCCAGTGCTGCCAGGGGCTCATCCAGTATCCATAAGGCCGTCCCACAGACCAGCAGTCGTGATAGCGCTACTCTGCGTCGCTGTCCCTGTGACAGTACCTTAGCAGGGAGTGACTCGCGCCCCCCAAGACCCATCTGTTGGAGGGCTCCATGCGCTTTCTCGATATCAATCTCAGCACCGGATAGTGCGCTCGAGATACGTAGATTCTCAATCGCGGTGAGGTCATCCTTCACACCACTTAAGTGACCGAGATAGGTGATCTCACCATAATAATCCCCTTTCAGGGAGCGGATATCGGTGCCACGCCAGAGGATCTGTCCTTGGGCGGGGGTCGCAAGACCGCACAGCATCCTCAGAAGACTGGTTTTGCCACTGCCATTGGGTCCGTGAACTTGCAGCAACTCACCCGCATCAAGGGAGAAGTTAACACCCTTAAATAGTCTGCGGTCACCGCGTACACACTCGAGTTCACTTCCTTGCAGTATCGGCATGGGTAGGGATGGTCTGAAATAGTCTTCATCAAGAATGAGGGACTTGTTCAGACATTCATTCAAACGAAAGGGGGGCATTATACCGTATAGGTACCCCATCTGCCCTCATCTCTATCCGAGTCTGTATCGGTATCGTTAGCCATTATCATCGCTCAGAGATTCTTTAAAAAATGAGATCTGCGAGTCGTATGACGCGACCCTCTCATGGGGAGTTATGCTAGGCTTAACGGTTATGCAATGCTCCAAGCTAACCACTTTTCGGACTCCCCCTCGTTGTCTCGAACCACCTATTTCGTAGACATAGACTCAATCCGCATGATGAAATTCTCTGTCGTCATCCCCACTCTGAACGAGACGGACAATATTGATCCGTTATTGACGCGTCTATTTGCACTCGATCTGCCGCAGGGTAGTTTTGAGGTCATCATTGTTGATGATGGCTCTAAGGATGGAACCCCTGATAAGGTCCGTGCTTGGGAGGGGCGTGCCCCTGTCAGACTGATTGAGAGACGTGAAAAGCCTGACCTGACCGCATCCATCTTGGCCGGTGTTGCAGTCGCACAGGGTGAAGTGATCGTGGTGATGGATGCTGATCTGAGCCATCCACCGGAGAGATTGCATGCTC